>JAILZQ010000103.1 GCA_023512415.1 Geminicoccaceae bacterium | reverse complement strand
CGTGCCAGCGGCGCCGCTCGCGGCCGGGCCCCACACCCGCCCCTCGGCGCAGCCGGGCGCATCGTACGATCGTTCAACCCGACCCGTCCCCGGGGTCGGTACCTCGCGTCGGCGGGAGGATCAGACGGCGAAAGAAGGCGGCCCGCTCAGCCGAGATCCTCCTCGTCCTCCTCCTCGATCAGCTCGTCGCGATCGGCCGGCGGCTCGCTCGGCCGCTGCCGGGCGATGTAGGCGTGCAGCTCCGCCAGGTCGATGAACTGGTCGGATTGGCGACGCAGCTCGTCGGCGATGAGCGGGGGGGTGGTGCGGATCGTGCTGATGGTCGAGACCCGCACACCGCGCCGCTGGACCGCCTCGACGAGCCGCTTGAAGTCGCCGTCGCCGGTCACCAACACCACGTGGTCGACGTGGGGCGCGAGCTCCATCACGTCGACGGCGATGTCGACGTCCATGTTGCCTTTGTACTTACGCCGGCCGGTTGCTTGGCTGAACTCTTTGAGCGGCTTGGTGACCATCGTGTAGCCGTTGTAGTCGAGCCAGTCGACGAGCGGCCGGATCGGCGAATATTCTTGCTCGTCGAGCAGAGCCGTGTAGTAATAGGCGCGAACGAGGCGCCCACGACTCGCGAACACGTCGAGCAGTCGGCGATAGTCGATGTCGAAAGCGAGGGCGCGGGCAGCCTGGTAGAGATTGGCGCCGTCGATGAATACGGCGATCCGCTCGTGAGGGCTGAACCAACAACCCGGTCCGCTGTGGGCCATGTCGATCGATCCTTCACATCTGCCGGCGGGATTCTTGCCGGCTCGTTTCGAGCGACGATCCGGAAGGTCCGGACGGTCGCTTCCTTGGCGCGCGTCGGTTGCGCTAGCACGCCGCTTCCCGACTGACCAGACCGGAGGATCGGCGGCTGGCTTCCACTCGCCACCTCGGCTACCTATCTCTACGCCAGGGTTCGCAGCGAGAGCAACGGAGACGAGATGGCCAGGATCACGGTCGAAGACTGCATCGGGCGGGTGCCCTCGCGGTTCGAACTGGTGATGCTCGCCGCCCAGCGGGCGCGCGACATCTCCGCGGGCGCACCGCTCTCGGTCGACCGCGACAACGACAAGAACCCGGTCGTGGCGCTGCGCGAAATCGCCGCGGGAACGATCGACCTCGATCATCTGCGCTACGAGCTGGTGCACGGGCTGCGCCGGCACGTCGAGGTCGAGAGCGAGGAGCCGTCCGATCTCGCCAAGGAGCTCGAGGCCCTCATGCCGCCGCCGGAGGTCGGGGTCGTGGCGCCCATGCCGGCCGGGGTCTCCTATGCGGAGCACGACGTACCGGACCGGGACTGAGCGCGTTCGCGGGCGCGCGCGGAGGCGGCCGCCGTGACGGCGGCTGCTGCCGCCGGCGCACCGGCGCCCGAGGCCGTTGCCGAAGCGGCGCGAGCCCGCCGGGCGCCGCTTCGGCAGTACGAGCTGGTCGAGCGGGTCAAGGCCTACGACCCGAGCGCCGACGAGGACCTCCTCAACCGAGCCTACGTGTTCGCGATGAAGGCGCACGGCGCTCAGCTGCGCGCCTCGGGTGATCCTTATTTCCATCATCCGGTCGAGGTCGCGGGCATCCTCACCGCGCTGCGGCTCGACAGCGCCTCGATCGCCACGGCCCTCCTCCACGACACGGTGGAGGATACCGGCGCCACGCTCGACGAGATCCGCCGGCTGTTCGGGCCGACCGTCGCTCGGCTGGTCGACGGCGTCACCAAGCTCAACAAGCTCGAGCTGCAATCACCGCGGACCGAGCAGGCGGAGAACTTCCGCAAACTGCTGCTCGCGATGTCCGAGGACATCCGGGTGCTGTTGGTCAAGCTCGCCGACCGGCTGCACAACATGCGCACGCTGCACTTCATCAAGGACCCGGACAAGCGGCGGCGGATCGCGCTCGAGACGATGGAGATCTACGCGCCCTTGGCCGAGCGGATCGGCATGGAGCGGATGAAGGCCGAGCTCGAGGATCTCGCGTTCGCCGAGCTCTGGCCCGAGGCGCGGGCCTCGATCGTCCATCGCTTGGAGCTGCTCCGTCCGGCGGGCTCGGCGCTGATCGAGCGGGTCGTCGAGGAGCTGCGTGCGACCCTCACGGAGGCCGGGATCGAGGCCGAGATCACCGGCCGTGAGAAGGCGCCGTGGTCGATCTGGCGCAAGATGCAGCGCAAGAACGTCGCCTTCGAGCAGCTCGCCGACATCATGGCCTTTCGCGTGCTGGTCGACACGGTGCAGGCCTGTTACGCGGCACTCGGCGCCATTCATGCACGATACCACATGCTCCCGGGGCGCTTCAAAGACTTCATCAGCACACCCAAGCCCAACGGCTACCGTTCGTTGCACACCACCATCGTCGGCCCCGAGCAGCGCAAGATCGAGGTCCAGATACGAACCCGTGAAATGCACGAAGTCTGCGAACTCGGGGTCGCCGCGCACTGGGTCTACAAGCAGGAGACCGGCGTCACCGAGGGCAAGCGTTACCGGTGGATCCGCGAGCTTTTGGAGATCCTGGAGCACGCCCAGGAGCCGGAGGAATTCCTCGAGCACACCAAGCTCGAGATGTATTCCGATCAGGTGTTCTGCTTTACCCCCAAGGGCGATCTCATCGCCCTACCGCGCGGTGCCACACCGGTCGACTTCGCCTACGCGGTCCACTCCGAGGTCGGCGACCACTGCGTCGGCGCCAAGGTCGACGGCCGCTTGGTCCAACTCCGCCACCGCCTCGAAAACGGCGATCAGGTGGAGATCATCACCGCCCGCAACGCCCAGCCCTCGCCCGCTTGGGAGCGGTTCGTCGTCACCGGCAAGGCGCGGGCGCGGATCCGCCGCTTCCTGCGCACCCGCCAGCGTGCCGTCTACATCGAACAAGGCCGCGAGCTTTTGACCAAGGCGGCGCGCGCCGAGGGAGTCCAGCTCGGCGAGGCGCGCCTCGAGCGGGCTCTCGAGGTCTTGCGCCAGAAATCGGTCGACGATCTCCTCGCGGCGGTCGGCGAGGGAACGCTCGGCGTTCGGGCGGTGCTCGAGGCCGTCGAGCCCGAACTCAAGCAGGCGACGGTGGCCCGGCGCCGGCCGAGCGCCACGATCCTACCCTTGCGCCGGCCCTCGGCGCCGCCGCCGTCCCCGGCCGACCAGCCGATCCTCGGCCTGCCGTCCGGGGTGGCGTTCCACTATGCCGGCTGCTGTCATCCGGTGCCGGGTGACCCGATCCTCGGCATCGTGCGGACCGGCAGGGCGGTGAGCATCCACCGCGCCGATTGCCGCTTCCTCGCCCGTGCGGGTGACCTCGCCGAGCGTGCTCTCGAGATCGGCTGGAACGATCGGGTCACGGCGCCGCGTGCCATCGCGCGGCTCAGTGTCATGACCGTCGATCGCCCGGGCGCGCTCGGCACCATCTCGACGACGATCGGCCGGCAAGAGGCCAACATCGCCGATGTCAAGTTCGGCCGGCGCGCTCCGGACCTGGTCGAGATCCTGTTGGACGTGGAGGTGAGCGGGCTCGACCATCTCCACCGGATCCTCGCCGCTCTGCGTGCCACCGACGTCGTGACCGCGGTGGAGAGGGCGGCCAACTGAAGCCGTCGGCCGGCTCCCGGTCGAGGGGCTGGCTTCTTTCCGAAAAGTTGATAAGCTGCGCCCGGCACTCTCTCGAAGGGGGAGGTTCATGACGCGCAGCGGCAGCCAGGCGCCGGCCCTGACCATGGCGCGGGTCCGCTCGATCGCCTTCGTGGGCATGGAGACCGCCGAGGTCGAGGTGCAGGTCCAAGTGGCCGCCGGGCTGCCCGCCTTCACCCTCGTGGGCCTGCCCGACAAGGCGGTCGGCGAGAGCCGCGAGCGGGTGCGCGCCGCCCTCAACGCCCTGGGCCTCGCCCTGCCGCCGCGACGGGTGACGGTCAACCTGGCCCCGGCCGACCTCGCCAAGGAGGGCAGCCACTTCGACCTGCCGATCGCCCTCGGCTTGTTGATCGTGATGGGCGTGATGCCGGCCGACCTCGTGGACGGACGGATCGCGCTCGGCGAACTCGCCCTCGACGGCTCGATCCAGCCGGTGGCCGGTGTCCTGGCCGCGGCGATCGCCGCCGCCGGCAAGGGCAAGGGCCTCATCTGCCCGGCCGCTTGCGGCGGCGAGGCGGCCTGGCTCGCCGGCGAGATCGCCATCGTCGCCGCGCCGAGCCTCTTGGCCCTCCTCGACCATGCCCGCGGGCTCCAGGTCCTCCGCCCGCCCGAACCGAGGCCGATCGAGGACCCACCGATCCTGGCCGACCTCAAGGACGTGAAGGGCCAGGAGACGGCCAAACGGGCCCTCGAGATCGCCGCCGCCGGGGGCCACAACCTCCTCATGATCGGTCCACCCGGTGCCGGCAAGTCGATGCTCGCGGCACGCTTGCCGGGGATCCTGCCGCCGCTCGACGCCGCCGAGGTCCTCGAGGTCGGCATGATCCACAGCCTCGGGGGGCGGCTCGTCGAGGGGCGGCTCAGCCGGCGGCGGCCGTTCCGAGCGCCGCACCACGCCGCCTCCGTGGCGGCGATGGTGGGTGGCGGCCCGCAGGCACGGCCCGGTGAGGTGTCGCTCGCGCACAAAGGAGTCCTGTTCCTCGACGAGCTGCCGGAGTTCCAGCGCCCGGTCCTCGAGGCGCTCCGCCAGCCGCTCGAGACCGGCTGGGTGCAGGTGGCGCGTGCCGCGGCCCACGTCACCTGGCCCGCCCGCTTCCAACTCGTGGCGGCGATGAACCCCTGTCGATGCGGCCATCTCGACAACCCGGCACTCGCTTGCCCGCGCGCGCCGCGCTGCGCCGCCGACTATCAGGACCGCATTTCGGGGCCGCTCTTGGATCGCATCGACTTGACGATCGAGGTCCCGGCCGTGCGCGGCAGCGACCTCGAGCTTCCCCCACCGGCCGAGGGCTCGGCCGAGGTCGCAGCTCGGGTGGCGGCCGCCCGCGCCGTCCAAACCGAGCGCTTCCAGGCACTCGATCGACCGGACCTGCGCACCAACGCCGAGGCCGAGGGCGAACTTCTCGAGCGGATCGCGCCGCTCGATGCCGGCTGCCGCGCGCTCCTCAAGCGGGCGAGCGAGGCGTTCCACCTCTCCGCCCGCGGCTGGCACCGGCTGATCCGGGTCGCCCGCACGATCGCCGATCTCGAGGGCGCCGAAACGATCCGCAAGGCCCATCTGGCCGAAGCGATCGGCTTCCGCCGCCGGCCCCCGGCGCGCGCCTGAGCGGGGGTCTGGCCACGTCGACCCCGTCACGGCGCGATTGACCGGGCGGGCGCCAGGTCCTTTGTTACGGGGCCGGACGGCGGGGCGGCTCGACCGGCGGAGGGCTCGGCGGGTGGTGATCTTGGGGCTCGGCAGCGATCTGATCGACATCCGCCGCGTCGCCCGGACCCTCGAGCGGTTCGGCGAGCGGTTCACCGAGCGTTGCTTCACCGAGGTCGAGCGGGCCCGCTGTGACGCGCGGCTCGCCCGCGCGGAAGGCTATGCCCGCCGCTATGCCGCCAAAGAAGCTTGTGCCAAGGCGCTCGGTACGGGTTTCAGCCAGGGCGTTTATTGGCGCGACATCGGGGTGGTCAACCTGCCCGGTGGCCGGCCGACCTTGCTCCTCACCGGCGGGGCGGCGGCCCGGCTCGCCGCGATCACTCCGCCCGGGATGCGTGCCGAAATCTCGGTGAGCCTGACCGACGAGCCGCCCATGGCCCAGGCGATCGTGATCATCACCGGCGTGCCCTCGGAAGAGGCTGCCAACTTGTCGCCTCTCGTCACCTCGGCTAGTGTGCCGGTGTTGCGAGCCGACCGGGCCGGTCCGGGCGCGCGGACCGGCCGGGTCTGATCCGACGGCAACCGTGCAACGGGCCGCCTCCCGGAGACGCGGAGCGAGCGGATCGATGCACGAGCCCATCGCGATGCCCCAGCGCCGAAGCGGCAGCCTGCTCGAGACCGTCAAGACGCTGGTCTACGCGGTCGCCATCGCGCTCTTCGTCCGCACCTTCTTTTACGAACCGTTCAACATCCCCTCGGGCTCGATGAAGCCGACGCTGCTCGTGGGTGACTATCTCTTTGTCTCGAAGTTCGCCTACGGCTACAGCCGCTACTCCTTGCCCTTCAGCCTGCCGCTGTTCGAGGGGCGGCTGCTCGCGAGCCTGCCCGAACGCGGCGACGTCGCGGTTTTCAAGCTGCCGTCCGACAACCGGACCGACTACATCAAGCGGATCGTCGGCCTGCCCGGTGACAAGATCCAGGTCAAGGACGGCGTCCTGTACGTCAACGGTGATCCGGTCCGCCGCGAGCCGGCGGGCAGCTTCGTCGAGGACGTCGACGGGCGCGGCATGGCCGTGCCGATCCTCGAGGAGACGTTGCCGGGCGGCCGTTTCTACATGACGATCGACATCACCCGGCAGGGCCCCCTCGACAATACCCGGGTCTACGAGGTGCCTCCCGGCCACGTCTTCGCGATGGGCGACAACCGCGACAATTCGCTCGATTCCCGCGTCGACCACGTGGGATTCATCCCGCTCGAGAACCTGATCGGCCGGGCCGAGGTCATCTTCTTCTCGGTCAACGGCTACGGCTCCCTTTGGGAGCCTTGGAAATGGCCGTGGAGCATCCGCTACGAGCGGCTGTTGAGCCGGATCCGCTGAACCGCGCCGGGCAGACCGCCGCACGGTCCGCGCTCGAGACCCGGCTCGGCTACCGCTTCCGCGACCCGCGCCTTCTGGCCCAGGCGCTGACCCACGAAAGCGCGGCCGCCGGCGCACGAGGGCGCGCCCGCCCGCGTCCGACCGACCGGCGCTCCAACGAGCGCCTCGAGTTCCTGGGCGACCGGGTGCTCGCCCTCGTCGTGGCCGAACTCCTCCTCGAGCGCTTCCCCGAGGCGAGCGAGGGCGAGCTCACCCATCGCCTCGTGGCCCTCGTCAAGAGCGACACCCTGGCCGCGATCGGCCTCGCCGCCGGCATCGGCGAGGCGTTGGAGATCGGCGGACGGGGCGGGCGTAGGGCCGCCGACCGGCGCCATCCCTCGCTCGTCGGCGACGCGCTCGAGGCGGTGATCGGCGCCGTCCACCTCGATGGCGGGCTCGCTGCGGCACGGGCGGTGATCGAGCGGCTTTGGGGCGATCGGCTGACGGCGGAGGGGCCGCCCGCACGTCATCCCAAGCAGGCCCTCCAGGAGCGCTTGGCGGCCGCGGGGTTGCCGCCGCCGCTTTACGAGCCCATCGGCCGGGAAGGGCCGGATCACGCCCCGCGCTTCACCGTCAAGGTCACGGTCGAGGGTCTCGGCGAGGCGGTCGGCCAAGGCGGCTCGAAACGGCTCGCCGAGGAGGAGGCGGCGGCTCGGCTGCTCGCCCGGCTCGAAGGGGAGGCCATCGGGTGAGCTCTCCGGAGCCGCGCCGGGCGGGGTTCGTCGCCATCTTGGGCGCCCCCAATGTCGGCAAGTCGAGCCTTTTGAACCGGCTCGTGGGCGCCAAGGTGTCGATCGTCACCCCCAAAGCCCAAACCACCCGGCGGCGCATCATCGGCATCACGATCCGCGGCCCGGCGCAGCTCTGCTTCATCGATACGCCGGGCATCTTCGCAGCCGCCGGCGGGCTCGAGCGGGCGATGGTCGAAGCCGCCTGGAAGGCCGCCTCCGACGCCGACCTCGCGATCCTCGTCCTCGATGCCAAGCGCGGCCTCGATGCCCGCGCGCGGGCGGTGATCGAGGGGCTTGCCCAGGTCCGGATACCTGTCCTGCTCGCGATCAACAAGATCGACCTCGTGAAGCCGCCGGCGCTCCTGCCGCTCACCGCTGCGGCCAACGCGTTGCGGCCGTTCGAAGAGACCTTCTACGTCTCGGCCGAGACCGGCGAGGGGATCGAGGAGCTGCTCGACAGCCTGGCGAGACGGGTACCGGAGGGACCCTGGCTCTACCCCGAGGATCAGCTCTCCGACCTTTCCAATCGAGCGACCGCGGCCGAGATCACGCGCGAGAAGATCTTTCTGCAGTTGCGCCAAGAGGTCCCCTACGCCACGACCGTCGAGACCGACCAGTGGGTCGAGAGCCCGGATGGCAGCGAGGTGCGGATCGACCAGACGATCTACGTCGAAAAGCCGAGCCAGAAGGCGATCGTGATCGGCAAAGGGGGCTCGCGGCTCAAGG
Organism: Geminicoccaceae bacterium; assembly: GCA_023512415.1. Classification (GTDB taxonomy): domain Bacteria; phylum Pseudomonadota; class Alphaproteobacteria; order Geminicoccales; family Geminicoccaceae; genus JANXAZ01. The sequence continues at coordinate 4,558 of JAILZQ010000103.1, read as the reverse complement.
CCATCGGCGAGGCCGCCCGCAAGGATCTCGAGGCCCAGCTCGGGCAGCGCGTGCACCTGTTCCTGTTCGTCAAGGTGCGCGAGGATTGGCGCGAGGACGCCGAGCGCTGGCGCGAGATGGGCCTCGAGCCGAAGCGGTGCTGAGCCCTCAGCGCGGCAGGAGGTGCGGCCCGTGGGCGATCGCCCCGCCCGCCCGCATCGCTGCCGCCACGAACACCGTCTCCGCGATCTCGGCTTCGCTCGCCCCGGCTTCGACCGCCGCCTTGCGATGCACCTCGAGGCAGTAGGGGCACTGGGTGGTCAAGGCCACGGCGAGCGCGATGAGCTCCTTCTGCTTGCGCGAGAGCGCACCTTCGGCGAAGGCCGCCTCGTTGAAGGCGACGAAGCTCTGCCAAGCCTTGGGTGCCTTGGCGCCGAGCTGGGGCAGCTTCTGGAGCAGGTTCGGATCGTACATGCCGGTCTCCCTCTGGAGCATGTCGCGACGGCCCGGAGCCGTTCGCCGGGCGGGATATTAGTGATCGCTGAAGCACAGCGCAGCAACGAGCCGCGCCGCGCGGGTCGGCCATGCACCGCGCGCGGGTCGGGGGGCGTGCGTGGAGTGGCGTGACGAAGGGATCGTGCTCGAGGTACGGCCCCTCGGCGAGCGCGACCTGCGGCTCACGGCCTTGACCTTCGAGCACGGCCGCCACGTCGGTCTCGTGATCGCCGGCCGCTCGCGCAAACGAGCGCCGCTCCTCCAGCCCGGCAATCGCCTCGACCTCGCCTGGCGGGCTCGGCTCGAGAGCCAGCTCGGTCACTTCACCGTCGAGCCGCGCCGGCTCTACGCCGCCACGCTCGTGCACGATCCGCTCCGCCTCCAGGCCCTCGCCGCGGTCACCGCCCTGCTCGAGGCGAGCTTGCCCGAGCGCGAGCCCCACCCGGCGCTCTATGCCGGCCTGTTGACCCTGCTCGGCCGACTCGCCGCCGACCAGGCTTGGCCCGAAGCCTATGTCCGCTTCGAGGTCCTTCTCCTCGCCGAGCTCGGCTTCGCCCTCGAACTCGACCGCTGCGCGCTCACCGGCGCGAGCGAGGGCCTCGCCTGGGTCTCGCCGCGGACCGGACGGGCGGTCAGCGCACAGGCCGGCGCCCCCTGGGCCGGGCGGCTCCTGCCGTTGCCGGCCTTCCTGGTCGGCGGCGGCCCGGCGGACGCGGATCAGATCGCCCAGGGGTTGCGGCTTGCCGGGCATTTCATCGCCCGGCATATCCTCGCACCGGTCGACCGGCCGATGCCGGCGGCCCGCGAGCGCCTTCTGGCGCTGCTCACCCCCGGACCGCGGACGGAGCCCGCATGAGTCGCAAAGAGGCCGCCCAGCGGATCGAGCCGGTCGACTTCGGCCGGGCGCTGGGCGAGCGCTACCTCGCCTACGCCCTCTCGACCATCACGGCCCGCTCGCTGCCCGACCTGCGCGACGGCCTGAAGCCGGTCCAGCGCCGGCTCTTGTGGGCGATGCTGCAGCTCCGCCTCGACCCGGGCTCGGGCTTCAAGAAGTGCGCCCGGGTGGTCGGCGACGTCATCGGCAAGTTCCACCCGCACGGTGACGCCGCGGTCTACGAGGCGCTCGTCCGCTTGGCCCAGGCGTTCGCCCAGCGTTACCCGCTGATCGACGGCCAAGGTAATTTCGGCAACATCGACGGCGATGCCGCGGCCGCGATGCGCTACACCGAGGCGCGCCTCACGCCGGTCGCCATGGCCCTACTCGACGGGATCGACCAGGACACGGTCGATTTCCGCCCGACTTACGACGGTAGCGAGCAGGAGCCGGTCGTCCTGCCGGCGGCCTTCCCCAACCTCCTGGCCAACGGCGCCACGGGCATCGCCGTGGGCATGGCGACCTCGATCCCACCGCACAATGCCGGCGAGCTGTTCGACGCGCTCGCCTGGATGCTCGCCCGGCCGGCCGACGCGCCGCCACCCACGGCGGAGGAGCTCCTGCGCTTCGTCCAGGGCCCGGATCTGCCGACCGGTGGCCTCATCGTCGAGCCGCGCGAGGCGCTGATCGGGGCCTACCGGACGGGCCGTGGCTCGCTCCGGCTGCGTGCCCGTTGGGAGCGCGAAGATCTTCCCTACGGCCAATACCAGATCGTCGTGACCGAGATCCCTTGGCTGGTGCAGAAGAGCCGGCTGGTCGAGAAGCTGGCCGAGCTCTTGGCCGCCAAGCGTCTGCCGCTCTTGGCCGATCTGCGCGACGAATCGACCGACACCGTGCGGCTCGTGCTCTTGCCCAAGAGCCGGTCCGTTCCCCCCGAGGCGCTCATGGAGCAGCTCTTCAAGGTGAGCGAGCTCGAGGTGCGGTTGCCGATCAACATGAACGTCCTGGACGCCCGGGGCGTGCCCCGGGTGATGGGCCTGGCCGAGCTGCTCGAGGGCTATCTCGCCCACCGTATGGAGGTGCTCGAGCGGCGGAGCCGGTTCCGGCTGCGGCAGATCGCCGACCGGCTCGAGCTGGTCGAGGGTTATCTGAAGATCTTCCTCGACATCGGCCGGGTCGTCCGCATCATCCGCGAGGAAGACGAGCCCAAGCCCGCGCTCGTGGCGGCCTTCGAGCTCACCGACCGCCAGGCCGAGGCGATCTTGAACCTGCGCCTGCGCAACCTGCGCAGGCTCGAGGAGGAGGGACTGCGCAACGAGGCCCGAGACCTCCGGCGCGAGCAGGCCGAGCTCGAGCACCTCCTCGCCGATGAGGGTGCGCGCCGTCGCGAGCTCCGCGCCGAGATGCTCGAGGGCAAGAAGCGGTTCGGGTCGGGGCCGCTCGGGGCGCGCCGGACGCGGCTCGAGGGTCCGCCGACCCGGGCTCCCGAGATCCTCGAACTCCCCGTCGAGCGCTCTCCGGTCACCGTGCTGCTTTCCGAGAAGGGCTGGGTCCGCGCGCTCAAGGGGCGGCTCGAGCCCGGTACGGAGGTCCGCTTCAAGGAAGGCGATGCCGGCCGCTTCGCCCTCGAAGGGTGGAGCACCGACCGGCTCTTGATCCTGACCGCCGACGGCAAGGCCTACACCCTTCCGGTCGACAAGCTCCCGGGCGGCCGCGGGACGGGCGAGCCGCTCTCGCTCTTCCTCGATCTCGCCAAGGGGGTGGAGATCGTGGCGGCGCGGATCCACCGCCCGGACGGCAAGCTCGTCTTGGCGACCCGCTCGGGCCTGGGCTTCGTCGCCCCGGAGGCGCAGCTCGTCGCCCAGACCCGCGCCGGCCGGCAAGTCGTCTACCCGGGCGAGGGCGACGCGCTCGCCTTCGCCGTCCCGGTCGAGGGAGACCTCGTCGCGGTCTCCGCGACCAACCACAAGCTCCTGGTCTTTCCGCTGGCCGAGCTGCCGGAGCAGGCCAAGGGCAAGGGTGTCGCGCTCATGCGCCTCAAGGGCGCCGCCCTCGCCGACCTCCTCACCACCACGGCCGAGCGCGGCCTCGCTTGGCGCGCCGGTGAGCAGCTCCGCCCGTTCAAGGAGTGGGAGACCTATCGGGGCCGCCGGGGCGGGGCCGGGCGGCCCGCGCCGCGCGGCTTCCCCAAGGACCACCGCTTCGGCCGTTGAGGGGCCGTCGGGTCCGCGTTCCCGATCGGCGGCCGCCCCGCGCCGCCTCGCCCCTCGACCGCGCGGCACGGCGCCGCCATAGTCGGGCGCGCGAGGACCAGGGGAGGAGGGGGATGCGGCGCGCGCCGCCGGGCCTTGCCCGCGCGCCCCGCGGCGGGGACGGGTTGCGATGCTCGGGCTGATCCTGCGGCGGCTCGGCTCGACCGCGATCGTCATGACGGTCGTGGCGCTGTTCGTCTTCGGCATGCTGCACCTGGCGCCGGGCGACCCGGCGGCGATCATCGCGGGCGACATCGCCACGCAGGAGGACATCGCGCGGATCCGCGCCAAGCTCGGCCTCGACCGGCCGCTCGTCGAGCAGTTCGTCGTCTGGCTCGGCCACATCCTCACGGGTGACCTCGGCCGCTCGATCTTCTCCGACCGGCCGGTGGCCGAGCTCATCGCCCAGCGTATGGAGCCGACGCTGGCGCTCGCCGCGACGACCATGATCTTCTCGGTCCTGGTGGCGGTGCCCTTGGGTATCCTCGCCGCCTGGCGGGCCGGCTCGTGGGTCGATCGCCTGGTGATGAGCTTCGCCGTCCTCGGATTTTCGATCCCGGTCTTCGTCTTCGCCTACGTCTTGATCCTGCTCTTCGCGGTCAACCTCAAATGGTTGCCGGTAATGGGCTACGTTTCGTTCCGTGAGGACGTCTGGGGGTTCCTCAAGAGTCTGGCCATGCCGACGCTCGCCCTCGGCGTGACCTACGTGGCGCTGATCGCCCGCATCACCCGCGCCGCGATGCTCGAGGTGATCCACCAGGACTACATCCGCACCGCCCACGCCAAGGGCCTGGCCCTGGCACCCATCTTGCTCCGCCACGCCCTGAAGCCGGCCTCGGTGCCGATCGTCACGACGATCGGGATCGGCGTGGCGCTCTTGATCGGCGGGGTGGTGGTGACCGAGAGCGTCTTCGCGATCCCCGGCCTCGGCCGGCTCACGGTCGATGCCATCCTGCGC
>JAILZQ010000102.1 GCA_023512415.1 Geminicoccaceae bacterium | reverse complement strand
TCCTCCTCGGCCTCGCGCAGGGCGGCGGCCACCGGGTCCGAATCCTCGGGCTCGATCCGCCCGCCCGGGAAGGCGATCTGGCCGGCATGGTGCTCGAGATGATCGGTGCGCCGGGTCAAGAGGATGCGCGGCCCGTCGTCGGCCGGCACGAGGCCGATCAGCACGGCGGCGGGCATGGCCGGGAGGGCGAGTTCGGGAGCATCCGCTTGATCGCCCGGAAAAGGTGCGGGCCGACCGCGGCAGGCGGCGAGCCGTGCGCGCAGCCAATCACGATCGAACGCGCCGGCACGATTCGGGCGGCAGGGCCCGCTCGGGGTCACGGCACGGCCTCCGCGGCGGGCCCGGCCCCCTCGGGCTCGAGCGGGAAGAACCGGCCGGCGCTCCACACGCCGAGCCGGCCGTCCGGGGGGCACGGATCGGCGAGTTCGGCGAGCTCGTAATAGACGCTGCTCACGAGCCTGGCCTCCAGCCGGTCGCGCACCCGCACGTAAGGCACGGGCCCCGGAGCCACCCGCAAAGGATGCTCGGCATCGAGCGGGAGCCAGGCGTCGAGGTTGGTGCGCACGCGGAGCAGGCGCTCCCGGCCCTCCCCCTCGCTCGCGAGCTCGACGCCGAGGAAGGGCGCGTCGGCGACCTCGACCCGGCCGCGCTCGGCCGGGGTGACGAGCCAATAGGTGCCATCGCCGTCGCGATGCAGGACGCTCGCCAGCACGCGGACGAGTTCCGGACGCCGGATCGGCTCGCCCCGGTGCCGCCAGGTGCCGTCGCGGTCGATGGTGATCGCCAAGTCGTCGACCGGCAGCTCGCCGCGCGCCACGGCCGCGAGCGCGACCTCGGGGTCGAAGGGCCGCCGCACCGGTCCACCTCCCGTCGATGGCGGGCATGTCATTTGCAACCGCGTCCTCTATGTATGATCATCGCGAGAAGGTTCCAGGCGGGACCGGCGGACCTGTGGAGCGGCGATGAGCGTGGTGACGGCGGAGGTTGCGGCCGAGGCGGCGGTGGTCGAGGAGGCCGAGCGGGCGATCGAGCGGCTGGCCCGGGTGCGGGCCGAGGTCGGCCGGGTGATCCTCGGCCAGGAGCGGGTGATCGAGGAGACCTTGATCACCATCCTCTCGGGCGGCCACGCGCTGCTCGTGGGCGTGCCCGGGCTCGCCAAGACGCGCCTGGCCGAGACCTTGGGCGTGGTGCTCGGGCTCGCGCAGAAGCGGGTCCAGTTCACCCCCGATCTGATGCCCGCCGACATCTTGGGCTCGGAGGTGCTCGAGGAGGGCCCGAACGGCCGGCAGGGCTTCCGCTTCATCCCCGGGCCGGTCTTCACCCAACTCTTGATGGCCGACGAGATCAACCGGGCGAGCCCGCGCACCCAGGCAGCCCTCCTCCAGGCCATGCAGGAGCGGAAAGTGACGGTGGCCGGCCACGACCATCCGCTCCCGCAGCCGTTCCACGTGCTCGCGACCCAGAACCCGATCGAGCAGGAGGGCACCTACCCCCTTCCCGAGGCCCAGCTCGACCGGTTCCTCCTGCAGGTCGACGTGGCCTATCCTTCGGCCGAGGCCGAGCGGCGGATGATGATCGCCACGACCACGGACAGCGAGGCCAAAGTGAGCCGGGTGCTGGATGCGGCCGAGCTGATGCGCCTGCAGGCGCTGGTCCGGAAGCTGCCGGTCGGCGAGAAGGTGGTCGATACCATCCTGGCGCTGGTCCGCGCCGGCCGGCCGGAGACCGGGGCGATCGAGAAGCTCGGCGATCTGGTGGCCTGGGGGCCCGGGCCGCGCGCCAGCCAGGCCTTGATGCTGGCGGTGCGGGTGCGCGCCCTGTTCGACGGCCGGCTCGCCCCCTCGGTCGACGACGTGCTGGCGCTCGCCGGACCGGTGCTCCGGCACCGAATGGCGGTGACCTTCGCCGCCCGCGCCGAGGGAATCGTGGTGGACGAGATCATCGCCCGGCTGTGCCGGCATGTCGCCTGAGGCGACGGCCACGCCGACGACCGACCTGCTCGCGCTGCGGCGTGGCGCGGAGAGCCTCGTCGCCCGACTGCCCGGGCTCCTGGTCGAGGCCGATCGGGTGGCAGCCACGGTCGCCCAGGGCGTGCACGGTCGGCGGCGGACCGGCACGGGCGAAACCTTCTGGCAGTTCCGGCCCTACCAGCCGGGCGACGACCGGACCGAGATCGACTGGCGGCAATCGGCCCGCTCGCGCCAGCTCTTCGTCCGCCAACAGGAGTGGGAGGCGGCGCAGAGCGTGTGGATCTGGTGCGACCTTTCGCCCTCCATGCGCTTCCGCTCCGACCGCCATTTGCCCGCCAAGGCCGACCGAGCGGCCCTTCTCGCCCTCGCGCTCGCTACACTCTTGGTTCGCGGCGGCGAGCGGGTGGCGCTCTTGGGCTCGGGCGAACGGCCGCGGCCCGGGCGGGCCGGGCTCGAACGGCTGATGCGCGGGCTGGCCGGCGCTGCCGAACGAGGCGAGCGGCTGCCGCCGGCGGCCGATCTGCCGCGCTTCGCCGGTCTCGTCCTGCTCTCCGACTTCCTCGAGCCGGTCGAGCAACTGGCCGGTCGGCTCGCCCCCTGGGTCGGCGCCGGGGTACGCGGCTGCCTCCTGCAGATCGCCGACCCGGCCGAGGAACTCCTGGCCTACGGGGGCCGGGTGCTGTTCGAGGGCCTCGAGAACGACGGCCGAGTCCTGGTCGGCAACGTCGCTCGCGCCCGCGGCCGCTGGCAAGAGATCTGGCGGGCGCATCGCGAGGAGGTCGAGCGGCTGGCGACGCGGCAGGGCTGGCGGGCGCTCCGCCACCGTACCGACGCCAGCGCCCAGACCGCCCTCCTCGCCCTCTACCAGGCCCTGGCCCCCGACGCGGTCCGCTGAGCATGCTCGATCTCGGCCTCCTGGCCTTCACCCAACCTTGGCTCCTCGCAGCCCTCGCCGCGCTCCCGGCGATCTGGCTTCTGTTGCGGGTCACCCCGCCGGCGCCGCGACGCGAGCCCTTCCCGCCGCTCCGCCTCCTGCTCCGCCTCGAGCGGCAGGAGGAGACCGCCGCCCGCACCCCCTGGTGGCTCCTCCTCCTGCGCACCCTGCTCGCGACGCTGATCATCCTCGCGCTCGCCGGACCGGTGCTGCAGCCGGCCGCGCGGCTCGGCGGCAGCGGGGCCGTGCTGGTCGCCCTCGACGACGGCTGGGCCTCGGCGGTCGATTGGCAGGAGCGGATCGCCACGCTCGACGGGATCCTCGAGCAGGCGGAACGCGACGGCCGCGAGGTGGTTCTCCTCCGAACCGCCCCGAGCGACGGGCCACCCGTCCTGGAGCGCGACTTCCCGGCCGAGCTTCGCAAGCGTGTGGTCGAGTGGAAGCCGCGGCCTTGGCCGGTCGACCGGCAGGCGGCGCGGGCGGCCCTCGCCGGTCTCGCCGGCACGCCGCTCACCGCTTTCTGGCTGACCGACGGGCTCGCCCTCGACCCGGCCGACCGGGCCGCCGCCGAGGCCTTCGCGGACGCTTTGCGCACGCTCGGTCCGCTCACCCTCCTTGCACCCGGCGCCGATCGGCTGCCGCCGCTCCTCCTGCCGCCCGAACTCGTCGGCGAGGGACTCGAGCTCGTGGCCCTGCGCGCCGCCGCCGGCGAGGCGGAGCGGCGTACGGTTCGAGCCCTCGGGCCCGAAGGCGAGGTCCTGGCGGCGGGCGAACTCGCCTTCGCAGCCGGCGAGCGGCGGGCGAGCCTGCGTCTGGTCCTGCCGCCCGACCTGCGGAACCGGGTGGCCAGGGTCGAGATTCCGGGAGTCGGGATCGGCGGGGTCGTGCTGCTCGACGAGCGCTGGCGGCGGCGCAGCGTGGGCATCGTCGGTCCGCCGGGTGGTGCCGTCGATCAGCCGCTGCTTTCCGACGTATATTTCCTCGAGCGCGCCCTCCTGCCCTTCGCCGAGGTCCGCCGCGGGCCGCTTCCCGAGCTGCTCGAAGGGGAACTTTCCCTCCTGATCCTGCCCGATGTCGGCAAGCTCGCCGAGCCCGATCGCGAGCGGCTCTCCGCCTGGATCGACAAAGGAGGGGTGGTGCTGCGCTTCGCGGGTCCCCGGCTCGCGGCGGGCGGCGACGACCTCTTGCCGGTGCCGCTCCGCGCGGGCGATCGCGAGCTCGGCGGCGCGCTTTCCTGGTCGGAGCCCCTGCCGCTCGCTCCCTTCCCGCCCGACAGCCCCTTCGCCGGACTCGTGCCGACCCCGGAGACGGTGGTCCGCCGCCAAGTGCTGGCCGAGCCCGGGCCGGCGACGTCCGCCGCCACGCTCGCTGCGCTGGTCGACGGCACGCCCATCGTGACCGGCCGCCGGCAGGGGGCGGGCTGGCTGCTCCTGGTCCACACCACCGCCAACACGAGCTGGAGCAACCTTCCGATCTCGGGCTTGTTCGTCGAGATGCTGCGCCGCACGCTCGCCCTCGCCCCGGGCGTGGGGCTCGTCCAGCGCGGGCCGCTCGAGCTGCACCGGGCACTCGCCGCCGACGGCACGCTCGAGCGGCCCGCGGCGAGCGTCCTGCCGATCGAGGCGGCCGCGTTCCGCGAGGCGCGGGCGAGCCCGCGCACCCCGCCCGGGCTATGGGCGCCGGTCGGCGCGGCGACGGCCGGCGAGACCGAGCCGGCCCGTGTCGCTCTCAACCTGCAGAGCGCGGTCGGCGATCTCCTGCCGCTCGGCGCGGCCGAACTCGGCCAGCCGGTCGGTGCTTTCGGCCGGGCCCGCGAGCTCGATCTCGGCCCCTGGCTCCTGCTCGCGGCACTCCTCCTCGCGCTCGCCGACCTGGTCATCGGATGGGCGCTGCGGGGGCTCTTGCCGACGCCGGCCCTGCGGCCGGCCGCCGGGGCCGCGGGCTTGGCTCTGCTCCTCGCCGGGACGGGCGGCCCCGCTCTCGCCCAGGACGCGGACGAGGTGCGCTTCGCCCCGGCCTACGAAACCCGGCTCGCCTACGTGCTCACCGGTCGGCCAGATGTCGACGAGGTCACCGAGGCGGGTCTGCGGGGTCTCGGCCGCATTCTGATCGAACGGACGAGCGTGGAGGTCGGCGAGCCGGTCCCGGTCGATCCGGCACGCGACGAGCTCGCGCTCTTCCCGCTGCTCTACTGGACCGTCCCACCCGACCATCGCGACCTGCCGCTCGAGGCTCTGCAGAAGGTCCAGCGCTACCTCGAGACCGGCGGGATGATCTTCTTCGACACCCGGGACGCGGGCGTCCTGTTGCCCGGCCAAGAGGGCGGCGGGCCTGGCGAGCGACGGCTCGCGAGCCTGCTCGCGGGGCTCGACCTGCCACCCCTGGTGCGGGTCCCGCCCGACCACGTGCTCGGCCGCTCGTTCTATTTGCTGCAGGACTTCCCGGGCCGCTTCACGGGGCAGCCGCTCTGGGTCGACCAGGCCTCACCCTCGATCAACGACGGAGTCTCGAGCTTGGTGATCGGTGCCAACGACTGGGCGGCGGCCTGGGCCGAGGACGAGCGCGGCTTCACGCTCTTCCCGGTCGTCCCGGGCGGCGAGCTGCAGCGGGAGATGGCCCGCCGGTTCGGGGTCAACCTCGTCATGTACGCGCTGACCGGCAACTACAAGACCGACCAAGTCCACATCCCGGCGCTCCTCGAGCGCCTCGGCCAATGAGGGAGGGCCCGGGCCGATGACCACGAGCCTGGCCTTGGCCTTCGAACCGCACCTGCCCTGGGCGGTGCTCGCGGGATTGGCGCTGCTCGCAGCGGCGCTGATCGGCTTCGGGCTGGTGCGGCGGGCGCGCGGCACGCTCTGGCGTCTCCTCTTCGTGGCGCTCCTCCTCCTGGCCCTCGCCAATCCGGTCCTGCGCCGCGAGGAGCGCGCACCGCTCGACGATGTCGTGGTTCTCGCCCTCGACCGCTCGCCGAGCATGCGGCTGCCCGGTCGGACCGAGCGGCTCGAGGAGGCCGCTGCCGCCCTGCGCGAGCGTCTTGCGACCCTGGGCCGGGTCGAGCTCAAGGAGATCGAGCTCCCGGGGGGGCCGGACGGCACCCGGCTCCTGGCCCCGCTCGACGAGGCGCTCGGACGGCTCGAGCGGGACCGGCTCGGCGCGGTCATCGTGATCACCGACGGGGTGATCCACGACGCCCCGAGCGATTCCGAGCGGGTGCCCGCGATCGGTGCGCCGCTCCACGCCCTCCTCGTCGGTCGGCCGGACGAGGTCGACCGCCGGCTCGTGGTCGAGCAAGCGCCGAGCTTCGCCATGGTCGGTGAGCCGCAGCGCGTCACGCTCGGCTTCGACGAGCTGCCGGGAGGACCGAGCGGGCCCGCGCGGATCACCATCCGGCGGGACGGCAAGCTCGTGGCCGAGCTCGAGGCCCGGCCGGGCGAGCGACCGTCGGTGCCGTTCACCCTCGACCGGGCCGGCAAGACCGTGCTCGAGGTCGAGGTCGCGGCGCGCGAGGGCGAGCTCACCACCCTCAACAACCGGACCGCAGTGACGATCAACGGCGTACGCGACCGGCTGCGGGTGCTCCTCGTCTCGGGCCAGCCCTATCCGGGGCTCAGGGTCTGGCGGAACCTGTTGAAGGCCGATGCCGCGGTCGATCTCGTCCACTTCACGATCCTGCGCCCGCCGGAGAAGCAGGACGGCACACCGATCCGCGAATTGGCGCTGATCGCCTTCCCCTCGCGCGAGCTGTTCGAGGTCAAGCTGCACGAGTTCGACCTCGTCATCTTCGACCGCTACAACCGGCGCGGCCTCTTGCCCCTGCCCTATCTCGAGAACGTCGCCCGCTACGTCGAACAGGGTGGTGCGCTGCTCGAAGCGGCCGGGCCCGAGTTCGCCACGCCGACCGGGCTCTACCGCACCCCACTCGCCCGCGTCCTGCCCGGCCGGCCGTCGGGCGAGGTGATCGAGCGGCCGTTCCTGCCGCGGCTCACCGATGTCGGACGACGTCATCCGGTGACGAGCGGGCTCGCGACCGACCCGACCGATCCCGGCTGGGGGCGCTGGCTACGGCAGATCGACGTCGAGCCGGGGGATGCGGCGGTGCTCATGAGCGGTGCGGCCGACCGACCACTCCTCCTCTTGAAACGGGTCGGTGAGGGCCGCGTGGCCCAGCTCCTCTCCGACCATCACTGGCTCTGGCAGCGCGGCTTCGAAGGCGGCGGGCCGCAGGCGCAATTGCTTCGTCGGCTCGTCCACTGGCTCATGAAGGAGCCGGAGCTCGAGGAGGAGACGCTCCAGGCCGTCCCGCACGAGGAGGGGATCGAGATCGTCCGCCGCTCGCTCGAACCGCGGCCGGTCGAGGTGACGGTCACGGCACCTTCGGGCCAGCAGCGGAAGGTGACGCTCACGCCGGATGCCGACGGGATCGCCCGACAGCGTCTACCCGCCGAGGAGGACGGACTTTGGCGGGTGGAAGACGGCACGCGGGTGGCGCACGTCGTGCCGCGCCCCTTGGCCCCGGTCGAGCTCGCCGAGCTCCGGGCCACCGCCGAGCGGCTGCGGCCCCTGGTCGAGGCCACCGGCGGGGCCGGCCTCTGGCTCGCCCGGGACGGGGTGCCCGAGCTGCGCCGCGTAGCGCCCGAGCGACGGGCGGCCGGTCGCGGCTGGCTCGGCGTCGTGGCCAACGAGGCTTACACGGTGACCGGCGCGAGCCGGACCGCGCTCCTCCCGCCCTGGCTCGCGCTCCTCCTCGTGAGCGGGGCGGCCGCTGCCGCCTGGTGGCGCGAGGGGCGGGCCTGAGCCGCGCGGCCTCGAGCCGGTCGGGCCGAGCGCGGTCGGCCGCCCGGAGCTGGGCGGGCGGCGGGGCGTTCGGCCGAAGCACGCGTTGTGCGGCGCCGTCCTCGACCCTATATCCGAAGCGGTCCGGCCGCAGCGCAAGCCGGTCGGCGTCGGTTGCGGCGCCCCCTTCCGCGCACGAGGCTGATCGGACATGGCCCGACGCAGGCAGGTCTACGAGGGCAAGGCGAAGATCCTCTACGAGGGGCCCGAGCCCGGCACACTGATCCAATATTTCAAGGACGACGCCACCGCCTTCAACAACAAGAAGCACGCGATCATCACCGGCAAGGGTGTCCTCAACAACCGGATCTCCGAGTACCTGATGATCAAGCTCGGGGAAATCGGTATCCCGACGCATTTCGTGCGCCGACTGAACATGCGGGAGCAACTCATCAAGGAAGTGGAGATCATCCCGCTCGAGGTGGTCGTCCGCAACATCGCCGCCGGCAGCCTGGCGCAGCGCTTCGCCCTCGAGGAGGGATCGCCGCTGCCGCGCTCGATCGTCGAGTATTATTACAAGAACGACCAGCTCGGCGATCCGATGGTCACCGAGGAGCACATCACCGCTTTCGGCTGGGCGACCTACCAGGAACTCGACGAGATCCTCAACCTCTCTCTCAGGATCAACGACTACCTGTTGGGCCTGTTCACCGGCGCCGGGCTCAAGCTGGTCGACCTCAAGCTCGAGTTCGGCCGGCTGTGGGAAGAGGAGGACATGCGGATAGTGGTTGCCGACGAATTGAGCCCCGACAACATGCGCCTGTGGGACGCCCGGACCAACGAGCGGCTCGACAAGGACCGCTTCCGCCGCGACCTCGGCAACGTCCAGGAGGGCTATGCCGAGATCGCTCGCCGGCTCGGGATCCTGCCCGAGGCCGGGCCGCGCGACCTCAAAGGGCCCGAGGCCATCCAGTAGCCGAGCCGGTCGGCCGAGAACGCTGCGGGTCAAGACGGCGGTTGGCCGGCCTCGCGGCGGAGGATCGGCGCATCCGGAGCGACACAGGCGCAAGGCGGCGGCGCACCGTCGAGCCAAGCGCCGAGGCCTTCGGCCGGCATGGGCTCGGCGAAGAGCGGCCCCTGACCCGAGCGGCAGCCGAGGGCCGCCAGCATCGCCCGCTCCGCTTCGCTCGCGACGCCGAGGGCCGTGACCTCGAGACCGAGACCCACGGCCAGGGCACAGACCGCGTGCAGGAGCTGCATCGGCGGGCCACCGCCCCGGGGGGAGCGGAACACCTCTTCCGCCAGGAGCACGCCGTCGAACCGGCCTTCGACGAGCGGCTGGAGTGCCGTCGGCCCCCGGCCGAACCGGTCGAGGAGCAGCGCCAGGCCGGCGGCCCGGAGCCGATCGAGTGTCGCTGAGACCGTGGTACCGTGCCGGCCCGGCAACGCCTCTTCGCCGACCTCGATCGCGAGCCGGCAAGCCGAGAGCCGCCGGGCGGCGAGCTGCCCGAGGATCCGATCGGCCAGGTCGGGCACGGCGAGCTGGGCGGGTGAGAGATCGAGGCCCACCCGCACCGGAGCACGACCCGCCTCTTCCCAAGCGGCGAGTTGGTCGAGGGCCATCCGGATCGTGCGCTCGGCGAGCTCCAGGGCGAGGCCCGTCTCCTCGGCGAGCCGCGCGAGCCGATCCGCCAGGAGCTGCCCGCCGGGCGCTTCGGGCCAGCAGGGCAGTGCCTCGAGGGCGGTCGTGCGACCACCCGCGAGCTCGACCCGCGGCTGCCAGAGTAGCACGAGCTCGTCCCGAGCGAACGCCGCGCGCAGGGCCGCGCCGAGCGATTGGCGCTGCTCGAGCTCGCGTCGGAGTGGCTCGTCGAGCCGGGCGAGCCCACCGCGGCCTCGCGCTTTGGCTCGGAAGAGAGCGGTATCGGCGATCTTGACGAGCACCTCGGCATCGCTGGCGTCGTCGGGGAACAGGGCGACACCGATACTCGCGCCGGCGCGCAGCGGGCGGCCCTGGTGGCGGATCGGGGAGGCCAGCGCGCGGACGATCCGCTCGCCGATGCGCTCGACCACGGAGGGGCCGGTGATCGGGTAGAGGAGCAGGGCGAACTCGTCGCCGGCCAGCCGCGCGACGGTGTCGGAGCGGCGGGTCACCCGCTGCAGCCGGCGGGCGACCCCGCGCAGCAGCGCATCCCCGGCGTCGTGGCCGTGCGCGTCGTTGACCGCCTTGAACCCGTCGAGATCGAGCATCAAGAGCGCGCCGCGCCGCTGCTCGCGCTCGGCGAGCGCGAGCAGCTGGCCGAGCCGGTCGAAGAACAGGAGCCGGTTGGGCAAGCCCGTGAGCGGGTCGTGGTGGGCGAGCCTACGGAGCTCGGCCTCGATCGCCTTGCGCTCGGTGATGTCGCGCAACACCGTCTGGATCGTCGGCCGGCCGCCGTCGAGGACGAAGGCGCCCGAGGTCTCGACGTCGACGATCCGCCCGTCGAGCCTTCGGATCTTGGCCTCGAGCGGCGGTACCCGCCCCCCTTCGCGGCGCAGCCGCTCGCCGCGCTCCGCGATCAAGGGGTGGAATTCCTCGAGGAAGAACTCTGCCGGCGTCCGACCCACGAGTTCCGCGGGATCGGCCGCACCGAAGAGCTCGGCGGCGCGTCGGTTGGCGAAGACGTAGCGCCCCTCGCGCACCAACAGCACCGCCTCGGGGCTGAGCTCGACGAGCGCGCGCCACCGCGCCTCGGCTTCTTGGAGGGCGCGGGCCGCCCGCCACCGCTCGGTGACGTCGCGCATCACGATCTGAACCGCGGGCTCGCCGCGGTCGCGGATCGCCGCGCTCGTGGTCTCGACGGTCACCATTTCCCCGTCGAGCCGGCGCATCTCGATTTCGATGGGGGGCCCGACGCCGCCGGTCGTGAGCAGCCGCTCGGCTCGGGCGCGGATCGCCGCTCGGAAGGGCTCGGCGATCAACGCGAACGGATCGAGCCCGATCAACGCCCCCGGGTCCGGTGCACCCAGGATCTCGGCGGCGGCACGGTTGGCGAAGCGATAAGCGCCGTCGCGGTAGACGAGGATCCCGATCGGCGCGAGCTCGACCAGGGTCCGGTACCGTTCCTCGGCCTCGCGCAAGGCCCGTTCGGCAGCCTTGCGCTCGCCGATGTCGCGCAGGACGCCGAGGAGCATACGGCGGCCGCCTTCCAGGATCAGCGAACCCTTGGCCTCGATCTCGACCCGCAGCCCATCCGGCCGGAGGATCTGGAGCTCGACAGGCGGCAGACTCTCGCCCTCCTGGATTGGCGTGGCGTGGCGGGCGCGGACCGTTGCGTGGAGTTCGTTCGGTAAGAACTCGTAGATCGAGTGGCCGACGAGCCACGCCGGCTGGTCGACCCCGAACAGCCGAGCGGCCGGCCCGTTGGCGAAGACGAAGCGACCGTTTTCGACCAGCACGACAGGATCGGGGCTGAGCTCGACGAGGGCCCGATAACGCGCCTCCGCTTCGTGCCGCGCTCGCTCGGCGGCCTTGCGCTCGGTGATGTCGCGCAGCACGGTCAGCACGAGACGGCGCCCGTCTTCCTCGATCGCGGTCGCCATGCTCTCGACGTCGGCGAGCGTGCCGTCCGAGCGACGCAGCCGAAACTCGGCCGGCGGCAGCGGCTCGCCGGTTTCCAGGAGACGGCAGAGGCGAGCTTTGGCCACCGCCAGGTGTTCGCTCGAAAGAAAGTCGATGGGGGAAAGGCCGATCAGCCTCGACGGATCGGGCACACCATAGAGCCGCGCGGCGCTGCGGTTGGCGACCACGATCCGTTCCCCGTCGAGCAACAGAAAGGCGTCGGGCAAGAGATCCACGAGCCGCCGGTAGCGTTCTTCGGCGGACCGGGCCGAATCCCGCTGGCGCACGAGCTCGGTGACGTCGCGGCCGGTGCCGCGATAGCCCAGGAACTTGCCGGTCGAGTCGAAAATCGGCTTGCCGCTGATCCGCAGCCAATGGTCGCCGGCGGGGCTGCGTCGGCAATATTCGACGTCGCGGAACGGCTCGCGCCGCGACATGATCTCCTGGATCCGCTGCGCGACGGCGCGATCCGCTTCGCTCGCCGCGATCTCGAGCCGGGTCTTGCCGTAGTGCCAAGCGGGGTCGAGGCCGAACTGGGCGCGGATGCCCTCCGACAGCCAGGAGAAGCGCAGCTCGGCGTCCATCTCCCAGAACCAGTCGGAGGCGGTCTCGGCGAAATCCTCGAGCCGCCGCTCCGAGGCCGCGAGGCGTGAAAGGGCATCGCGATGCTCCCGCAGCTCGCGCTCCAAGAGCAGCTGGTCGCTCACCAGCGCGGCCAGGGCCTCGAGCAGCGCCACGTCGTCGGCCTCGAACCGGCGAGGCACGACGTCGCCCACGCACAGCGCCCCCGCGAGATCGCCCGCAGGCCCACGGATCGGCACGCCCGCGTAGAAGCGGAGAGGCCGGCCGTCGATCAGCGGTACCGCGGGGGCCGGGTCGAGCGCTGCCAGGTCGGGGATCACGCTCGGTGCACCTCGATCGAGCGTCGCCCCGGGCAACGAGCCGCAGCGCGGGATGATGTCGAGGTCGCACCCCAGCCGGGCGGCCACGAGGAAGCGATCCCCATCGAGGAGGGCAACGGCAGCGGCCGGAACCGCGAACGTCCGGGCGGCCAAGCGCACGATCCGCTCGAGAGCGTTCTCTTCCATGAGACACCCCGGTCGCCAATGGAACGGGCCCATGACGCCGCTCGTCTCCGCATCGGGTCGGTCGATGTCGGAGATTGGAGCACCATGAAATTACCGGACCCTTAACAGCTCCTCTTGTCCACGCAACCGTGGCATGTAGGCTCCCTGCCGCAACGGGACGGGGGCGGGATGCGGGCAATCGTCACGATCCGGTTCAAGGACGGCGTGCTGGACCCCGAGGCCGTGGCGATCGGCCGGGCGCTCGAGGGGCTCGGCTTCGGCGAAGTCCGCGGGGTGCGCCGGCGCAAGGTGATCGAGCTCGAGCTCGACGCGGGCGATCCGTCGGCGGCGCGCGCGCGGGTCGAGGCGATGTGCGAGCAGCTCCTCTCCAACCCGGTGAT
>JAILZQ010000101.1 GCA_023512415.1 Geminicoccaceae bacterium | reverse complement strand
GGGCGATGGTCTCGGGCGTGCCGCGGATCGGCCGGCCGTAGCCGTGCCCGTCGAAGGCGCGGGCGTACCAGGCGCGGGTCGAGACGTAGTTGGGGTCGCTCTCGCGGCGGCGCAGATCGGCCAGGACCTGGCCCCGGATCCGCTCCACGGGCTCCGGGTCGAAGCGCGGCTCGACGAGCGCCAGGCGGAGCAGCTCGAAGGCGTGCTCGCGCGTCGCGGTCAAAGTTTTGAGGCGGATCCGGAGCTCGTCCTGGTCGACCTCGCAGGCGAGCTTGATGGCGTTGTCCTCGAGCTCGCGCTGGAAAGCCTGGCTGTCGTAGGGGCCCGCCCCCTCGTCGAGCAGGCCCGCGCAGAGATGGGCGAGGCCCGCCCGGTCGGCCGGATCGTAGACCGCGCCGGCGCGGAAGCAGAGCTCCATCGACAAGAACGGCACCGACCGCTCGCTCACGAGGTAGGCGCGGATCCCGCCCGGGCTCACCACCTCCTCGACGCGGGCCGGCCCGGCCCCGGGGCGCTCAGCCATCGCTCGTCGCCTCCGCGGGCAGGAGCCGGCCGGTCACCGAATGGGCCGGCACGAGGACCGCGCGGGCCATGGCCTCGACCTCGGCGCGCTCGACGGCGGCGATCCGCTGCGGCCAGCTCTCGACCGCCTCGAGGTCGAGGCCCGTGGTGAGCGCCATGCCGAGGATCCGCGCCACCCCGCCGAGCGAGTCGCGGGCGTAGATCGATTCGGCGATCATCCGCCGCTTGCAGCGCTCGAGCTCGTCCTCCTCCACGCCGCCGTCGAGCAGCTTCGTGATCTCGGCATCGAGCGCCGGCTCCAGCCGCTCGAGCGGGACGCCGGGCCTGGGGCTCGCGAAGATCCGGGCGGCCGTGGGATCGAGGCTCCAGGGCTGGTAGGCGGCACCGGCGGCAGCGGCGAGGCCCTGCTCGACCACGAGCGAGCGGTAGAGTCGGCTCGTCGCCCCCTCGCCCAAGAGCTCGAACAAGACTTCGAGGGCGGCCGCCTCGCGGTGCGCGCCGGGCCGCTGGTTGGGGGCCAGGTAGGAGCGGACGAGCGAGGGCTGGCGGACCTTCGGATCCACGAGCTCGACCCGCCGGGCGGCGTGCTGCGGCGGCTCCTGGACCCGCCGCCGCTCCGGCACGGGGCGGGTCGGCAAAGCCCCGTAATGCCGCTCGGCCAGAGGCGCGAGCTCCTCGGCGTCGATGTCGCCCACGCAGATCAAGATCGCGTTGCTCGGCGCGTACCAGCGCTCGTAGAAGGCGATCGCATCCTCGCGCGTATAGGCGGCGATCTCGTGCAGCCAGCCGATGATCGGCAGCCGGTAGGGATGGTGCAGGAACTGGGCCGCCTGGATCGCCTCGGCGAGCAGAGCCTGCGGCTCGTTCTCGACCCGCTGCTTGCGCTCTTCCAGGATCACGTCGCGTTCGGGGTAGACGTGTTCGTCGGAGAGATCGAGGTTCACCATGCGATCGGCCTCGAGGCCCATGACGAGATCGAGCCGATCCTTGGCGATCATCTGGAAGTAGGCGGTGAAATCGTAGGACGTGAAAGCGTTGTCGTTGCCGCCGTTGCGCGCCACGATCTTGGAAAACTCGCCGGGTGCGACGCGCCGGGTCCCCTTGAACATGAGATGCTCGAGGAAGTGCGGCAGGCCGGACTTGCCGGGTGGGCTGTCGGCGCAGCCGACCCGGTACCAGACATAGTGGGCCACCACCGGGGCGCGCCGATTGGTCACCACCACCACCTGCATCCCGTTGGGAAGCGTGAAGGTGGTGGGGTTGAACATCGCGGTCGGCACCGCACCCGTGATCGGGATCAGGCCGGCTTCGTTCATCCGCCGCTCTCCGTGGTCCGCCGCACTGTTTGGACGCGGCCCGATTCCTGCAAGCGGCGCGCCTCGGCCACCGGGTCGAGCGGCTCGCCGCGTGCTTCCGGAGCCTGCGCCCGCCGGCGCTGCCAGTCGAGGATGAAGAGGAAGGTGCGCTCGTCGACGTAGGCGAGCTGGCCGTCCTCCTCGGCGAGGCGGCGGCGGATGTCGGGGTCGGCCTCGCCCTTGGCCGCGCGCAGGAGCGCCGCCTCGCCGGGGCTCGCCCCGCCCGGCGCGCGGAGCTCGCCGGCCCGGCCGACCAGGGTCTCGCGGGCCGCCCGCGCCGGGTCGACCTCGGCCGGCCCGACCGCGCCGGGCTGCGGCGGCCTGAGCCGCCGGTCGGGTGGCACGACGAGCGGCTGGCCGCGCACCACCTGGAACTCGTCGGGCGGCCGCTTGCGCAGGCCGAACGCCTCTTGCACCGTGCCCTGGCAGCCGGCCAGGACGAGCCCGGCCAGGACGAGGCCCACGAGGCCTCGGGACGGCGACCACGGCATCACCGCTCTCCTCCCGCTTGCGAGGCCGGGGCGCGCCGCGGCACCAGGCCGTCGAGCAGCAGCAGCCCGGCGCCGATCACGATCGCGCTGTCGGCGACGTTGAACGCCGGCCAATGGTAGCCGGCCCAGTGGAAGTCGAGGAAGTCCACGACCGCGCCGAAGCGTACCCGGTCGATCAGGTTGCCGACCGCTCCGGCGAGCACGAGGACGAGGGCGATCCGCGGCAGGCGCCGCTCTTCGCGCCAGAGCCAGACCGCAAGGAGTGCCGCGATCGCGAGCGTGACCGCGACGAGGAGGCCGGGGCGGGCATCGCCGAGGCCCGCGAGCAGCCCGAAGCTCACCCCCGGGTTCCACACCAGGACGAGGTTCAAGAAGGGTGTCACGGCGAGCCCGCCGCCCGAGCCGAAGGCTTCGAGCACGGTCTGCTTGGTCGCCTGGTCGAGGACCAGAAGGGCCGCGAAGAGGACGAGCTCGCCGCGGCGGATCAAGCGGCACCCGCCCGGGCCGCGTGGCGCTCGACCACCGCAGCGCAGCGCCGGCACAAGGAGTCGGGCGAGGCCAGGACCTCGGGCAGGACCTGCCAGCACCGGGCGCATTTGGCACCTTCGGCGAGGCGCGGCACGACCGCGACCTCGGGCACGTCCTCGAGGGTGAAGGCGCCCGCGGGCGGCGGGTCGGCGACCACCTCGATCCCGCTCGTGATCGCGAGTTCGGCCAGATCGACCCGGGCAAGCGCCGCCCGGTCCTCGGCGCGCGGCAGGTGCACGATCGGGCAGGCCTGCAGGCTCGCACCGATCCGCTTCTCCTTGCGCTCGACCTCGAGGGCGCCCGTGATCACCCGGCGGATCGCCCGGATCCGCTCCCAGCGGGCGGCGAGCTCCGGATCGAACCAGCTCTCGGGCAACTCCGGGAAGCGGCGCAGATGGACGCTCTCGCTCTCGCCCGAATGGCGCGCGAGCCAGGCCTCTTCGGCGGTGAACACGAGGACCGGGGCGAGCCAGGCGGTGAGGCAATCGAACAGGATGTCGAGCACGGTGCGCGCCGCCCGCCGGCGCGGGCTGTCCGCGGCGTCGCAATAGAGCGCGTCCTTGCGCACGTCGAAATAGAGTGCCGAGAGATCGACCGTGCAGAAGTTGAGGAGCGCTCCGTAGAGCCGGACGTAGTCGTAGTCTTCGTTGCAGTCGACCACGAGCCGGCCGAGTTCGGCGAGCCGGTGCAGGACCCAGCGCTCGAGCTCGGGCATCGCGGCCGGCTCGAGCCGCTCTTCGGGGCGGAAGCCCGCGAGGTTGGCCAAGAGGTAGCGCAGGGTGTTGCGCAGCCGCCGATAGCTCTCGCCCAGCCCGTCGAGGATCTCCTTGCCGATCCGGATGTCCTCGGAATAATCGGCCGAGACGACCCACAGGCGCAGAATGTCGGCACCGTGGGTTTTCATCAGGTCGAGGGGCGAGATCACGTTGCCCTTCGACTTCGACATCTTCTCGCCCTTGGCGTCGACCACGAAGCCGTGGGTGAGGACGCACTCGTAAGGCGCACGGCCGCGGGTGCCGCAGGATTCGAGCAGGCTCGAATGGAACCAGCCCCTGTGCTGGTCCGAGCCCTCGAGGTAGAGGTCGGCCGGCCAGGAAAGATCGGCCCGCCGCTCGAGCACGATCGCGTGCGTGGAGCCGCTCTCGAACCAGACGTCCAAGATGTCGTCGACCTTCTCGAAGTCTTCCGCGCGGTAGCGCTCGCCCAGGAAGATCTGCGGGTCGCGGGTCCACCAGGCATCCGCGCCCTCCTCCTCGAAGGCGCGGGCGATCCGCTCGCAGACCTCGGGGTCGCGCAAGGGTTCGCCGGTCCGCTTGTCGACGAACACCGCGATCGGCACGCCCCAGGCGCGCTGGCGCGAGATGCACCAGTCGGGCCGGGTCTCGATCATGCCCTTGAGCCGGTTCTTGCCCTTGGCCGGGACGAAACGGGTCGCCTCGATCGCGGCCAGGGCCTTGGCGCGCAGCCCCTGGGGCCCGTCCATCGGGATGAACCACTGGTCGGTGGCGCGGAAGATCAGGGGGGCCTTGGAACGCCAGGAATGCGGGTAGCTGTGGACGAGCGTGCCCCGGGCGAGGAGTGCCCCGCGGGCCGTGAGCGCGGCGATCACGGGCTCGCCCGCCTTGAACACGTGGAGGCCCGTGAAGCCCGGGGCGGCTTCCGTGTAGGTCCCGTCGTCCGCGACCGTGTCCGGCACCTCGAGCCCGTGCCGGCGGCCGAGCTCGAAATCGTCCTCGCCGTGGCTCGGAGCGACGTGGACGAGGCCGGTGCCCTGCTCGGTGGTGACGAAGTCGCCGGGCAGGAGCGGGACCGCGAAGCCGTAGCCGCCCTCGAGCCCGGCGAGGGGGTGGCGGCAGATCGTGCCGGCCAGCGCCGCACCGTCGAACTCGGCGAGGGTGGCGAAGGTCAGGATGCCGGCCGCATCGGCGGTCTCGGCGAGCCGGTCGGCGGCCACCACGAGCCGCTCGGCGGGCCGGGCGAGCGAGCCGTCGCGCACCGTGCCGACCTCGACGAGCCGGTAGGCGATCCGCTCGCCGTAGGCGACCGCCCGGTTGCCGGGAATCGTCCAGGGGGTGGTCGTCCAGATGACGATCGAGGCCCCGGCGAGGTCGGCGATCGGGCTTTCGACCACCGGGAAGCGGACCCAGATCGTGGTCGAGGTGTGGTCGTGGTACTCGACCTCGGCCTCGGCGAGGGCGGTCTTTTCGACCACCGACCACATCACCGACTTCTTGCCGCGGTAGAGCTGGCCCGAGAGGAGGAACTTGGCGAGCTCGCGATAGATCCCGGCCTCGGCGGAAAACGCCATCGTGGTGTAGGGCTCGCGCCAGTCGCCCGCCACGCCGAGCCTTTGGAACTCGGCGCTCTGCACGGCGATCCAGTGCTCGGCATAAGAGCGGCACTCGGCGCGGAAGTCGACGATCGGCACGGCGTCCTTGTCGCGCCCCTTGCGCCGGTAGTCCTGCTCGACCTGCCATTCGATCGGCAGTCCGTGGCAGTCCCAGCCGGGCACGTAATTGGCGTCGAAGCCGAGCATCTGCCGGCTGCGGTTGATCACGTCCTTCAAGATCTTGTTGAGGGCCGTGCCCATGTGGAGGTGGCCGTTGGCGTAGGGCGGCCCGTCGTGCAGGACGAACTTGGGGCGGCCGCGCGCCTGCTCGCGCATCTTCCGCCAGAGGTCGAGGCGCTGCCAGCGCTCGAGCAGCTGCGGCTCGCGCACCGGCAGGTCCGCCTTCATCGGGAAGTCGGTGCTCGGCAGGAACAGGGTCGCGCGCAGATCACGGCTCATGCGGACGGGCTCTCGATCGGGAGGGTCGTGGCGCCGAGCACCCGGCGGGCGGCGGCGCAATCGCGGGCGATCTGCTCGACGAGCTCGGCCGGGCTCGCGAAGCGGCGTTCCTCGCGCAGCCGCTCGAGGAAGCGCACGGCGAGCCGCCGGCCGTAGAGCGCGTGCTCGCCGTCGAGCAGATGGACCTCGAGCCGCAGCCCCTCGCCGTCGAAAGTGGGCCGCCGGCCGAGATTGGCAACCGCCGGGTGCCAGCGCCCGCCGGGCTCGCCCGCGATCCGCGCGGTCACCGCGTAGACGCCGGCGCCGGGCAGCTGGACCCGGGCTGGGCGTGGCGCGAGGTTGGCGGTCGGGAAGCCGAGCGTGCGGCCGCGCCGGTCGCCCGGGCGGACCAGGCCCGCGACCTCGTGCGGGCGGCCGAGCAATCGGGCGGCGCGGTCGACCCGGCCGGCCTCGAGATGGGTGCGCACGGCGGTCGAGGAGCAGCGCTCGCCCTCGACCTCGACCGGCTCGACCGCCTCGACCGCGATCCCGTGCCGGGCGCCGGCCCGGGCGAGCGTGGCCACGTCCCCGGCGCGGCGATGGCCGAAGCGGAAATCGACACCCGTCGCGACCGCCCGGGCGCCGATCCGCGCGGCCAGGACCTCGGCCACGAACGCCTCGGGCGCGAGGGCGGCGAGCGCGTGGTCGAAGGGCAGGACGATCAAGAGGTCGGCGCCGAGGGCGCGGATCAGCGCGGCTTTGAGCGCGAAGGGGGTGAGCCGGGCGGGCGCGCTCTCGGGGCTCAACAGCTCGCGCGGGTGGGGCTCGAAGGTGAGCGCACCCCAGAGCGAACCCTCGGCCGTGGCGCGCCGCCGGGCCGCTTCGAGGACCGCCCGGTGGCCGAGATGGACGCCGTCGAAATTGCCGATCGCGAGCACGGCCCCACGGGCCGCCGCCGGCAGCACCGCGAACCGTCGGACCACGCGCATGGCCGGCCTTCTTCCACGCGCGCCGGGCCCTGTAAAGGCGACGCCGCGACCCGCGCGGCTCGCCGCCTCACTCGGCTGCCGCCGGCTCCTGTTGCGGCCGGCGCGGCACCATGATCACCGCCTCGCCGACCAGGACGTCCTTGCCGCCGACCTTGCAGACCGTGTCCATCGTCACCCGCCGCCGCTCGAGGTCGACGCTCTTGACGGTCACGATCGCCCGGACCGTCTCGCCGGCCCGCACCGGTGCCAGGAACTTCATGGTCTGGCTCAGATAGACCGCCCCGGGGCCGGGTAGCTTGGTGCCGATCGCGGTCGAGATCAGGCTCGCGGTCAAGAGCCCGTGGGCGATCCGCCCCTTGAAGACCGTGCCGCCCGCGAACTCCTCGTTGAGGTGGACGGGGTTGGTGTCGCCCGACACGCCCGCGAACATGAGGATGTCGGCATCCGTGATCGTCTTGCCGAACACGGCGCTCATGCCCGGCTGCAAATCCTCGAGGTAGAGCCCGTGCTCCATCGGTCCGACTCCATTGGCCGGCTGCGTTCGGCCCGTCCTTTCTCGCGGCGCAGCATGCGACTGCTGCGGCGCGGGAGCAAGGCCCCGAACGCCACAGGCCCGCGCCGGGGCCGGGGCGAGATCCGACATGGTCCCTCCGCGAAGGGGCCCGGCCCGACGCCGGCGCCCTGGCCGATCTTGCCCGGCGATCGTAAAGATCGGGTTGACGACGGCCCCGGAGGAAGGATGGACGCGCTCGAGGCTCTGCTCGGCCGGCGGACCGTGCCGCCGGCCCGGATGACCGGACCGGGGCCGGATGCGGCGGCGCTCGAGCGGATGTTCGCCGCCGCCGCGGCCGCCCCGGACCACGGCCGGCTGCGGCCCTGGCGGTTCCTCCTGGTCGAGGGCGAGGCCCGCCGGGCGCTCGGCGAGCTCTTCGCCCGTGGGCTCGCCGAGGACCGGCCCGACCTCGACCCGGCCGAGCTCGCCCGCCAGCGCGAGGCGCCCTTGCGGGCGCCCGTGATCGTCCTGGCCGTGGCCGTGCTCGACCCGGATCATCCGAAGATTCCCGAGATCGAGCAGATCGCGGCCGCCGCGGCGGCGATCCAGAACCTCCTGCTCGCGGCGCATGCGCTCGGCTTCGCCGGCAAATGGGCGACCGGCCGGCCGGCCTACAGCGAGGGCGTGCGCCGCGGCCTCGGCCTCGGCCCGAACGAGCGGATCTTGGGCATCCTCTATCTGGGCACGCCCACCGCCGGCGAGCTGCCGCCGGTCGACCGGGCGATGCCCGCCGACCGGGTGGTGCGATGGACCGGAACCCCTGCGTGAAGGCACGCACGCGTCGCCTCGGGATCGTCGCGGCGCTCGCGCTCGCCGCCGGCTCGGCCGGCTGCCGGACCGCGGCCGAGCTCGAGCAGGCGGCCGCCGAGGCGCGCCGGGCGAGCTGCCTCGAGGCGGGCTTCACCGAGGGCAGCGACGCCTACCGGCTCTGCCTCCTCCTCGAAGAGACCCAGGAGCGGATCGCCCGGCTCGAGCGGCGGATCGACTTCTTGGACATGGAGCTGTCGCGGCTCTGGACCTGGGGGGAGCTGCGCCGCCGGCCGTGAGCCGGCGCGTCAGAGGACCGGCAGGAGCCGGCGCAGGATCGCCGCCGAGCTCGCCGCCACCGCGTCGACGAAGGCCGCGAAGTCGAAGCGGGAGTCGCGACCGGCGAGGTCGGAAAGCGCGCGCAGGTCGAGCCAGGGCAGGCCGAAGGCCTCGCAGACCTGGCCGAGCGCGCCGCCCTCCATCTCGATCGCCCGGCCGCCGAGCTCGCGGAACAGCCGCTCGCGGGTGGCCTCGCAATGCAGGTACTGATCGCCCGAGAGGATCGTGCCGAAGACGATCTTGGGCGGCCGGCCGGTGCCGCCGGCGCGGGCGGTCAGGGGCGGCAGTTCGAAGCCCTCGAGCCGGTCGCGGACCCGGGCGAGGAGATCGGCCGGGACGGTGTAGCCCAGACGGTCGGTCGGGTTGAAGAAGGGGACGTGGCCGGCCTGGTAGGTGTGGAGCCGGCCGTCCTCGATCACCCCGGCATCGTGCTGGACGGTGCGGTCGGCGATCACCACGTCGCCGATCGAAAGCTCGGGGTCGAGGCCGCCCGCCACCCCGCTGAAGACGATCACCCGCACCCGGAACCGGTCGGCCAAGAGGGTCGCGGTGAGCGCGGTGTTGACCTTGCCGATCCCGGCGCCCACGAGCACGACCTCGTGGCCGTCGAGCCGGCCCTTGTCGAAGCGGGTGTGGGCGAGTTCCTCGCCGCTCGCCTGCTCGAGCGCGCCGCGCAGATGGGCGAGCTCTTGGGGGATGGCGCAGAGGATCCCGATCGTCACCGGCCGGCCTCCGAAGCCGGCGGCGCCGCGGCCGGCCGGCCCGCCCCTTCTGCCGCGTCCGGCGCGCCTTGCCAACAGTTCGGCCGACGGCAGGGCGGCCGGGCGGCGAGCTGCTCGACCTCGAGCACGAGCTCGCGCAGCTCCTTGACGCCGCGGCAGGCATCGAGGGTGGCGGGCCCGCGGCCCTCGCCGAGTTCTTTGATGCCACGTCGGATCCGCTCGAGCGGCCGGCCGACCGCGGCGGCGCAGACGAGCTTGGCGAGCAGGATGCAGAGGATCGTGACCAATGCCGCGCCGACGATGCCGCGGCGGAAGACGTCGTCGACCTCGGCGTAGAGCGGGGCGGTGGCGAGCGAGAGGGCGAGCCAGAGGCGCTGCTCGTCGAGCTCGAGCCGGGTCGCGAGGTGGGTCCGCATGACCCCGTCGAGGTCCGGGGCCTCGACCGTGCCGCCGATTTCGGCGGCGCGTTCGAGCGCCGGGAAGAGGGTGGGTCCGGCGCGCGAGAGGAGCACTTCGACCGGCGAGCCCGGCTCGCGGACCAGGAGCGTGCCGTCGTCCCGCCAGAGGGTGAGCGCGAGGCCGGGCGAGCCGTGGCGGGCGCGCAGTTCGGCGAGCGTCGCGGTGAGATCGACCGTGGCGGCGACCGCCCCGCGCACCGTGCCGGCGCCGTCGCGCAGGGCTGCGGCCACCGGCAGCACCGGCCGGCCGTAGACCAGCCCGGGCAAGGGGCCGCCGATCCGCGGCCGCTCCCATTCGAGGGCGCCCGCCAGATGCTCGCGGTCGGCGAGGTTGAGCCGCAGCGGCGCCGGCCGGCCGGAGCAGACGAGCTCGCCGCGCCGGTCGAGGACGTAGACGTTCGAGTAGCCCGCGAGCTCGGTGAACAGCCGGCCGAGCCGCTCGGTGCAGGCGACCGGCCCGCCCTCGGCCAGCGTCGGGTCGGTCGCGAGGAAGGTCACGAGCTGGCGGCTCTTGGCGAGCGCACCGCGCAGCTCGTCGGCCGCCCGCACGAGCGTCGTGGCGAGCCCGGCGAGGGCCGCGGCGCGGGTGGCGCGGCGCATCTCGAGGGCGCTGTAGAGGAGCGCCCCGGCGAGCGGCAGGGTCGAGACCAGCGCCAAGAGCAGGAGGAGCGTGGCGAGGCTGAGCGGCGGGAAACGGAGCTTCATGGCGGGGCCTCGGCGCGGCGGACGCCGACCCCTTAGCCCGCCCCTTCGGCCTCGTCAAGGACTTTTGTCAGATTCTAGGTTCACGAGCCCAGCGACGCCGGGACGCGTCGCCACCGACGGGGCACGCCTCAGCTCGTCCCGCCGCGGCCCTCGACCCGCAGCGCCCCCTCCTCGTCCATGCCGAGGTGATGGGCGATCTCGTGGGTCAGCACGTCGAACACGACCTCCTCGAGCGTGCAGCCGCGCTCGGCCCACTCGACCAGGATCGGCAGCCGATAGAGGAAGATCATCTCCGGCTCCTCGGGCGGCAGCGCCTGGGCGTGCCGCTCGCCGATCGGCACGGCGCGGTAGAGCCCGGTGAGGTCCAACGGGTCCTCGCACTCGGTCTCGGCGAGCGCCGCCTCGTCCGGCCAGTCCTCGACCCGGATCGGCACCATGCCGACGAGCGCGCGGATCTCGGCCGGCAGCTCGGCGAGGAGCCGCTCGCCGAGGGCTGCGAGGTCTTCGGCGCTCGGCGCCGCGAGCCGGGCCAGCCGGTCGGTCTCGTCCGTCATCAGCGGGCAGGCATCCGCAGCGCCCCGTCGAGCCGGAGCACGCAGCCGTTGAGCATCGGATTGCAGGCGATCTCGAGGACGAGCGAGGCATATTCCTCGGGTCGGCCGAAGCGGGCCGGGAAGGGAACCGTCGCGGCCAGGCTCCGCTGCACCGTCTCGGGCATCGAGAGCAGCATCGGCGTGGCGAAGAGGCTCGGGGCGATCGCCACGACGCGGATGCCGCGGCCGGCCAGCTCGCGCGCCGCCGGCAGGGTCAAGGAGGCGACCCCGCCCTTCGAGGCGGCGTAGGCCGCCTGGCCGATCTGACCCTCGAAAGCGGCGACCGAGGCGGTGTTGACGATCAACCCGCGCTCGTCGTCCTCGAGCGGCTCGAGGCCGCCCATCGCGTGCGCCGCAAGGCGCAGCATGTTGAACGTGCCGAGGAGGTTGACCCGGACGACCTGCTCGAAGGCGGAAAGCGGCATCGGCCCGTCGCGGCCGACGATCCGCGCCGCCGGGGCGATCCCGGCGCAATTGACGAGAAGGCGCGGCCCGCCCACCGCCTCGGCGATCGCCGGGAACACACCCTCGGTGGCGGCCGCGTCGGCCACGTCGAGGACGAAGGCCACGGCACCCGTCCGCTCGGCGACCTCGCGGGCGCGCGCCTCCTCGCGGTCGACCACCGCGACGCGCATCCCGGCCGCGGCAAGGGCGGCCACCGTGGCGGCACCCAACCCCGAGCCGCCGCCGGTGACGATCGCGCCCAGGCCCTCGAGCCGCATCGAAGCTCCTCCCGGAGGGCGCGCCGGCGCGGGCTCAGGCGAGCCGGCGCTGGACCTCGTTCACCGCCTTGCGCATCAGATCCTGGACGAGCTCGCCCTGCAAGCGCTCGGCCAAGAGCTCGCGGGTGGCCCGCACGGCGAGATCGGCGGCGCGGTTGCGGACCTCCTGGACGGCGCGTGCCTCTTCCTGGGCGATCCGCTCGAGCGCCTGTTGGGTGCGCCGCTCGGTGGCGGCCTTCATCTCCTCGCGTAAGGCCAAGCTCCAGCAACGGGCCGATGACGGCAACGTCGGGGCCAAGGCCGCGCTCGAGTTACTGGCCTCCCCCAGTCGGTTGCTCTCGACGGTGCAGGTGGGCATCACCCTCATCGGCATTGTAGCCGGCGCCTATGGCGGGACCACCCTGGCGGGTAGCTTGGCCCCGGGGATCGCCCGCATCCCCGCCCTAGCTCCTTACGCTCAGGAGATCGCTTTCACCATTATCGTGCTGCTCATCACCTACTTGCAGCTCGTAATCGGCGAACTGGTCCCCAAGCGTCTGGCCCTGCGCAGCCCCGAGCGCATCGCTGCCCTCATGGCCTTCCCGATGCAGGTGCTCTCCACGGTAGCCAAGCCGTTGGTATGGCTCTTGACGGTTTCTACCGATTCGGTGCTGCGGCTGTTTGGCCAACGCGGGAGCCACGAACCCCCAGTCACCGACGAGGAGATCCAGGTCCTCATGGACGAGGGCACCCGCGCGGGGGTCTTCGAGGAAGCCGAGCAGGAAACTGTGCGGAGCATCCTCAGCTTGGGCGACCGCCAGGTAGACTCACTGATGACCCCTCGGCCCGACATAGTCTGGCTGGACCTGGAAGACCCGATTGAGGAAACCCGCCGGAAGATCCTCGAGAGTCCTCACGGGCGCTTCCCAGTAGCCGAAGGCAGCCTGGATAAGGTAATAGGGGTAGTGCGCGCGCGCGACCTGGTAGTCAAACCGAATTTCACCGTAGAAGACCTACGCAGCCTGGCGCAGCCCCCTCTATTCGTCCCAGCCACCCTTACCGCCTGGCAGCTTCTAGAGATGTTCAAGCAAAAGCGCACCCACATGGCCTTGGTGGTAGACGAATACGGCGGTTTACAGGGGGTGGTTACGCTACACGATATCCTCGAGGCTATCGTGGGCGACCTCCCTAGCAACGAGGAGGCTGAAGATGAGCCTTGGATTGTTCGCCGCGATGATGGCAGCTATCTCCTAGACGGGGCCTTACCGATAGAGGAATTCAAAGAACTCTTTGACATAGAATAACTCCCCGAGGAGGAGCGCTACCGTACCGTGGGGGG
>JAILZQ010000100.1 GCA_023512415.1 Geminicoccaceae bacterium | reverse complement strand
GTCTTTGGGGGTCGGGGGGTCGGAGTTGTGTATAAGAGCCCGGGGCGAGGCCTGGCGCAAGCGCGACCCGATCGAACGGCTCGCCCGCTGGATGGCCGAGACCGGCCTCCTGCACGCGGGCGAGCGGGAGAGGCTCGAGGCCGAGATCGACCGCGAGATCGAGGATGCCGTGGCCTTCGCCGAGAGCGGCAGCCTCGAGCCGGTCGAGGAACTCGAACGGTTCGTGCTGATGGAGGACGTGCCGCAGGACCGGCTCCTGACCGGAGAGGGCCCGTGAGCCTGCCGACGACGACCTATCGCGAGTGCTGCAAGCAGGCGATCCGCGCCGCCCTCCTGGCCGACCCGCGGGTCTTCCTCATGGGCGAGGACGTCGGCCGCTACGGCGGCTGCTATGCCGTGAGCAAGGGCCTGCTCGAGGAATTCGGCCCCGAGCGGATCCGCGACACGCCCTTGTCCGAGAGCGCCTTCGTGGGTGCCGGGATCGGTGCGGCGATCGCCGGCATGCGGCCGATCGTCGAGATCATGACGGTCAATTTCTCGCTCCTCGCGCTCGACCAGATCCTCAACAACGCCGCCACCATCCCGCACATGTCGGGCGGCCAGTTCGCGATCCCGCTCGTGATCCGCATGGCCACGGGTGGCGGCCGCCAGCTCGCCGCGCAACACAGCCACAGCCTCGAAGGCTGGTACGCGCACATCCCCGGGCTCAAGATCCTCGCACCGGCGACGCTCGAGGACGCCCGCTACATGCTCGCTCCGGCCCTGCTCGATCCGAACCCGGTACTGATCTTCGAGCACATCATGCTCTACAACATGGAAGGCGCGCTCGATCCCAGGGTCACCTCGGTCGACATCGACAAGGCGGCGATCCGCCGGCCGGGTCGGGACGTCACGCTCGTGACGTACGGCGGCTCGCTCTTCAAGACGCTCGAAGCGGCAGACGACCTCGCCCGCGAAGGGATCGAGGCCGAGGTGGTCGATCTGCGCGTGCTGCGGCCGCTCGACCAAGAGACGATCCTCGCCTCGGTCCGCCGCACCCGGCGCTGCGTGATCGTCGACGAGGGCTGGCGGAGCGGGTCACTGTCCGCCGAGATCGGCATGCGGATCGCCGAAGACGCCTTCTACGAGCTCGATGCGCCCTTGCGGCGGGTCTGCTCGGCGGAGGTGCCGATGCCTTATGCCGGCCATCTCGAGCAGGCGGCCCTGCCGAGCCGGGAGCGGATCGTGGCCACGGTCCGCGGCCTCCTGCGGCCCGGGAGCTGAAGGTCGTGGGCCTGTTCCGCATGCCCTCCTTGGGTGCCGACATGGAAGCGGGCACCCTGGTCGAGTGGCTCGTGAAGCCCGGTGACAGGGTGAAGCGCGGCCAGGTCGTGGCGGTGGTCGAGACCCAGAAAGGGGCGATCGAGGTCGAGTGCTTCGAGGAGGGCACGGTCGAGGAGCTCCTCCTCACCCCCGGGCAGAAGGTGCCGGTCGAGACGCCGCTCGCGCGGATTCGCGGAGCCGGCGAGGCGCCCGGCCCGGCCGCCGTGCCGCCACCTCCTCCGCCTCCCACCCCCGGGGCGGTGCGCACCGAGCCGCGACCGGCAGCGGCACCGTCGGCCGCCCCGACCCCGCCGCCTTCTCCCTCCCCCGACCCCGCCGCCTTCTCCCTCCGCGGCGCGGCCGGCCGCGCTGAAGGTCTCACCGGCGGTGCGCCAGCGGGCCCTCGAGCTCGGGGTGCCGCTCGACCGCATCCACGGGACCGGCCCGGACGGGGCGATCACGGTCGCGGACGTCGAGGCCGCAGCCCGGGGTGCGGCAGCCGAAGCCCCCTCGGCTCCGGCGATGCGCGCTCCGGCCGGGCCGCCCGCGGCCGAGCCGGCCAAGCCCGCCCCGCGCCGCGGCTTCGACCCGGCCGAGATGCGCAAGGCGATCGCCGCGGCGATGAGCCGCTCGAAGCGCGAGATTCCCCACTATTACCTCGCGAGCACGGTCGCGATGCGCCGTGCCCTGGCCTTCCTCGAGGCCACCAACCGCGAGCGGCCGCCGCCCGAGCGGCTCCTGCCCGCCGTGCTGTTGCTCAAGGCGACGGCGCTCGCGCTTCGCGAGGTGCCGCAGCTCAACGGCTTCTGGATCGACGGCGGGTTCCGGCCGGGGCCCGGGATCCATCTCGGCTGGGCCGTCGCGTTGCGCGGCGGCGGGCTCGTCGCCCCGGCGATCCACGATGTCGACAAATTGGCTCTGCCCGAGCTCATGGCCGCCTTGCGCGATCTCGTCGGCCGGGCGCGCAGCGGTGGGCTCAAGAGCTCGGAGCTGGCCGATGCGACGCTCACGATCACGAGCCTCGGCGAGCGCGGGGCCGAGTCGGTCTTGCCCG
Source organism: Geminicoccaceae bacterium (assembly GCA_023512415.1). Taxonomy (GTDB): domain Bacteria; phylum Pseudomonadota; class Alphaproteobacteria; order Geminicoccales; family Geminicoccaceae; genus JANXAZ01. The sequence goes on along the minus strand of JAILZQ010000100.1, from coordinate 10,609 downwards.
TGATCTACCCGCCGCAGGTGGCGATGGTCGGCTTCGGCGCGATCGTCACCCGCCCGTGGGTCGACGAGGCGGGCGGGCTCGTCGCCCGGCCGGTCGTCGGGTTGAGCCTCGCGGCCGACCATCGGGCGAGCGACGGGCATCTGGGCAGCCGGCTTTTGGCCGCGATCGACGACCATCTGCAGCGACCGGAGACGCTATGACCCGAGACGAGCTCGAGCGGGTGGTGGCAGGGGTGCTCGCGGGCATCGCGCCCGAGGCGGACCTCGCGACGGTGAAGGGGAGCGAGGATCTGCGCGACGCGCTCGACCTCGACTCGATGGATTTTTTGAACTTGGTGATCGGCCTGCACGAGAAGCTCGGGATCGACATTCCCGAGGCCGATTACCCGAAACTCTTCAGCAAAGACGGTCTCTTGACCTATCTCGCGGCCAAGACCGGCGGCTGATCGGCGGCGGAGCACGGGTTGGAGCGGGTGATGGGAATCGAACCCACGACATACAGCTTGGGAAGCTGTCGTTCTACCACTGAACTACACCCGCCTGCCTCTTTGTTTAGGGTCTCGGCCGGCGGTTCGCAACTCCCTTCCGCGCGACCGGAGCCTGCCGCTCGGTGCTCGTGAGCCTGCCGCTGCTCCTGCGGGTGCGGGTCCTCGACCCGGCCCGGCTCACGGGGCTCGCCCGCCTCGACGTGCTCCTGCTCGAGACCCTGCCGGCCGATGCCGCGCTCGACCGCCTGCCGCCGACCGCGATCCTCGCGGTGCTCGAGACCGAGCCGGGCGCGGTCCTGCCCGAGGGCCTCGCCGAGCAGCTGCTCGGGCCGGCCGCGCGGCTCGGCTCGGATCGAGCCCTTCTCCTGGAGCTCGCGGCACGGCTCGGTGGACCGCCCGACGCCGCGCGCTGGCTGCAGCTGCGCGATCCGGGAGAAGTGGGCGAGGTGTTCGCGACCCGGCCGGTGGCGGGCGAGCTGGAACAGCGGGGGGCGCGGATCGTGGGCGGCCCCTCGCCACCCGTCTTCACTGCCGCGGGCGAACTCTTGACGCGGTTCTGAGCCGTCGCACGCGGTCCTTCCGCTTGCGCTCCGGCCTCACTACCTTGAGGCCGGGCGATGCGGAGGGCGCGCGCCCGACCGCCTCGTCGCGAGCCGAGAGACCATGCCGACCGTCAACGAGATCCGCCAGACCTTCCTCGACTATTTCCGCCGGCACGGGCACGAGGTGGTGCCTTCCTCGCCGCTCGTGCCGCACAACGACCCGACGCTCCTGTTCACCAACGCCGGCATGGTCCAATTCAAGAACGTCTTCACCGGCGTCGAACACCGTCCCTACAAGCGCGCCGTCACCGCTCAGAAGTGCGTGCGCGCGGGCGGCAAGCACAACGATCTGGACAATGTCGGATACACCGCTCGGCATCATACTTTTTTCGAGATGCTCGGCAATTTCTCTTTCGGTGATTACTTCAAGGACGTGGCGATCGAGCTCGCCTGGAACCTGGTGACCCGGGAGTACGGGCTGCCCAAGGACCGGCTCATGGCCACGGTCTACGCCGAGGACGACGAGGCCTTCGAGCTTTGGAAAAAGATCGCCGGGCTGCCGGAGAGCAAGATCGTCCGCATCCCGACCTCCGACAATTTCTGGGCGATGGGCGACACGGGGCCGTGCGGCCCCTGTTCGGAGATCTTCTACGACCACGGACCCGAGGTTCCGGGTGGTCCGCCGGGCTCGCCGGATGCCGACGGCGACCGGTTCATCGAGATCTGGAACCTCGTCTTCATGCAATACGAGCAGGTCGACAAGACGACCCGCATCGCCCTGCCCAAGCCCTCGATCGACACCGGCATGGGGCTCGAGCGGATCGCCGCCGTGCTGCAGGGCAAGCACGACAATTACGAGATCGACCTGTTCGAGCGGATCATCGCCAAGACGGTCGAGCTCACCGGCACGCCCTTCGCCGGCGACAAGCGCCCGTCCTTCAAGGTGATCGCCGACCATCTCCGCGCCGCGGCCTTCCTCGTCGCCGACGGCGTGATGCCGGCCAACGAGGGCCGCGGCTACGTGCTGCGGCGGATCATGCGCCGCGGCATGCGCCACGCCCATCTCTTGGGCGCGGAGGAGCCGCTGCTCTGGCGGCTCGTGCCCACGCTCGTGGCGGAGATGGGCCAAGCCTATCCGGAGCTCGGCCGGGCCGAGCCGCTCGTCCAGGAGGTCCTCAAGCTCGAGGAGACGAGCTTCCGCCGGACCCTCGAGCGCGGCCTCAAGCTCCTCGAGGAAGAGACCGCCCGGCTCGCCCGGGGTGCGCCCTTGCCGGGTGAGGTCGCCTTCAAGCTCTACGACACTTACGGCTTCCCGCTCGATCTGACGGAGGACGCGCTGCGCGTCCAGGGTCGGAAGGTCGACCGGGCCGGCTTCGATGCGGCGATGGCCCGGCAGAAGGCGGCCGCGCGGGCCGCCTGGAAGGGCTCAGGCGAGACGGCGATCGCACCCGTCTGGTTCGAGATCAAGGAGGAGTTCGGGGCGAGCGAGTTCCTCGGCTACGCCACGACCCGGGCCGAAGGTCGTTGCGTCGCCCTCGTGCGCGAGGGGCAGCGGATCGAGCGGGCACGTGCCGGGGAGGAGGTGGCGCTCGTCGCCAACCAGACCCCGTTCTACGGCGAATCCGGCGGCCAGATCGGGGACACGGGCATCATCCGAACGGCCGATGCGCTGCTCGAGGTCGTCGACACGAAGAAACATCTGGGCGACCTCGTGGTCCATCTCTGCCGGGTCGAGCAGGGCGAGATCCGCGTCGGCGCCGACCTCGATCTGCGGGTCGACGAAGCGCGGCGGGCCAAGCTGCGCCGGGCGCACTCGGCGACCCACCTCTTGCACGCCGCGCTGCGCCGCCATCTGGGCGCACACGTGGCCCAGAAGGGCTCGCTCGTCGCTCCCGACCGGCTGCGTTTCGACTTCAGCCACCCCAAGCCCTTGAGCGCGGAGGAGCTCGCGATCGTCGAGCGCGAGGTCAACCATTATCTGCGCCAGAACGACGCCGTGACCGTGCGCATCATGGCCCGCGAGGAGGCGATCGCTTCCGGTGCCATGGCGCTCTTCGGCGAGAAGTACGGCGAGGAGGTCCGGGTGGTCGCGATGGGCCGCGAGGAGGACGGGCGGCTTTACTCGGTCGAGCTCTGCGGCGGGACCCACGTGGCGCGGACCGGCGACATCGGGCTCGTCCGGCTCACGGCCGAGAGCGCGGTCGCGGCCGGCATCCGTCGGGTCGAGGCGGTGACCGGCGAGGTGGCCTTCGAGCAGACGGCCGGCGAGCATCGGCTGCTCGAGGAGTTGGCCGAGCTGCTCCGCGTCGGGATCCCCGACCTCCCGGCTCGGGTCGCGAGCCTGCTGGAGGACCGCCGCAAGCTCGAGCGCGAGCTCGCCGAGACGCGCCGCAAGCTGTTGACCGGCGCCGCCGCCGGCCCCTCGGACGGGATCCGGCTCGTGGGTGATCTCAAACTCGCGGCGCGGGTGGTCGAGGGGATCCCGCCCAAGGAGCTGCGCGGCACCGCCGACGCGCTCAAGAAGGAGCTCGGCTCCGGGGTGGTGGCCCTGGTCGGCGTGAACGAGGGGAAGGCCGCGGTCGTGGTGAGCTTGACCCCCGATCTGGTCGGCCGACTCGACGCGGTGCGGCTGGTCCGGGCCGGGGTCGAGGCGGTCGGCGGCCAGGGCGGCGGCGGGCGACCCGACTTCGCCCAAGGCGGCGGGCCGGATGCGGCCCGTGCGGCCGAAGCGCTCGCCGCGATCGAACGGGCGCTGGCCCAAGCTCACGCCTGAGCGCGTCGAACCCGACGACCGCGGCCGTGCTGGACGAGCTCCTGGCGCCCTGGCGGGCGGTCTGGGCGCCTTGGCTACGGGCTTTCGAGGCGGGCTCCGCGCGCCTCGGTCTCGCGCCGCTCGCCGGCCTCGCCGGCGCCCTGGCCGACGATCTGGAGCTGGGCGAACCACCGACGGTCCCACTCGCCCAGGCCCTCGCCCGCGCCGCCCAGCGGCCGATCGCCGCCGCGACGATCCACGAGGGGCCGTTTTCCCGCCTCGTCCTGATCGCCCCCGGGAACGGGCGGGGCCGCGGTCGGACACTCCTGGTCGCACCCTGCTCGGGCTACGCCGCGGCGGTCCTGGCCGAGCTCGCCCTCGTCCTGCTCGAGCGCGGCGAGCTCGCCGTGCTCGAATGGCACGACGCCCGGCTCGTGCCGGCAGCGGCCGGCCCCTTGGGCGCGGCCGAGCAGGCGGCCCTCGCGGGCGAGGCGATCGCCCGGACCGGGCCCGATCTCGTGGTCGCCGTCTCGCAATCGGGCGACGCCGCCCTGGCGGCCACCCTTGCCGCGCGCGTGGCCGACCCGCGGGACGCCCCCCGCGGCCTCGTTCTCCTGGGCGCGCCGGTCGTCCCGCAAGTGGGACGGACCGCCTTGCAGCGGGCGCTCGCGAGCCTGCCGCCGGCGACCCTCGCGGCCGCCTTCCTGAGCCGCGTGGGCCCCGGCTTTCCGGGCGAGGGGCGGCTGGTCTTCCCCGGGACCCACCAGCTCCGCACCGTGGCCGCGGCCGAGCCCTGGCTCTACGGGACGGTCCGGCTCGGGGCGCTCGTCGAGCGGCTCGACGGTCGCGAGGGGCCGTGGCGGCGGGCGCTCGGCGACCTCCACGCGATCCAGCACGTGCCGGGCGAGCTCTGGCTCGACCTGGTCGGGCGGCTGCGCGGCGGGGAGGTGCCGCTTTCCGAGGAGGCCCGGGCCGCCGGGCGGGGCCTCGCGCTCATGACCGTCGAGGCCGGGGCGGACGCGCTCGTCGGCCCCGGCCAAACCCATGCGCTGCACGATCGCCTCGGCCCGAGCCGAGTACCGCGCGCCCGCCTCACCCTCGAGCGGGCCGGCCATCACGACCTGTTCGTGGGACCGCTCTTCCTCGGCAGCCTGGCGCCCGCTCTTCTCGGCTTCGCGGACGAGCTCACGGGCCGGGGGGTCCGGCCCCTCGGCGGCTGATCAGCCGCGCCGGCGCGCTTTGAGGGTCGGGGCGGCCGGCTTGCGCTCGGGCCGCCAGACCCGACCCTCGGGGTCGAGCACCCCTTTGGTCAGGACGACGTTGGCCCAGGGCCGCCGCTCGAGCGTGGCGACGATCGCCACGCACTCGCGCGCCGTCTCGTAGAAGCGGAAGCGCTCGATTCCCCCGGTCGGCCAGGTGCCCGCGACCTCCTCCATCATCCGGACGAAGTCGGCGTGCGCCGGTTGCAGCCGACCGGGCTCGCCGTCGGCCTCCATGAAACGCACCGGGGCCTCGACGAAGCCGTCGAGCGGCAGGACCGAGAGGACCGCCCGGCCGGCGCGGACCAGGTCCTGGTCGAGGCGAACGGCGGGCGGGCCCAGATGGAAGGCCGGGAAGTTGGCATCCACGAGGGCGATCGTGTCGCCGTGCCCCATCTCGCGCAGGATCGCCAAGAGCTCACCCGGGAGCAGCGGGTCGATGCCGATCAGCATGGGGGTTCTCCTCCGAGGTGGGCTGCTTGACGGGCCGCGCCGCACCGCCGGATGATCGACTCTGGGCGGCCGCGGCGGCGGCATCGAGCGGATCATGGCGAAGAAGAAGGCGAAGCGGGGCGAGAAGCCGGCCCGGACGGCGCGTTGGACGGTGCGCGGTGTGCCGCCACGGCTGCAGAAGGCGGCCGGTGATGCGGCCCGTGCCCAAGGGCTCACCCTCGGCCAATGGCTCACCCGGCTGCTCGAGGAGGGCACGGCGCGCGACGCGCCGAACGGTGCCGGGCCGGCCACGAGCTGGGCCGAAGCGATCGAGGCGCGGCTCGCCCGGCTCGAGGCCCGGCTCGGCGAGCCGCCGCCCGCCCCGGACCCGCCGGAGTGAGCGCCCGCCGCTCAGCGGATCGCCTCGCGCCGGCGGGTGAGCTGCAGTGCCTGGCCCTTCTTGGCGCTGAGCGTGCCGCGGTTGACCCCGAGCCAGCCGATCTCGCCGAACAGCCGGCCGTATTCGATCTTCGGGCAGCGGTCCATGACCACCCGGCAGCCGGCCGCCTCGGCCCGGCGCGCGGCCTCGTCGTGGCGCACGCCGAGCTGCATCCAGATCACCCGGATGCCCTTTCCGATCGCCGCCTCGACGATCGCCGGCGCCTCCTCCGAGCGGCGGAAAATCTGGACCATGTCGGGAACGAAGGGGATGCTCGCGAGATCGGGCTGGACGGTCTCGCCCAAGAGCGTCTGGCCGGCGTAGCGCGGGTTGACCGGGATCACCCGGTAGCCCTTGCCCTGCAGGTAGAGCATGGCGAAGTAGGACGGCCGCATCTCGTTGGTGGACGCGCCGACCATCGCGATGGTCTTCACCTCCAACAAGATCTTGCGGATGTAGGCGTCGTCGTAGACGAGCGGGCTCTGGGCCATCGAAGGCTCCGGGGCGTGGTCACCCCGCGATAAAGGGTGGCGGCGGCTCCGATCAAGGGTCGGGCCAGCGGCAGTGCGGCGCCGCGCCGCGCAGCCGCGCGGCCCGCTCGAGCCGGCGCGCCGCGGCCTCGATCCGGCCGACCGCTTCGAGCGCGCGGCCCCATTCCTCGAACGCGCAATGGAGCCGCCCGTCGCGCCGGGTGGCCTCGCGAAAGGCGTCGATCGCTTCGGCCTCGCGGCCGGCCGCGCGGTGCGCCATGCCGAGCTCGAACCGGATCCACGCATTCTCGGGCTCGAGCGCGACCGCCCGCTCGAGCTTGTCCCCGGCCTCCTTCGGCGCCCCCGCACGGGCGAGGGCCTTGGCCCAGTCGCGCAGCGGCCGGGCCGAGCCGGGATGGCGGCGGGCCGCTTCGGCGAACGCTTCGCGAGCCTCTTCCGTGCGGCCGAGCGCAGCGAGGACGTCACCGCGCCGCAACATCGCCTCAAGGGAGGGACCGTCGGGCCCACGCGCCAAGACGAGCCGGTCGAGCGCCTCCTCCAGCAAGGCCTCGCGGCCGTCGCGGCTCCGCTCGTCGAGCCGCAGGGCGGCACGCCAGGCCGCGGTGGCCCACAGCAGATGCGCCCGCTCGCCGTCGCGCTCGCGACAGGTGGGTTCGATCAGGCAAGCGTTGAGCGCCGCGACCACGGCGTCGAGCCCCGAGAGGGCGGCGGCCGGGTCGGCCGACTCGGGCAGCCGCTCCAGGCGGGCGACCAGGCGATGGGCGGCGAGCGCGATCGGATCGAGCTTCTCGAGGAGCCGCTCCGCCCCGCGCTCGAGCGCCGCGTCGACCGCCACCCGGTCGGTCGCGGTCGGCTCGACGGCCAGCGTGATCGGCTCCAGAGCGCCGCCCGGCGGGGTGATCCGCAGCCGCAGCGTCTCGGCCCCGTCGACCTGGACGAGCTCGCCGCTCACCCGCCGATCCGGTCGGCCCGCGAGGTCCTCGAACAGCCGCACGAGCGCGCCCATCGACAGGCCCAAAAGCGGTACCTGGAAGTCGGCGGTCTTCCAGCCCATCGCCACGCTCGGCCGCTCACCGCGCCAGAACGCCGCCTCGCTCACTTTCGCGATCGCGTCGACCAGCCGGCTCGCCAGCACCTCGCCGTCGAGCCCCGCCTCGCCGAGCCGGCGCGGCACCGCGATCCGCTCGACCACGATCGCCTCGCGGCGGATCTCCGCCAGGATCGACCAGCCGATCACGAGCAGGATCGCGACGATCGCCGCACTGACCAGAAGGTTGCGGGTGGCGTCGAGGGCGGGCCCGAGCCGGCCCAGCGCACGCGACAGGAGCGTGCCCGCCCGCCGCGGCGGCGCGACGGCCGCAGCACTCTCGGCGGGCGGCGCCGGGGCGAAGCGTGCGCGCGCTTCCTCGAGGCCTTTCATCGTCCGGGCTGGCTCGCGCGAGCGGGAGGGCGGAGACGGCTCGACTGTCAATAGACGCCCGCCCCGAGCCGCGGTCAACTCCGGGAGGAAGGGCCCTTCAGGCGCCGCACCAGACCGGGGTGCGCTTTTCGAGGAAGGCGTCGATGCCCTCCGCGGCGTCGCGGGCGAGCATGTTCTCGGTCATCACCCGGGCGGTGTAGGCGTAGGCCTCGGCGACCGGCAGCTCGAGCTGGCGGTAGAAGGCTTCCTTGCCGATCTTGAGGGTGAGGGGCGACTTCGCGGCGATGGTCCGGGCCATCGCCTCGACCTCGGCGTCGAGCCGTTCGTCCGGCACGACCCGGTTGACGAGACCCAGAGCCTTGGCGGTCGGCGCGTCAACGAGCTCGCCCAGGAGGAGCATCTCCATCGCGGCCTTGCGGCCGATGTTGCGGGCGAGGGCGACCATCGGTGTGGAACAGAAGAGGCCGATGTTGACCCCGGGAGTGGCGAAGCGGGCGGTCTCGCCGGCCACCGCCAGATCGCAGGTCGCGACGAGCTGGCAACCGGCAGCCGTGGCGACCCCGTGGACCCGGGCGATCACCGGCTGCGGCAGGGCCAGGATCGTCTGCATGAGCCGCGCGCAGGTGGCGAAGGTCTTCTCGTAGAAGGGCCGCTCCGGGCGGGAGCGGAGCTCCTTGAGGTCGTGCCCGGCGCAGAAGGCCGGCCCGGCCCCGGCGAGCACGACGACCCGGACACCGGAATCGGCGCGGATCCCCTCGAGCGCGTCGAGCAGCGCCTCCATCGTCACGAGCGAAAGCGCGTTGCGCGCCCGAGGCCGGTTGAGGGTGAGCCGGACGATCCCGTCCCGCTGCTCGCGAAGGAGAAGAGGCTCGTCGCTCGCCTGGGTCATGCCCGTCCCTCCTCGATTCCGCGGCCGCTATAGCGCGGCCGCGGCGGAACGGACCAGCCCGCGGCGTGGGGACGGGCCTACCGGCCGGCGCGAACCCGCCCCGACCGGCGGACGCGTCGGTGGCAGTCGAGCTCAGCCGTGCCCGCTTTCGCGACAGCACCCCGCCGGATCGCCGCTACGCGGCGGCTCGCCGCGGGCGAGTGCCGCGACACAAGCGCAGTCGTCCCGATGCTCGTCGAGGAAGCGCTGCACGGCCTCGCGGACGACCTCGCCGAGCGAGCGGCCCAGCCGAGCCGCGACGAGCCGCAGCCGCCGTTGGTCCTCGGGCGGCAACCGGCAGCTCGCCCGGGCGGAAGGCGCAGCCGCCCGCCGGGCGGGGCGCGGCGGCGCCGCGGGCCGAAGGATCGGGTCGAGGAGCGGGGTGCCGTAGGTGTCGGCGAGCGCCCGGGCCTCGCCCTTGCGGGCCAGGAGGTCGGCGGTGAGCCGGGCGGTCCTCATGCCACCTCTCCGAGCTCGGCCGCAGGCAGCGCCTCCTCGCCCTCGATCTGCCGCCGGCCGAAGCCGGTCGACGCGACGCGTCGGCGCAGGAACGCCTCGCGGTTGGCGATCTTGACCAGCCGGTCGCGGACGTAGCTCCACAAGGTCACGACCTCCTGGGCGGATTGGCTGTCGGGGTGGGTTTCCATCACGGTCCGTCCGTCGATCATCGAGCTCGCCATGATCACTTTCTGGGCGATCAGGACCGGGGCGACCGTGCCGTGTTGGGAGAGCGCCACGGCGGCGTCCGTGGTCAGCCGCGAGCGGGCGTTCGCTCCGTTGACCACGAAGACCAGCGGCCGGCCGGCGCGCTCGGCCAGATCGAGCGTCGCCCGGACCGCCCGCAAATCGTGCGGGCTCGGCCGGGTCGGCACGAGGATCAGGTCGGCGAAGTGCATGACCCGGGCGATCGCGGCACTCGCCGCCGGTGGCGTGTCGACGAACAAGTATCGGAAGCCGCGGGATCGCAGCCGGGCGATGTCGTCCTCGAGCGAGCCGAGCGTGGTGCGGGCGAAGTCGGGGCCGGGCAGCTCGCGGGCGTTCCACCAGGCCGCGAGCGAGCCCTGCGGGTCGCAGTCGACGAGGGCGACCGGGCCGTCGCCGGCCAGGTGCGCCTGGACCGCGAGGTGACCGGAGAGCGTCGTCTTGCCGGAGCCGCCCTTCTGCGAGCAGATCGCGACGATTTGCATGGGTACCGCTCCGAGGGCTGGCGGGCCGTTCCCGCCGCGCCCGGGGTGGCCGATGCGCCGATTGTGCACGGCTCCGGCTTAACGTTCCGTTGACGGATGAAGGTGAGGCCGTGTTCACCCTCTCCGGGCCGCGGGAGACGAGGCGCGAGGGTGGCCGGAATGACGCGCGGGGCGATGACCGCCGAGGAGTTCGAGGCGCTCGCGACGCAGGGCGTGCCCTATGTCGGCCTGCTCGGCTGCCGGGTGCGCCGCTTCGAGCCCGGCCGGGTGGAAGTCGAGCTGCCGTTCCGCGAGCTGTTGGTGCGGCCGGGCGGCACGGTGTGCGGCCCGGCGCTCTTCGCCCTCGCCGACATCACCCTCTACGGCGTCGTCTTGTCGCTGATCGGCCGGGTCGAGCTCGCCGTGACGACCGATCTCACCATGCACTTCTTGAGCAAGCCACGGCCCGGCGATCTCGCCGGCGAAGGGCGGATCCTCCGGCTCGGCACCCGGCTCGCGATCGGCGAGGTGGTGATCCGCAGCGTCGGGCGGAGCGAGCCCGTGGCCCACGCGGTCGGCACCTACGCGATCCCGGAAGCCCGCGGGGAGCCGCCCGGCGGCCGGGTGTCGCGCTGAGCCGGGTGCGGCCTCGGCCCTTGCGCCGACGCGGTTGACAGGTGGCCCGCGCGACCC
>JAILZQ010000099.1 GCA_023512415.1 Geminicoccaceae bacterium | reverse complement strand
CGGCCAGGCGTAATCCTGCCTCCTCGCCATACCGAGCCACCAGGTGTTCGCGCAGCTCGTCGCGCCAGTCGCGCACGTTCTTCACCGGGCTCTTGCCGGCGATCGGCCCGCCCCTCGTCTGGGTCCCGCTCGCCGGCTGGCTGCTCGCCCAGGGCCGGACCGAGGCGGGGCTGTTCCTCGGCGCCTACGGCATCCTCGTGATCAGCGGCATCGACAACCTGATCCGCCCCTGGCTCATCTCGCGCGAGAGCAACCTCTCGTTCCTCCTCACCTTCCTGGGCGTGGTGGGTGGTGCTCTCGCGTTCGGTTTCCTCGGGATCTTCATCGGCCCGGTGCTCCTCGCGCTCGGCCGGGCGATCCTCCAGGATTGGATCCGGCCCGAGCCGCCGAGCACCCGCGAGGGCTGAACGGCACCCCCGCTCCACTGGACAGGTGGGGCCCGGTGTGGGAAGCGCCCGCGTCGCGCCGCCGCGGCGCGCGCCACGCTGACCCGATCGGATGCGCAAGCTTCTCGCGATCTTCTTCCGCGCCCCGGGCACCCGGCCCTGGCTGTTGATCCTGGCGCTCTTGGCGGCGACGCTCGCCGAGGGGCTCGGCTTCGCCACGCTCATGCCGCTGATCGGTGTGGCAGCCGACACGAGCGCCCAGGATCAATCGCCCCTCAACCGCGCCGTCCGCCAGACGCTGGAGCAGCTCGGCCTGCCGCTCGAGGTGGGCACGCTCTTGCTCCTCGTGGTCGCCATCTTGGTCTTGCGCTCGGCGCTGCGGTTCCTCGCCACGGTCTATGTCGGCAACGCCATGGCCACCGTGACGACCGGCATCCGCCGCCGGCTGATCGAGCATCTCTTGAGGGTCCGCTGGCGGTTCCTGGTCCACCAGCCGCTCGGCCGGATCGCCAACGTGGCCTCGGGCGAGGCGATGCGGGCCGGCCGCGCTTTCACTCTCGTGGCCGAGCTCGTGGCGCTCACCATCCAGAGCGTGGTGATGGGCGTGATCGCCGTCCTCATCTCCTGGAAGATCGCGCTCGCCGCGGCGGCGATCGGGGCGCTGGTCACCGGCGCGCTCGCGGTGTTCGTCCGCCGCTCCCGCCGCGCCGGGCGCAAACAAACCTTCCGCACCAAGGAGCTCCTCGTCTACCTCTCGGACACGCTCGGCAACCTCAAGCAGGTCAAGGCGATGGCCCGCGAGGCCGGGTTCGCCCGGCTGTTCGAGACCCGGATCCGGCGGCTGGACAAGACGATCCGTCGGCAGGTCCTCAACCGCGAGGGTCTGAGCAATCTCCAGGACATGCTCTTGGCGGTCGCCCTCGGCTCCGGCTTCTGGGTCGCCTGGGCGATCTGGAAGGTGCCGGTGGCCGAGCTCGTGGTGGTCGGCATCGTGCTCTACCGCTCGGTGTCCTCGATCGGGAAGCTGCAGAAGGCCTACCAGACGGCGGTCGAGATGGAGGCCTCCTGGTACCATGCCGAGGAGCTGATCGCGCTCGCCGCCGCCGATCCGGAGCCCAACCCCGGCCGCCGGCCGGCCCGCTTCGAGCGCGCCGTGGCCCTCGAGGGCGTGAGCTTCGCCCACGGCGCGCATCGAGTGCTGGAACGGGCCAGCCTGGTCGTGCCGGCCGGCTCGCTCACCGTGCTCACCGGTCCCTCCGGCGCCGGCAAGACCACCGTGGTCGACCTCGTCTTGGGCCTCTACCGGCCGGATGCGGGCCGGGTCGCGATCGACGGGGTGGACCTCGCCGAGATCGACCTCGCCTCCTGGCGGCGGATGGTCGGCTACGTGCCGCAAGAGACCGTGCTGTTCCACGACACGATCCGCGCCAACCTCACCCTCGGCGACGATACGATCGACGAGGCCGCGCTCGAGGCGGCGCTCAGGACCGCCGAGGCCTGGGACTTCGTGGCGGCACTGCCCGAGGGCCTCGAGACGGTGGTGGGCGAGCGCGGCGCCCGGCTCTCCGGCGGTCAACGCCAGCGCATCGCGCTCGCCCGCGCGCTCCTCGGCTCCCCCCGCCTTCTGGTCCTGGACGAGGTCACGAGCGCCCTCGACCCGACGACCGCCCAGGAGATCACCCGCAACATCCGCCGCCTCGCCGACCGCACCACGGTGCTGGCGGTCACCCACCGGCCCGAACTCCTCGAGGTCGCCGACCGGATCTGGCACGTCGAGGGCGGCTCGATCGTACCGCTCGCCGCACCGCACGCGGCCACACCGCGACCCGAGGTCGAGTTGACGGGCCGGCGCTCGGCGCCCTAGCTCCGCCCCACCCGAGCCTCGGGCGGAGGTTTCGTCCATGGACACGAGCACCGACCGCAACTGGCCGTATTTCCGCGCGCAGCCGGAATGCGTGCTGTTGCCGCCGCGGCCGGGCGTGCAGCCGAGCCCGAAGCCGCCCGTGCGGATCTTCCTCGGTACCGAACCCGCGCAGTATCGCGCCGAGCGGATCTTCTTCTGGTCGATCGAGCGGCACCGCGATCCCGCCCGTGCTTACGAGATCTACCGGATGAGCGATCTTTCGGGCTTCGATCGCAAGGGATGGCGTACCGGCTTCACCAAGTACCGCTTCGCCATCCCCGAGCTCGCGGGTGGTGTGGGCCGCGCGATCTACAACGACGTCGATCAGATCTATCTGGCCGATCCGGCCGAGCTGTTCGATCTCGAGATGGGCGGGCACGGCTATCTCGCGATCTCGCCCGAAGAAACCTCGGTCATGCTGATCGACTGCGCGAAAATGCTGCCCTTGTGGAACCGCTCGACGGCAGCGCGCGAGGGCAAGCACGCGCTCATCAAGAAACCCGCCGCCACCCCCGGCCTCTGGGGCCCCTGCGACCCGCACTGGAACGCTCGCGACCAGGAATATGTCGAAGGGCGGACCAAGTGCCTGCACTACACGGCCCTCCACCAGCAGCCCTGGGAGCCCTTCCCGGACGATTATTCCTACCACCCGAACCCCTTGGCCTACATCTGGCACGAGCTCGAGCGGGAGGCCGACGCGGCCGGCTACCAGATCTTTCGTCCCGACCGGCCCTCACCCACCTTCCGCGAGCTCGCCCTCGCCAACGAGCCGCTGCCCGCGGGCGAGCCGGTGCGTTTGTCGGAGGCGGCGCGCCGCCTGCTCGCCGACACCGGTGCGCAGCGTCTCCTGCTCGTGGCCTTCGGCCACGAGCCGCAGCTCGCCGAGCCGGTCGACGGCCTCGCGGTCGCGAGCCTCGATCTCGCCCGCGACCCGGCACTCGCCGGAGCCGGACCGGCCGATGCCGTGCTCGCGGTTGATCTCCTCGACCGCGTGCCACCCGCCGACATCGCCTGGGTGCTGGACCGCTCGTTCGCCCGGGCCGGCCGGGCGGTGCTCGCGAGCGTGCGGGCGCGCGCCACCCGGGGCTTCGCGAGCCCCGAATGGTGGCGGCGGCGGATCGCCGAAGCGGCCGCCCGTCGGCTCGGCCCGTCCTGGCAGCTCGAGGTCGTCCCGGACCCGCGCTTCGCTTCGGACGGAACCCGGACCTTCACCTGTCGGCGGACCACCGATCCGGGTCAGCCACGGGTGTGGGCGCTCACCACCGGCGATCCGGTCTACGACCGCCAGGTCGAGGAGCTGGCCCGCGCCCTGGGCTGGCCCTGGGAGAGTCGTCGGCTGGTCCTCAACGGTCGCCGCCGACTTCCCAACCTGCTGTTGGGCGCCTCGCTCGCGAGCGTCGATCGACGCGCCAGCGATCCGCTGGCACCACCTTGGCCGGACCTCGTCCTCGCGGCCGGCCGGAAGAGCGTGCCCGCGGCCCTTTGGATCCGGCGAGCCTCGGGCGGACGGACCCGGCTCGTCCAGATCGGCCGGCCGCGCGCGCCCTTCGAACTGTTCGATCTCGTCGTCGCCACCCCCCAGGCGCGGCTGCCGCTCCGCGACAACGTCGTGCCGGTGGCCGCCCCGCTAGCCGGCCTGGATCCGGCGCGGGTCGAGGCGGCGCGCGCCGCCTGGGCCGAACGTCTGGCACGCCTGCCACGGACGTGGACGGCGCTCTACCTCGGCCGGGGCCGCGACGGCTATCGCGTGACCGCCGAGGCGGTCGGCCGGGCCGGTGCGCTGCTCGCCGAGGAGCTGCGGGGATCGGGCGGCGCGCTGCTCCTCCACCTCGACCGCAAGACCCCGGAGCCCGCCGCGGCGGCGCTGCGTGCGGCCCTCGCCGGACTGCCGCTGGTCGAGGTGCGCGGCGGCAGCGCCGCCGACCACGACGCCCGCGCGGCCTTCCTCGCACTCGCCGATCGGGTCGTGGTGAGCGCCGACGAGCTCGTGGCACTCGCCGAGGCCTGCCTCGCCGGCAAGCCCACGCGGCTCCTCGACCTGCCGCGCTGGTACGACCGCGTACCGTTCGGCCGACCGCTGACCCGCTTCGGCCGCCTGCTCGTGGGCGGCGGGACGACCTATCGCGGCACCCCGCACCAGCAGCACGTCTTGGGCCGCCTGGTCGACCATCTCGCCACCCGGGGCCTCGTCAACCTGCCGCGCGACCCGGTCGAGCTGCATCGGGCGCTCCTCGCCCGCGGTCTCGTGACGCGTCTGGGTGGGGCGGAGGAGCCGATGGCCCGGCCCAAGCCGCTCGACGACCTCGCCCGCGTCGCCGAACGCGTGCGCCGTCTCATGAGCGAGCAGCCGAGTGCGGCCTGATCCGCTCGGTGGCACCGGTGCCGCGGCGGCGCGGCGGCCCCGGCCGCGGCATCGCGCCGGCCTTGTCGGCTCGCCCGGCGCCGCTTAACTGCTGGCGGGCGTGCCGCCTTCGAGCGGCTCGCGCGTTCCGGCAGGCACGGAAAGGGTCGATGGCGATCTCCTGGCGCCCCTGGGTCAACCGTCGCTACCAGCTCGACAAGATGACGCTCGGCGAGCTCGTCGTCGCCTACCTGACCCACTACTCGATCCTCGTCTATTTCGCGACGGCCGCCGCCTCGATCCTCCTCACCGTCCACACGGCCGAGGACTGGATCGGCCCGCTCGCGGCGGTGGCGGCGACTTTGCTCGTCTACCCGGCGGCCGAGTACCTCCTGCACCGCTTCGTCCTGCACGGCCGCTTCCTCTACAAGTCGCCGCTGACCGCCAAGGTGTGGAAGCGGATCCACTACGACCACCACGCCGACCCGCACGATCTCGCGGTGCTGTTCGGTGCGCTCTACACGACCTTGCCGACGATCGCGCTCGTCGCCTTGCCGCTCGGCTGGCTCGTGGGCGGCGCTGCCGGAGCGTTCGCCGCCTTCGCGACCGCCCTCCTGCTCTTCGCCGGCTACGAATTCTGTCACTGCGTCCAGCACCTGCCCTTCACGCCCAAGAACCGTTGGTTGCGAGAGATCAAGCGTCGGCACCTCGCCCATCATTTCCACAACGAGCAGGGCAATTTCGGGATCACGAGCGGGCTCTGGGACCGGCTCTTGGGCACCTTCTACGAGCATCCGCGCGAGGTCCCGCGGAGCCCCACGACCTTCAACCTCGGCTACACGGCCGAGGAGCGTGAGCGCTATCCCTGGGTGGCCGAGGCTTCGCCGAGCGAGGCCGAGCTCGCCGCCCGCCGCAGGCGTCGCGCCGCCTGAGCCGGGAGCCGTGGCGCGGATCGCGGTCGAGCGCGTCGAGGGCCGGCGCGGTCTCGCCCGCTTCCTGGCCGTGCCCGACGCGATCTACCGGGACGATCCGTGTTGGGTGAAGCCGCTCGACCTCGAGCGGCGCGAGCATCTCGACCCGGCCAAGAACCCGTTCCTGCGGCGGATCGACATGGCCTTGTTCGTCGCGAGCCGGAACGGCCGCGACGTCGGCCGGATCAGCGCCCAGATCAACCGCGCCCACCTCGAGCGGTACGGTGACGCCACCGGGCATTTCGGTTTCCTCGAGGGCGAGGACGACCCGGAGCTGTTCAGGGCGCTCACGGCGACGGCGGAGCGCTGGCTCGCCGAGCGGGGGATGCGCCGCGTGACCGGCCCTTTCGACCCTTCGATCAACGACAGCTGCGGGCTCCTGGTCGAAGGGTTCGACACCCCGCCGAGCATGATGATGGGCCACCACCGGCCGTGGTACGCCCGACGCCTCGAGCAACTCGGTTACGCCAAGGAAAAGGACCTGATCTGTTACTGGTCCGACGTGCAGACCGATTGGCCCGAAGCGGCGAGCCGGCTCTTGGCCCGCGGCCTCCGCTCGGGTCGGATCCGCGTCCGCCCGCTCGACATGCGCCGCTACCGCGAAGAGATCGCGACCATCTGCGCGATCTTCAACGATGCCTGGGCCGAGAATTGGGGCTTCCTGCCGTTCGAAGAGACCGAAGCGCAATATCTCGCGCGCAGCATCCGCCCGCTCGTCCGCGCCGAGGACTTCGCGATCGGCGAGCTCGACGGCGAGCCCGCGGCCATGGTCGTCACGCTGCCCAACCTCAACCTCGCGATCCGCGACCTGGGCGGCCGGCTGCTACCGTTCGGCTGGGCGAAGCTCCTCTGGCGGCTCAAGGTTCGCGGCATCCCGGAGGGCCGGATGCCGCTCATGGGCGTGCGCCGCGCCTTCCAGAACGGGCCCTGGGGTGCGGCCCTCGCGCTCGCGGTCATCCGGGCGGTCCACGATGTGCACCGCGCGCGCGGCACCCGCGGTGCCGAACTCTCCTGGGTCCTCGAGGACAATCGGCGGACCGACGCCTTGATCCGGATGATGGGCGCCCGCCCCTACAAGACCTACCGGATCTACGGCAAGGACCTCGGATGACACCGTCGCAGCCGGTTGCGGCTCTCGTGCTCGCCGGCGCGCGGCCGGGCGAAGTCGATCCGGTCGCCCGCGCGGCGGGCGTCCCCTTCAAATGCCTCGCCCCGATCGCCGGCCGACCGATGGTCGAGCGCGTCGTCGAGGCCCTGGTCGAACTGCCGACCGTCGCGCGGATCGTCGTGGTGGCCGATCCCGCTGCCCGGCTCGACGAGCTGCCGGCGATCGCCCGGCTCCGGTCCGGAGGACGCCTCGCGCTCCGCTCCCCCGAGCCCGGGCTCGCGGCGAGCGTCGAGGCGGGGCTCGCCCACACGGAGGGACTGCCGCTCCTCGTCACCACCGCCGACCACCCGCTCCTCGATCGGGCGATCCTCGAGACGTTCCTCGGGGCCGCCCTCGCGAGTGGCGCGGCGCTCGCGGTCGGAGTCGCTCCCGAACCGGCGGTGCGCGCCGTCGCCCCCTCGACCCGGCGCACCTGGTGGCGGTTCCGGGACGGCCGCTTCTCCGGCGCCAACCTCTTCCTCTTGCGCGGCGAAGCCGCCCACCCGGTGCTCGCCTTCTGGCGCCGGGTGGAGGCCGAGCGCAAGCGGCCTTGGCGGATCGTCCGGCTGTTCGGCCCCTCGAACCTCGTGCTCTACGCGAGCCGCCTCCTCACTCTCGAGGCGGCGATGGCGCGCGCTTCCCGGATCCTGGGCTGCCGCGTGGCCGCCGTGTCGATCCCGATCGGCACGGCCGCGATCGACGTGGACCGGCCGGCCGATCTCGCCCTCGCCGAAGCGATCCTCGCCGGTCGCCCCGTAGCCGGGAGCCCCTCTTGAGCAGCGTCTTCCGGCTCGCCCATCTGAGCGACGTCCATCTGGGTCCCTTGCCCCGGCCGCGCCTCGCCGAGCTCGCCGGCAAGCGGGTCACCGGCTTCTTGTCCTGGCAGCTGCGCCGCCGCCGGGCCCACCGTGCGGCCGTCCTGGAGGCGACGGTGGCGGCACTCGCCGCCACGCGGCCGGACCATTGGGTCGTCACGGGCGACCTCGTGAACATCTCGCTGCCGGGCGAGTTCGAACGGGCCCGCGCCTGGCTGGAGCGGCTCGCCCCGCCCGAGCGGGCGAGCGCGATCCCCGGCAACCACGACGCCTACGTCGCCGAGGCGGCCGAGGCGCATTGGCCGCTCTGGCGGCCCTGGATGGCCGGTGTGGCGGGCCCCGACGGCTTCCCCTTCCTCCGCCGGGTCGGCCCGCTGCTGCTGGTCGGCCTGTCGAGCGCGGTGCCCCGGCCCTGGGGCGACGCCGCCGGTCGGCTCGGCGGGCCCCAGCTCGCCCGCCTCGCGGGTCGGCTCGCCGAGGCCCGGCGCGCCGGTCTCTGCCGGATCGTGCTGGTCCACCATCCGCCGGTCGAGGGCTGGAGCCCGCCGCGCAAGGCGCTCCTCGATGCCGCCGAGCTGCGCGCGCTCCTCGCCCGCGAGGGCGCCGAGCTCGTCCTCTCGGGCCACGACCACCGACTCGAGGTGGGGGCCCTCGGCGGGCCCGACGGCCCCGTGCCGGTGGTCGCCGCCCCCTCGGCTTCGCTCGCCGCGAGCGAGCCCGACCGGCGCGGGGGCGGGCTCGTCTACACGATCGAACCCGACGCGTCGGGTGGGCGCTTCCGCATCACCGCGGAGTCGCTCCGGGTCGGGCCCGATGCCCGGGTGGTCCGCGAGCCGGTGGCGCTCCCGGGCGCCGCTGTGGCCGCGCTCGCCTAGGCAGCGAGATCGCCATGGGCTATGCGCCGCTCGCGGCGAGTCGCCGTGACGCCCCGCGTCCGCGGCTCCATCCGGGACCGAGCCCCGCCTTGTCGGCCGATCGATGAGCCTGTTGAGCCGTTATCTGATCGGCCAGATCGTCCGGCCGATGCTCGCCATCGTCTTCGTGGCGCTGGCCGTGCTCCTGGCCGAGCGCATGCTGCGCGTGCTCGACATCGTGATCGGCTGGCGCGGCAGCATGCTCGTGCTCCTCGAGATGCTCGGCTATCTCGTCCCCCACTACATGGGCGTGGCTCTCCCGGCAGCCTTCTTCATCGCCGTGCTCGTGGTCTTCGGCCGACTGTCGCGCGACGGCGAGGTCGACGCCATCCTCGCCGCGGGGCGCGGCCTGCACGAACTGCTCCGCCCCCTCCTCGCGATCGCCGCCCTGCTCGTGGCGATCAACGCGGTGATCGTGAGCCACCTCCAACCCTACAGCCGCTACGCCTACCGAGCGGCGCTGTTCGCGCTTTCCAACGTCTCCTTCCTGGCGCTCGTCCGCGAGCGGGCCTTCGTGACGCTCGGCGGCACGACCTACGCCGTCGAACGGCTCGCCCCGGAGCGCGACCGGCTCGAGGGGCTCGTTCTGTTCAGCGAGATGACCGACGGGAGCAGCCTCGCGATCACCGCGCGGCGGGGCCGGATCCTGGCGGCCGAGGGCGACCAGCCGGTCCGCTTCGACCTCGAGGACGGTGTCCACCAGCTCGTTCCCCCGCCCGGCCCGGGGGGCGCCGAGCGGCCGGCCGCCACCGTCCGCTTCCGCAGCTTCACCACCGACCTCAAGGGCGCCGAGCCCAAGCCGTTCCGGCCGCGCGGCGAGGACGAGCGCGAACTCACCCTGCCCGAGCTCGTGGGCGCGCTCGGCCGGCCCGTCAAAGGGATCGACCCACCGGAAATCGAGGCCGAATTGCACGGCAGACTCACCCGCGTGCTCTCGATCCCGCTCCTGCCGCTCGTCGCCCTGCCCCTCGCGATCGCCCGCCGGCGGGCGCGCCGCTCCTACGGGCTGGTCGCGGGCCTCGTCCTGCTCCTCGCCTACAACCAGGTGCTGCATTTCGGCGAATCGCTGGTCGACGACGGCAAGCTCTCGCCCTGGTCCGGTCTGTGGCTGCCGTTCCTGCTGTTCTCGGCCCTCGGTGTGGCGCTCACCTGGTGGCGCTCGGCGCGGGTGCCGCACGCCGCCGGCAGCGACCGGCTCGAGCTCCTGGTGGAGCGGCTCGAGGGCTGGGCCGCTCGACGCTTCGGCCCGCGCGGGAGCGAGTCGTGAGCCGGCTCTCCCGCTATCTCGTCCGGCTCTACCTCGTCCGCTTGGCGGTCGTGCTGTTGGCCGTGACCGGTTTCGCCCTCGTGTTCGATCTGTTGGACATGGGCCCGCGGGTGGTCCGGCGCGCCGGCGGCTCGACCTGGGCGCTGCTCGCCTACGTGCCGATCCGCCTGCCGACGCTCGTGACCGAGCTGTTGCCGATGGTCGCCCTCGTGGCCGGGCTCTTGACCGCGAGCGATCTCTTGCGCTGGCGCGAGCTCGTCGCGATGTGGGGCGCCGGGGTTTCGCGCCTGGCTCTCCTGGGACGGCTTTGGCCGGTGGCTCTCGTGGTGCTCGGCGGCAAGCTCCTGCTCGACGATCTCGCCGTGCCCGCGACCGTCCCGGCGCTACGGGCCATGGGTGCCGCCGACTTCAAGACCGTGGGCCTGCCCTCCGGTGGTGCGATGTGGCTCAAGGCCGGCAACGACGTGCTGCGGCTGCCCTCCGACGCCGCGGCCCTCGGCCAGCCGCGCGATCTTTTGATCCTCCGGCTCGACCCACAGGGCCGGCTCGTCGAGCGGATCGAGGCGGCGCGCGCCGAGCCCGGGCCCGAGGGCTGGCTGTTGCGCGAGGTGGTGCGCCGACCGGCCGCTGCGCGGCCGGTCGAGCGTCTCGAGGAGTTCCTCTGGCCGGTGCGGATCGAGCTCGATCAGGTGGCGCTCATGGCCAAGCTGCCGCGCGAGCTGTCGATCGCCCAGCTCGTGCGGGTGATCGAGGCGGACGGCTTCGGGGTCGGCGGCACCGAGGGCCACCGCACCTGGCTGCAAGCCCGGCTCGCCGGTCTCGTGGCACTCTGGGCGACGATCGCCCTGCCCTTCGCGCTCGTCCGCCGGCTCGCCCGGGTCGGCGAAACCTTCGCCTTGTTCGCCAAGGGCCTCGCGATCGGCTTCGTGCACCTGATCGCCAACGGCCTGCTCCTCGCACTCGGCGAGCTCGGGCTCGTCGCCCCGGCGCTCGCCGCCTGGACCGCGCCGCTCCTCTTCGCGGGCTTCGTGCTCGTGCTCGCCGGGGCGTTCGAGCAGCGGCGCGGTCGCCCCCTCGGCCCGCCGCTCGGAGTGGTCGGCGCATGAGCCGCCCGGCGATCGGCTTCGTCAACAATCGGCGGAGTGAGCGCAACAAGCGCGGCACGGCCGACATCGAGGCCGTGCTCGCCCGCTACCCCGAGGTCATCCGGCTCGACTTCGACGGGCTCACCCGGCTGCACGACATCGCCAAGGACCTCGCCCGCCTGGCGCCGGCTTTGATCGTGGTCAACGGCGGCGACGGCACCGTCCAGGGCCTGTTGACCGAGCTCCTGGAGGAGCGGCTGATCGACCCGGTCCCGCCGATCGCCATCCTGCCGCGCGGCATGGCCAACATGACCGCGGCCGACTGTGGGCTGCGCCGGCGCGGCGCCGGCGCCCTCGCGCACCTCCTGGAGACGGCCCGGGCCGGGCTGCTCGACCGTTTCCTCGTGCGCCGCCGGGTGCTCCGGGTCGAGGGACTCGAGGAGGGCCGAGCCCAGCGCGGCATGTTCATGGGGGCGCTCGGCATCACCGATGCGATCCACCTCTGCAAGAGCCGGGTCCACGGTCTGGGCCTCAAGGGCGAGGCGGCACACTTCGTAACCCTCGCCCAGATCCTCTGGGGCCTCGCGCGGGGGCGCCGTCCCCCGGGCATGCTCGAGGGTGGGCCGGTCGCCATGCGCTTCGAAGACGGCGAGGTCCGCGAGGGCCGCCAGCTGCTTCTCCTCGCCACCACCCTCGATCGGCTGGTCCTCGCCTCGCGCCCGTTCTGGAACGGGCTCGCGCGGCCGTTCCGGCTGACCGCGATCCGGCAGCCGGCCGAGGGCCTCGTCCGCCGGGCGATCCACGTGCTCTACGGCGGCGACCGGCGCGACCTGCCGGCGGACAGCTTCTTCAGCCGGGGCAGCGCCCGGGC
The DNA here is from genome assembly GCA_023512415.1 of Geminicoccaceae bacterium. GTDB lineage: Bacteria > Pseudomonadota > Alphaproteobacteria > Geminicoccales > Geminicoccaceae > JANXAZ01. The sequence goes on along the minus strand of JAILZQ010000099.1, from coordinate 1,336 downwards.
CGAGCTCGAGCTCGGCTCCGAGATCACGATCGACGGTCAGTTCTACCGGCCCGCCCCCGGCCGGCCGCTGGTCGTCACCGCCCCCGAGGAGGTTCGATTCGTGCGGTGCTGACGGAGCCGGCCGACCCCGTCCGCGCGCTCGTGGCGGCCGAGGCGGCGCTGCCCGTCGCTCCGGCGTTCCATGCCGTGGCCGAGGCGGCGCGCGCACGGTTCGCTCCGGCCGCCCGAGCCATCCTCCTCTACGGCAGCTGCCTGCGCGAGGGCGACCACCGCGACGGGCTCGTCGATCTCTTCGTCCTGGTCGAGGACGGCGCGCCCGGCGCGGAGGGGGCGCTGCTGCGCCGGCTCGGGGCCCTCTTGCCGCCCAACGTCTACCACCTCGGCACCCCCTTCGAGGGACGCACGATCCGCGCCAAGGTGGCGGTCGTGGGCCTGGCCCGGCTCGAGCGGCTCGTCGAACCCACGACCCTGGAGCCCTATTTCTGGGCCCGGCTCGCCCAGCCCGTCCGCCTGCTCTGGGCCGCCGATCCCGATGTCGCGGCCCGGGTCCGAGCCCTCCTCGCCCGGGCGATCCGCACGCTCTTCGAGGCCGCGCGGCCGCTCGCGGGCAGCCATCCGGCACCGCTCGAGCTGTTCGAGCGGGCCTTCTTTGAGACCTACCGCACCGAGCTGCGCGCCGAGCGGCCCGGTCGGGCGACCAGCCTCGTGACCGCCGATGTCGCCCGCTACGAGCAGCTCGCCCGGCTCTGTCTGGCCGGCCGGCCCCCACCCTCGGCGACCGAGTTCCGCGCCGCGACCCGCCTCTGGGCGCGGCGCCGACGGCTCGGCAAGCTGCGCTCGATCCTGCGGCTCGCCAAGGCGGCGTTCACCTTCGAGGGCGGCGCCGATTACCTCGTCTGGAAGATCGAGCGGCATTCGGGCGAGCGGATCGAGCTCGCGCCCTGGCAGCGCAGCCACCCGATCCTCGCCGGGCTCCTCCTGTTGCCGAAGCTGCGCCGGCGCGGCGCGGTGCGCTGAGCTATTCGGCGGCGACCGGCGGTGCGAGCGCGCTCGCGAGCTCCGCGAACCGGTCGAGGACGGCCCGGATCTGTTCGGCCGTGTGGGCGGCCGACACGCTGCAGCGCAAGAGGCACGCCCCGCCCGGCGTTCCGGGTGGCAGCGCCAGGTTGACGTAGACCCCGGCTTCGAGGAGCCGCTTCCAGGCGAACACGGCGGTCCGCTCGTCGGGCAGGCGGATCGAAAGGATCGGTCCGGGCGGTGCCGCGAGCGCGAAGCCCAGGTCGACGAGCCCCGCGTGCAGCGTCCGGGCGTTCTCCCAGAGTCGGGCCCGCAGCTC
>JAILZQ010000098.1 GCA_023512415.1 Geminicoccaceae bacterium | reverse complement strand
CCGCATGGGTGTGGGCGTTGATCAGGCCGGGCATGACCACCTTCTCGGCCGCGTCGAGGCGCTCTTCGGGGGTCCAGCCCGGGGGCGGGGCCCCAACGGCCACGATCTCCCCGTTCTCCACGGCCACGGCCGCGCCCGGTCTGGGTTCGAGCTCGGGACCGGCGAGGACAAGACCGTTTTCGATCAAGATCCGCAAAGATCTCACTCCTTCCTCCCTTCTCCGCTCCACGGCGCAGGCGGGAAGGTCTTTATGAAGCCGAACCCAGATGGACGGTCGAAGCTACCTGCCCCGCCGGCGGGCGGAGGGGAGGCCCTTCCCTCTTTCTTCTCCTCCCCTTGTTCCCCAATAGTTCACCGAGAGTAACGAAACGATAACCGCGCGCCTCGAGCTCGGACAATAAGAGCGGCAGCGCGGCCACGGTGGCGCTTCGATCTAGCCGGCCGTCATGGGCCAGGATAACCGATCCCGGCCGGATGCGCGCCGCCACCCTGGCGATGCGCGAGCGGGCGGATTCTCTCGAGCGAGAACTCGGCCGGCGCGACGCCGAGCTCGCGGCCCTGCGGGTCGATCTCGCCAAGGCCGAGGAGGCGATGAGCAGCGATCCCCTGACCGGGATCGGCAACCGCCGGCTGTTCGATCGGGCGCTCAAGAAGCTCGCCCGCGAGGCCGTCGAGCAGGGCGCGCCCCTCGCCCTCCTCATGGTCGACATCGACCATTTCAAGCGCTTCAACGACACCTACGGGCACCCGGTGGGTGACCTCGTCTTGAAGCTCGTGGCCGCCAAGCTCGCCGAACGGGCACAGCCGCCACGGATCGCCGCCCGCTACGGCGGCGAGGAGTTTGCGCTGCTCTTGCCGTCGACCGACCTCGCCGCGGCGTCGGCACTCGCCGAGCGGATCCGCACCGAGGTCGCCGACCGCGAGCTCGTCCTCAAATCCGACGGCCGCCGGCTCGGCACCGTCACGCTCTCGATCGGCGTCGCTCGCTTCCGGCCCAGAGAACCGCTCGACGCCTTCCTCGCTCGCGCCGACGAGGCCCTCTACCTGGCCAAGGCCGCCGGCCGTAACCGGGTCGTCTGCGAGGTCGGCTGAAGCCTCAAGCCGGTGCGGCAGCCTCTGCGGGCGCGCCGAGGAAGGCCCGGGCCGCGGCTTGGATCCGCGCGATCATGCTGGCGAGCCCGTTCGACCTGCCGGGCGTCAAGAACAAGGTCAAGCCGATCTCGTCCAGGACCTTCGGCGGATTGGCGAGGATCTCCTCGGGCAATCGGTCGTCGTAGAGCTGCAAGAGGAGCGCAATCAACCCCTTGACGATGAAGGCGTCGCTGTCGGCCTGCAGGCGGACCCGGCCGGTCGCGGGGTCGCGCCGGGCCACGAGCCACACCCGGCTCTGGCAGCCCGGAACGAGGTTGGCATCGACCTTGAGTGCTTCGGGAAAGGGCGGCAGATGCCGGCCCCGGTCCATGATGTACTCGATCTTGTCACCGTACTCGTCGAACAGCGCGAAGTCGTCGGCGATCGCCTTCGCAGCCTCTTCGATCGTCGCCGTGGCGGGCATCGGGTCCTCCGTCGGCCGCCAATTTGGCCCCCTCACGCCCGGCCTTCAACCGGCGCGACCGGCGGGCGGGAGCCATGCGTCGGTGCCTCTCGACCGTCGGCCGGGCCCGGCCCACACTCGCGCCATGACCCCACGTGCCGATCTCGAAGCGGCGTTGGCCCGCCAGGGGCGGGTCCCGCTCGCCTGCCTGCCGACCCCCCTCCACCCGCTGCCGCGGCTCTCGGAAGCCCTGGGCGGACCGGAGATCTGGGTCAAGCGCGACGATCTCACGGGCCTCGCCTTCGGCGGCAACAAGACGCGCCAGCTCGAGTTCCTGTTCGCCGACATCCTGGCCTCGGGCTGCGACACGGTGATCTCCGGCGCCTACACCTAGTCCAACTGGTGCCGGCAGATGACCGCCGCCTGCGCCCGGCTCGGGCTGTCGATGGCGCTCGTCCTGGTGCACGGCCAGAAGGGTCCGAAGCTGCAGGGCAATCTGCTGCTCGACCGGCTCATGGGGGCCGATGTCACGATCGTCGACATCGACACCATAGAGAAGCTGCAGCCGCTGATCGACCGGCGCGCCGAGGAACTGCGCCGGCAGGGCCGCAAGGTGTACGTGGTCGAGCCCTTGGGTCTGCAGAGCAACGTGTTGGGCTCGCTCGGCTACGTCGCCGCCACGCTCGAGCTCGTCGACCAGATGGAGGCGACCGGCCACGCCTTCCACGAGCTCTGGCAGTGCGGCGTCAACATGCAGCCGGCCGGCCTCGTGCTCGGGCTGGCGGCCCTGGGCTCCTCGACCGAGCTTCGGACGGTGACCTCGATCCGCTGGTCGAAGCCGCGCGACGTCGACATCGCCGACATCGCCAACGCCACCGCCGCGCATCTGGGAATCGCCACCCGCGTGACGCCCGGGCAGGTGAACGCGACCGATGCGTACATCGGCCCCGGCTACGGGATCCTCACCCCCGAAGCGCGCGAGGCGCTCCTCCTGTGCGCCCGCACCGAAGGGTTGATCCTCGATCCGGTCTACACCGCCAAAGCCATGGCCGGGCTGATCGACGCGATCCGCCGCGGTCGGATCGGCCGCGACCGCCGGGTGATCTTCTTGCACTCGGGCGGCACCCCGGCGCTCTTCGCTTACGCCGAGGATCTGGGGCTCGGCTGAGCGGTCCGGCTCAGGCACTCCCCGGCAGGATCACGCAGACGATCCGCTCGCCCAGCGTCGGGTGCGGGCGGGTGCAAAGGTGCGCGCGGCCGTCCGGCGAGGGGATGGGCACGAGCCGGTCGGCCGGGATCGCCACGCAGGCACCGCGATGGACGATGCCCTCGCGGCCGCCGATCACACATTCGGCGACCGGCGCGCAGTCGCGCACGCCGCAGCAGAGCTCGCCCACGGGGTTGCGCAGTCCCTGGTACCAGTCGTGCGCGTGTCCGTCCTCGGCTGCCAGCCCGAGCACCAGGGCCGCCGCACCCGCTCGCCACATCGCCCGCCTCCCCGACGGCGTGTCCGCGAAGGATGCTTCCTTATACGCTCGGTTCGACGAGCGACCAAGCGGGCCCGCGGTCAGCCGGCTCGGATCGCCTCGAACGCGGCGAGCGCCCGCTTGCGGGCCTGCGCATGGTCGACGATCGGGCGCGGATAGGTCGCCCCGAGCCGCACACCCGCCTCCTCGAGCACGAGCGGCGGTGCCGCCCAGGGCTCGTGGATCCAGTCGTTCGGCAGCTTCGCGAGCTCCGGTACCCAGCGCCGCACATAGGCCCCGTCCGGGTCGAACTTCTTGGCCTGAAGGACGGGGTTGAAGATGCGGAAATAAGGAGCGGCGTCGATCCCGCAGCCGGCCACCCACTGCCAGCCCATGGCGTTGTTGGCGAGGTCGGCGTCGACGAGCGTGTCCCAGAACCAGCGCTCGCCCTCCTGCCAGGGGATCAGGAGATCCTTGGTCAGGAACGAGCCCACGATCATCCGCACGCGGTTGTGCATCCAGCCCGTGGTCCAGAGCTCCCGCATCCCGGCATCGACGATCGGGTAGCCCGTCCGTCCCTTGCGCCAAGCGCGCAAGGCAGCCGGATCCTCCTGCCAGGGAAACCGGGTGAACTCGGGCCGCAGCGGCCGGTCGGGCAGGTCCGGGAAGTGGAACAGGTTCGACCAGGCGAACTCGCGCCAGACGAGCTGGCGGAGGAACGGCCAAGCGGCGCCGAAGTCCCGGCCCTCGGCCTCGGCCCGGGCGCGTGCCGCCCAGTAGATCCGCCGCGGCGAGATCGTGCCGACCGCAAGATGCGGGGAGAGCCGCGAAACACCCGGCCGCCCGGGGAAGTCGCGAGCCCGGCCGTAGCTCCAGATCGGCCCCGCGAGGAACCGTTCGAGGAGAACCTCTGCACCGTCCTCGGACACGTCCCAGGCGGCTCGCAGGCCGCCCGCCCAGTCCGGCTTCGTGGGCCGCAGCGCGAGCGAGTCGACGGTCTCGCTCGCGATCTCCGGAGCGAGGAAGCGGAGCCGCTCGGGGACCGGCAGAGGCCGCCCGGGCGGCTCGCGCTCGAGCCAGGCGCGCGAAAAGGGCGTGTAGACCCGGTAGGGCTCGCCGCCCCGCTGCCGCAGCGCTTCCGGCTCGTGGATCGTGAAGCCCGGGAAGGAGCGCGCGGCGATGCCGAGCTCGCCGAGCCGGTCCGCGAGCCGCTCCTCGAGCCGGCGGCTCGCGTCATCGTAGCCGCGCGTCCAGTGCACCGCCTCGGCGTCGATCGTTCGGGCGACCTCGGCCACGACGCGATCGGCCGGGCCGCGCCGCAGGAGCAGACGCCCGCCGCACGCTGCGATCGCGCGGGCGAGCGACTCGAGAGCGCCCGCGAGGAACCAGCGGGACGCCGCCCCGCGCGCCCAGGTGCCGGGGGAAACGTCGTCGAGGACGAACACCGCCGCGATCGGCCGGCCGGTCCGCACAGCCGCATCGAGCGCCGGGTTATCCGCGAGGCGGAGGTCCCGGGTGAGCCAGAGGAGGACCGGACGGGCCATCGTGCGTTCCGCTATCGTTGCGGATCTTGGTACGGCTCGCCCGGTGCCGAAGATCGCTCGAGGGGCAGGCGGTGCCGGCGAGGGTCGAGCTCGGGGAGGAGCCGGCTCGCGGGGACCGGGAACAGCCGGTCGGCGCCCGAGAGAAACGCCGTGAAGCCGTCGGGGAAAAGACCGGCGATCGCCGGGTCGAGTACGTTGAGCCCGCCCGTGAGCGCTCCCGCCGCGGGCAGAAGGAGCCGCACGCCGTCGCTCGCGAAGCAGCGCCGCCTCAGGACCCGGCCGGCTCGCGTGGCGATCCGGGCCACCGGATGGAGATGGCCCGCGATTTCGCCCGCGGCGCCCGACGGTTGGTGCACGAAGGTGAGCCCGTCGAGCACGAGCCGGTCCAGCACGGCCCCGCCCAGGGCGAGGGGGACGGCCGGGTCGTGGTTACCGGTGATCCAGAGCCAATCCTGCCGGCGGACGAGCGCGGCGAGCCGATCGAACCCCTCGCCCTCGAGCCCCCGGGCGGCGCGGCAATCGTGGAAGCCGTCGCCGAGGCTCACGACGAGCCGTGGCCGGTGCCGCGCGACGAGCGCCTCGAGCCGGGCGAGCGTCGCAGCGAGCTCGTAGGGCGGCGCGAAGTGGCCACGCCGCGCTAACGCTTCGGCCTTGCCGAGATGGAGATCGGCCACGACCAGCATCGCCCGCTCGGGCCAGACCATCGCGCCCACGGGGTCGAGCAGGAGCTCCCGGCCGAGCAGGCGAAGGGGCTCCGGCCTCATGCCATCGCCTCGGCGACGAGCTCCGCGACCGCCGCCTCGAGCTCCTGGTCGAGCGCCTCGCCGCCCACCAACTCCTTGCCGATCCCGGCCACGATCGCGACCGCGAAGGGCGAGATCCGGGGAAGCCGGACGTGCCGGATCCGGCCCTCGACGGCGTTCAACAGGTCGGAGAGCCGGCGGATGTCGGTCATGCCTTGCGCTGCCTCGGCCCGCGCGGCGCGCAACAGCACGTGGTCGGGCTCGTACTTGCGCAGGACGTCGTAGATCAGATCGGCGCTCATGGTGAGCTGCCGGCCGGTTTTCTGCTGGCCCGGATGGCGGCGTTCGACGAGCCCTGCCACGACCGCACAGTTGCGGAAGGTACGCTTGAGGAGCGAGCTCTCGGCCATCCATTCCTCGAGATCGTCGGCCAGAAGATCGACCGTGAAGAGCGTTTCGGGTCGCTCGACCGGTTTCCGTCCCCAGACCGCCAGGCAATAGTCGGAGGCGACGAAGCCGAGGGGTGCGAGCCCCAGTCGCTCCATCCGCCGGGTCAAGAGCATGCCGAGCGTCTGGTGGGCGTTGCGGCCGGCCATCGGGTAGGCGACCAAGAACTGCCGGCCCCCACGCGGGAAGGTTTCGACGAGCAGCTCCTCGGGCTCGCCCGTGCTCGAGCGGCGGGCCTGCGCGTCGAGCCATTCGCGGACCGGCGCCGGCAGGGTCGGCCAGCGCCGGCGATCCGAGAGCATCGCCTTGACCCGGTCGGCGAGCGCATTCGTGAGCGGCAGCTTGCCGCCGGCATAAGCCGGGACCTTGGGCTCGCCGCCACGGGATTTGCGGACGATCACCTCGTCCTCGAGGATGCCGACGAACTCCAAGAGCCGTCCGGCGAAGAGGAAGGAGTCGCCGGGCGCGAGCGTGCTCACGAAATATTCCTCGACCTCGCCGAGCCGCCGGCCGCGCGGGCCGAGCCGGACCTTCATCACCGGCGCCTCGACGATCGTACCCACGTTCATCCGGTACTGCCGGGAAAGCCGCGGGTCGGCGAGGCGCCAGAGACCGTCCGCCCCGCGCGCGAGGCGGCGGAAGCGCTCGTAGCGGCCGAGCGCGTAGCCGCCCGTGGCGACGAAGTCGAGCACCGCATCGAAATCGGCGCGGGAGAGTGTGGCATAGGGGGCGGCCGAGCGGACCTCGGCGAAAAGCCGGTCGGCGTCGAACGGCCCGGAGCAGGCGACCCCGACCAGATGTTGGGCCAAGACGTCGAGCCCGCCCGAGGCGATCGCCCCGCCGTCGAGGGCACCCTCCTCGACGGCCTCGCTCGCGGCGAGGCATTCGAGGACCTCGAAGCGGTTGGCCGGCACGAGCACCGCCTTCGAGGGCTCTTCGAGCCGGTGGTTGGCGCGGCCGATCCGCTGCAGGAGACGCGCCGCACCTTTGGGTGCGCCCACCTGCACGACGAGGTCGACGTCGCCCCAGTCGATCCCGAGGTCGAGCGAGGAAGTGGCGACCACCGCGCGCAACCTGCCGGAGGCCATCGCCGCCTCGACCTTGCGGCGTTGCTCGACCTCGAGCGAGCCGTGGTGGAGCGCGATGGGAAGGTTGCACTCGTTGAGCCGCCAGAGGAGGCCGAACAGGACCTCGGCCTGGGCGCGGGTGTTGACGAAGACGATGCTCGAGCGGTGGCGGCGCACGAGGTCGAGGATCGCTGCCGCAGCGTGGCTCGCATAATGCCCGGCCCAGGGCAACCGCTCGTCCGGGATCAAGACCTCGACTTCGGGCTTGGGGCCCGGTTCGCCCTCGACCAGCGCCACCCGCTCGGGTTCGGGCGAGAGCCAGCGGCGAAGTGCTCCGGGCTCGGCGACGGTCGCCGAAAGGCCGAGGAAGCGCGCCCCGGGGGCGAGGCTGCGCAGCCGGGCGAGGCCGAGGGCGAGGAGCACTCCGCGCTTACTCTCCGCGAGGGCGTGCACCTCGTCGAGGACCACGGCGCGGAGATCCGCGAACCGCTCGGCGGCGTCCGGGTAGGAAAGCAGGAGTGCCAGCGATTCCGGGGTCGTGAGCAGGATGTCGGGCGGCCGCCTCCGCTGACGGGCGCGGGCAGTAGGCGAGGTGTCGCCGGTGCGGACAGCGATCGTCACCGGCAGACCCGTGTCGCGGATCGGAGCTTCGAGGTTGCGCGCGACGTCGGCCGAGAGCGCCTTCAACGGCGAGACGTAGAGCGTGTGGATCCCGCCTCCCCCGCCGCGTTCGGCGAGCTCGACGAGGCTCGGCAAAAAGCCCGCGAGCGTTTTGCCGCCGCCCGTGGGTGCCACGAGCAGAGCGTCGCGGGCCTCCCGCGCGAGCCCGAGCATCGCGAGCTGGTGCCGCCGCGGCCGCCAGCCGCGCCGGGTGAACCAGGAGGCGAAGGGCTCGGGAAGACCGGCCGCGACCGGCGATCCGCTCGGACGGGGGCGCGCGAGAACGTCCCTCATGGCCGCGATCTAGCGCAAGGACCCGCGTCGGTCAGGTCCCGCGATCGTCGGGTCCCGCGCGGGCTCGTCCGGTCCCCGGCTCTTCCGGACGGCCCACGAGACGGGTTATTCCCGCCGGGAGGCGAACCGCGTCCGAAAACCGTCGACACGACCGTCGAGGCCCCGGGTGCGAGTGCGGTCGTGACCCTTTCCGCGACCGCCGTCCCAGTCGCACAACCCTCCCCACTTCGGGCGTCGGGGTCGCGAGCCGGCGTAGGACACGCCCGCTTGCGCCGGCGGCGCTTCGACCGGCATCGACCGCGAGCCGCGGTGGCAAGTTCTTCGGAGAAAGCTCCGTCGGGTCGCGCGGCGCGGGCACGGTTCCGCGGAGCCGCTGCCGGACCCGACCTCGGAGCCGGACTCGCGCGACAGGTTCCACCCCGTGAGCGGCGAAGCGACGCCCGGCTCGACCACGCCCTGCGAGCCCCTTAAGCTCGTCCACGGGCGCTGTGGAGCGGCTCCGATGGCGGCACGGATCTTCATCGACGGCGAAGCGGGCACGACCGGCCTCGGTATCCGCGAGCGGCTCGCGCGCCTGCCGGAGGTCGAGCTCGTGTCGATCGACCCCGCGCGGCGCAAGGATCCCGGTGCCAAGCGGGAGATCCTGGCCTCGGTCGATGTCGTGATCCTCTGCCTGCCCGACGAGGCGGCGCGCGAGACGGTGGCGCTCGTCGACGAGCTCGGTGCGCGCGGCCCGCGCATCCTCGACGCGAGCACCGCGCACCGAGTGGCGCCCGGCTGGGTGTACGGCTTACCCGAGCTCGGCCCGGAACAGCCCGCGGCGATCGCCGCCGCCCGTCGGGTCGCCAATCCCGGCTGCTATCCGACCGGGGCCGTCCTGCTCCTGCGGCCGCTCGTCGATGCCGGGCTGATCCCCGCCGAGTTTCCCGTCACGATCCACGCCGTCTCGGGCTATTCGGGCGGCGGGCGGAGCATGATCGAGGCCTACGAGCGCGGCAGCGCCCCGCCCTTGGAGTTCTACGCCCTCGGCCTCGAGCACAAGCACGTGCCCGAGATCCAGCTGCACGCCCGGCTCGGCCGACGACCGATCTTCCTGCCCTCGGTCGGCAATTTCCGCCAGGGGATGCTCGTCGCCGTACCCCTCCATCTCGACGAGTTGCCCACGCGCCCCAAACCGGCCGATCTCCGCGCGGTGCTGGCGGAACGGTACCGGACGACGCGGCTCGTGCGGCTCGTGCCGGCGCCGCCCGAAGGCAGGCTCGACGCCGCGGCGCTGGCCGGCCGCGACGATCTCGAGCTGTTCGTCTTCGCCAACGAGGCGCGGCGCCAGGCGGTGCTCGTGGCGCGGCTCGACAACCTCGGCAAAGGTGCTTCGGGTGCCGCCGTGCAGAATTTGCGCGTGATGCTGGACCCGGCCGAGAAGGAGGACGCGGCGTGATCTATCGGTTGGGGGAGTCCGAGCTCGAGACCGAGAGCGCGGCCTTTTGGGTCGCGCCCACGGCGGTGATCATCGGCCGCGTCAAGCTCGGCGACGAGGCGAGCGTGTGGTGGAACTGCGTGCTGCGCGGCGACGGCGAGCCGATCGAGATCGGCGCCCGGACCAACATCCAAGACGGCACGATCGGCCATACCGACCCGGGCTTCCCGCTGATCGTCGGGCCGGACGTGACGGTGGGTCACGCCGCCGTCCTGCACGGCTGTACGATCGGCGCGGGCTCGCTCGTGGGCATCGGTGCCATGGTGCTGACCGGGGCCAAGGTCGGCCGCAACTGCCTGATCGCCGCGAAGGCGCTCGTGGGCGAGGGCAGGGAGATCCCCGACAACAGCCTGGTCATGGGGGTCCCGGGCAAGGTCGTGGGCGAGGTCCGGCCCGACCAGCTCGAGCGGATGCTCCGCGGAACCCGGGCTTACGTGGCCAACTGGAAACGTTATCGTCGCGAGCTCGCTCGGATCGACTGAACGGGCCCGCATCCGGCCTCTGGTCGGCGGCCGGCGATCGGGTATGCTCGCCCCCGTCCGCTGCGATGCGTCGATGGGCACGCGGCTGCGACCCTGCGCTCTCGGCCCCGTGACGAGTCCCGAACGATGACCATCCCGCGCGAGCTGTTCGCCCGATCCCGAGCTTGGCCCGTGGTCGAGGCGCTGAAGGTCGTCGAGCGGGTCCGTCGCCGTCCACCGGCAAAGGGTTACGTCCTGTTCGAGACCGGCTACGGGCCCTCGGGTTTGCCGCACATCGGCACCTTCGGCGAGGTGTTCCGCACCACGCTCGTGCGCCGTGCCTTCGCCCGCCTCAGCGATCTGCCGACCGAGCTCGTCGCTTTCTCCGACGACATGGACGGGCTCCGCAAGGTGCCCGACAACATCCCCAATCGGGAGATGGTCGCGGCTCATCTCGGGCGGCCGCTCACCGCGATCCCCGACCCGTTCGGCACGCACGAGTCCTTCGGCCACCACATGAACGCCCGGCTCAAGGCGTTCCTCGACGATTTCGGCTTTTCTTACACGTTCTTGAGTGCGACCGAGTGCTACAGAAGCGGTCGGTTCGATGCGACGCTCCTCAAGATCCTCGAGAACCACGAGGCCATCCGTCAAGTCGTCTTGCCGACCCTCGGCCCCGACCGGCGCGCGACCTACTCGCCGATTCTGCCGATCTCGCCCAAGACGGGCCGGGTGGTCCAGGTGCCGATCCTCGAAACCCGGCCCGAGGCCGGTACGGTGGTCTTCGAGGACGAGGATGGTACGCTCACGGAATTGCCGGTGACCGGCGGGCACTGCAAGATGCAGTGGAAATGCGACTGGGCGATGCGCTGGGTAGCCCTCGACGTCGACTACGAAATGTCCGGCAAAGATCTGATCGACTCGGTCAAGCTGGGCACACAAATCTGCCGCATTCTTGGCGGTGTGCCGCCCGAGGGCTTCACCTACGAACTGTTCCTCGACGAGCAGGGCCAGAAGATCAGCAAGTCTAAAGGTAACGGGCTCACGATCGAAGAGTGGTTGCGCTATGGTACCCGCGAGAGCCTTGCCCTGTTCATGTACAAGGAACCGAAGGCGGCGAAGCGTCTCTACTTCGACGTGATCCCTCGTCACGTCGACGAATATCAGCAGCTTCTGGAAGCTTTTCCCTCGCAGGACGACGAGAAGAAGATCGTCAATCCGGTGTTCCACATCCACGACGGGAACCCGCCGGTCGAGAGATTGCCGCTCTCCTACGCGATGCTCTTGAACCTGGCCGCCGTCCTCAACGCCCAATCGGCCGAACTCTTGTGGGGCTTCATCACCCGCTATGCGCCGGGGGTGACCCCGGAGAGCCATCCGACCCTCGCCCGGCTGGTCGAGCACGCGCTCGCCTATTGTCGCGACTTCGTCCTGCCCTCTCGGCGCTTCCGCACGCCGAACGCGCAGGAGCGCGCCGCTCTCGCCGACCTCGACGCCCGGCTCGCTCCGCTCCCGCCGCATACGAGCGGCGAAGCGATCCAAGATCTGGTCTACGAGGTCGGCAAGGCCCACGGCTTCGGCGATCTGCGCGACTGGTTCAAAGCCCTTTACGAGACCCTGTTGGGCCGCTCGGAAGGGCCGCGCTTCGGCACCTTCGTCGCCCTCTACGGGGTGCGCGAGACGCGCGCCCTGATCGCTGCCGCGCTGGCCCGCGAGAGCGAGGTAGGATGACGGTCTCCGCCACGGCGCCCCCGGGTCGGCACCGGGCTCCACTCCCGGATCGGGAGCAAAAGGTGGCACGGGAGCAGCCACGCCATCGGCCGCGGCCCGGCGCGGACCCGCCGAGCTCGGCTGCGCAAGTGAGGCAGCGTGAGGGGTCGTAGCGAAGAGCCACCGCGCCGCCGCAAGGGGCCGCCCGAGCCGCCGCCGCGTCGCGGCCCGGCCCATGGCGGGCCACCGGTGCTGGCACCTCGGCGGCCGCCGGCGAGCGCCCGCACGCTCGCCCTCGACGTGCTCGATGCCGTCCTCGGACCCGAGCGGCGGCGACTCGAGGAGGCGTTCGCCGAGCATCCCGCCTTCGGGCAGCTCGCCCCGCGCGACCGCCAGCTCGCCCGCCTCTTGGTGGCCACGGTCCTGCGGCGGATGGGCGAGCTCGACGCGCTCGCAGCACCCTTCCTGCGGTTCACGCCGGAGCCGCCTCGCTTGCGGCACATCCTCCGGCTCGGCATCGCCCAGCTCGCGATCCTCGGTACTCCGCCGCACGCCGCCGTCCACACCACCGTCGAGCTCGCCCGGCACGGCCACGAGAAGGCGGTACCGATGATCAACGCGGTCCTGCGCCGACTCGCCGGGCACGCGGCCGAGCGGCTGCCGGAGCTCGACGGGCCGCGGCTCGATACGCCCGATTGGCTCTGGCGGAGCTGGGTCGTCGCCTACGGCGAAGCGACCGCCCGGGCGATCGCCGAGGTCCACCGGCGCGAGCCGCCGCTCGACCTCGTCGTTCGCGACGATCCGAACGAGGCCGCGGCTCGGCTCGATGCCGAGCCGCTCTGGCGTGATGTCGTCCGGCGGTCGGCCGGAGGAGCGATCGAGGACCTTCCCGGCTACGACCGAGGGACTTTCTGGGTGCAGGACGTGGCGGCGAGCCTCCCCGCTCGGCTCTTGGGCGCGGTGCGGGACCGTGCGGTCCTCGACCTCTGCGCGGCACCGGGCGGCAAGACCTTGCAGCTCGCCGCGGCCGGCGCGCGGGTCACCGCCGTGGACCTGTCCGCTGCCCGTCTCGAACGGCTTCGCGCCAACCTCGCCCGCACCGGACTCGTCGCCGACATCGTCGAGGCCGACGCGACCACGTGGCGGCCCCCTCTCCCGGCCCCGCTCGTGCTGCTCGATGCGCCCTGCACCGGCACCGGGACGATCCGCCGCCATCCCGACATCGCCCACCACAAGCGACCACAGGACGTCGCCCGAATGGTGGAGCTGCAGGATCGCCTGCTCGACGCCGCTGGCGCGATGCTCGCGCCGGGCGGCCGTCTCGTCTACGCGGTCTGCTCGCTCCAGCCCGAAGAGGGCGAGCCGCGAATCGAGGCCCTCCTCGCGCGAACCGCAGGCCTCCTGCGCGATCCGATCCGTCCCGAGGAGTTGGCCGGCCTGCCGCTCGCCCCGGACGCCTCGGGTAGTGTGCGCACCCTGCCCTGCCATTGGGCCGAGCGCGGCGGGATGGATGGATTCTTCATCGCCCGCCTCGCCCGCGCCCCCTGATCCGACCCGCGAGGGAGCCCACCCGTGACCGTTCGGCCGATCCGTCGCGCGCTTCTCTCGGTCTCCGACAAGACCGGCCTCGTCGAGCTCGCCCGAACACTCGCGGAGCGAGGTGTCGAGCTGGTCTCGACAGGCAGGAC
>JAILZQ010000097.1 GCA_023512415.1 Geminicoccaceae bacterium | reverse complement strand
AGCATCTACCGCAGCGACTGGGCCGGGGCCGCCCGGCCGGGGTGGCTCGGGCCGGTCGCCCCCGGAGTTCGCGGTGCGACAGGGCTTCTGTTGCGGCGCAGCGAAGGCTGGCGTAGAGCCTCGCGCCGGGCCCAGCCGAGACGAAGCGATGCACGAGCCGCACGTCAAGCCTCTCAACCCCTGTTTCGGCTCCGGGCCGACCGCCAAGCGGCCGGGCTGGTCGACATCCGTGCTCGAGGGCGCGCTCCTCGGCCGGTCGCACCGCTCGCGCGAGGCCAAGGCCCGGCTGGTCGAGGTGTGCGAACGATCGCGCCGGCTGCTCGGCATCCCCGCTGACTACCGGATCGGCATCATGCCCGGCTCCGACACGGGTGCCTTCGAAGCGGCGATGTGGTCGCTCCTCGGCCCGCGCGGCGTGGATTGCCTCGCCTTCGAGAGCTTCGGCGAGGGCTGGCTCACCGACATCGTGAAACAGCTGAAGCTCCCCGACGTTCGGGCGTTGAAAGCTCCTTACGGGGAGCTCCCGGACCTGGGTCGGGTCGATTTCGACCGCGACGTCGTCTTCTGCTGGAACGGCACGACTTCGGGCGTGCGGGTGCCGGACGGGGGTTGGATCCGCGACGATCGCCGGGGACTGACCCTGTGCGATGCGACCTCGGCGGCCTTCGCCATGGAACTCCCCTGGGCGAAGCTCGACGTGGTCACCTGGTCCTGGCAGAAGGTCCTGGGCGGCGAGGCGCAGCACGGCATGCTCGTGCTCGGGCCGCGGGCGGTCGAGCGGCTTGCGAGCTGGACCCCGCCCTGGCCGCTCCCCAAGCTGTTCCGGCTCACGAGCAAAGGCGAACTCGCCGAGGGGATCTTCGCGGGCGAGACGATCAACACGCCCTCGATGCTCGCCGTCGAGGACGCGCTCGACGGCCTGCGCTGGGCCGAGGCGATCGGCGGCCTGCCGGCGCTGATCGAGCGCTGCCGGGCCAACCTCGCGGTGCTCGAGCGGCTCGTCGCGCAGGAGAAGGGCTTCGGGTTCCTCGCCCGGCGACCGGAGATCCGCTCGCCGACCTCGGTGTGCTTGACGATCGAGCACCCCGCGGTCCGGCACCTCGACGAGCCCGGCCGGCAAGCGGTCGTGAAAGCGATGTGCGCGCTCTTGGCGGAAGCGAAGGTCGCCTACGACGTCGCGTCTTATCGGGACGCGCCGGCGGGCTTGCGGATCTGGTGCGGGGCCACGGTCGAGACCGCGGATCTCGAGGCGCTCGCACCCTGGCTCGTCTTCGCCCTCGAGACCGTGACCCGGCGACTGCCCGCCGCCTGATCGATCGGGGAGACCCTCCGTGCCGCGTGTCCTCATCGCCGACGAATTGAGCCCCGCCGCCCTCGAGGTGTTCGCGAGCCGCGGGGTGGTCGCCGACCTGCGCACCGGGCTCTCCAAGGACGCCCTGCTCGCGATCATCGGCGAGTACGACGGGCTCGCGGTGCGCTCGGCGACCAAGGTGACGGCCGAGGTGCTCGCAGCCGGCGAGCGCTTGAAGGTCGTGGGGCGGGCCGGAATCGGGGTCGACAACATCGACCTCGAGGCGGCGACCGCCCGCGGCGTGATCGTCATGAACACGCCCTTCGGCAACGCCGTGACCACGGCCGAGCACACGATCTCCTTGATGCTCGCCCTGTGCCGGCAGATCCCGGCGGCCGACCGTTCGACCCGGGCGGGCAAGTGGGAGAAATCCCGCTTCCTGGGCGTCGAGCTCATGGGCAAGACGCTCGGGCTGATCGGCTGCGGCAACATCGGCTCGATCGTCGCCGACCGCGCCCAGGGCTTGAAGATGCGGGTGATCGCCTACGACCCGTACCTCGGGCCCGAGCGGGCGGCCGAACTCGGTGTGGAGAAGGTCGAGCTCGACGAGCTCTTGGCGCGGGCCGACATCGTCTCGCTGCACACGCCCTTGACCGAGCAGACCCGCAACATCCTCTCGCGCGAGCGACTATCGCGCACCAAGCCCGGGGTTCGGATCGTCAATTGCGCGCGCGGCGGCCTCGTCGACGAGGAGGCCTTGGCGGACCTGATCCGCTCGGGCCACGTCGCCGGGGCGGCCCTCGACGTGTTCGCGGTCGAACCGGCGCGCGAATCCCCGCTCTTCGCTCTCGATCAAGTGGTGGTGACGCCGCATCTCGGCGCCTCGACCCGCGAAGCGCAGGAGAACGTGGCGGTCCAGATCGCCGAGCAGATCGCCGATTATCTGACCAGCGGGGCGATCGTGAACGCGTTGAACATGCCGTCGGTCACGGCCGAAGAGGCGCCGCGGCTCAAGCCCTACATGAAACTCTGCGAGCAGCTCGGCTCGTTCGCGGGCCAGCTCACCGAGACGGGGCTTCGGGGTGTCACGATCACCTATGCCGGCCGCGCCGCGACGCTCAACACCAAGCCCTTGACGCAAGTGTGCCTCGCCGCCCTGCTGCGGCCGCTGCTCGACAGCGTCAACATGGTCAACGCCCCGGCCGTGGCGCGCCAGCGCGACATCGACGTGGTCACGACCCAGCGCGAGCAGATCGAGGGCTACCAGACGCTCGTGACGCTCGAGGTGCTGACCGAGCGCGGGCCGCGCGCCGTGGCCGGCACGCTCTTCCAGGACGCCGAGCCGCGGCTCGTCTCGATCCGCGGCATCCCGATGGAAGCCCGCCTCGGGCCGCACATGCTGTTCGTCCGCAACGCCGACAAGCCGGGCTTCATCGGCGCCCTCGGCAAGACGCTCGGCGACGCGCAGATCAACATCGCCACCTTCCATCTGGGCCGCGACCGGCCGGGCGGCGATGCGATCGCGCTCGTCGAGGTCGACGGCCCCATCCCGGAAGCCGTGGTCGAGCAGGTCCGCCGCCTGCCCAACGTGTTGCAGGTCAAGGCGCTCAAGTTCTGAGCGGTCGGCCGGGCCGGACGACGCGGGCAGGGGCGGATCCGCGGTCCGAGCGACGCGGGTCCGACCGACGACACCTGCCCGACCCGTGCCGCGCGCGGGCGAACGGGCGGGCCGCGGCCGCACGGCGAAGCGAGCGCGGCTCCAGCGATGCCGCGGCGGTACGAAGGGTTCTCGGGGCAGGGCTCGGGGCCTCGACGTCGCGAGGCGGCCCGGGGCCTCGGCAAGTCGGGCCGGCACCTGCCGCCGGGCCGGCGCTCCGGGCTCGGAGAAGCTCGCGCGATCGCCGCTCGGGGTTCGCCGCACCTCCCGGACCCTCGGGCACGGCCCGGCCGGCGCGAAGAGCCTGGACCTACGGCTTCGGCGGGCCGAAAAGGGCGATCTCGACATCGTCGAGGACCGCGACACCGTGCTCGACCATCGCGCCGAGCTCGGCCAGCAGACGCTCGATCTTCGCGCGCTCGTCGACGATCTCGACCAGGATCGGCAGGTCCTCGGCGATCTCGAGGAGGCCCGGGCGGTGCAGGCGGGTGAACCGGCCGAAACCCATCGCGCCGCGGAACACCGTGCCCCCGGCGAGGCCGAGCTCGCGGGCGCGCAAGAGGATCGCCTCGAAGAGCGGGCGGCCGCCGTGGCGCTCGCGCTCGCTCACGAACAGCCGGAGACGACGGGCCGGACGCAGCGGGGCCAAGGGCGGGCTCCTAGAACCGGTTGATCGCCGCGGCCGCCAGGTGGCCGAGCCAGACGGCCAGCAGGCAAACCACCAGCGAGAGGATGACGTTGGCGGCCGCTTCGCGGAAGTTGCCGCCCTGGACCAGCGCCAGGGTCTGCAGGCTGAAGGCGGAAAACGTCGTGTAGCCGCCGCAGAAGCCGACCATGACGGCGAGGCGGAGTTCGGGGAGGAGGACCACCCGCCCGTCCGGGCCGGTGAGCGTGGCGACGAGGCCGATCAGGAAGCTGCCGCTCGCGTTGGCGAGCAGCGTGGCCCAGGGAAAGAAGCCGAGGCCCAGGCGGAGGAAGAGCTCCGACAGCCACCAGCGGCAGAGGCTGCCGAGCGCCCCGCCGACCGCCACCCCGAGCGTCTCGAGGCCCATCCGCCCTCCGCCGACCACCGCGAGCGCGGGCGCGAGGATGCCCGGACCCGGGCCGGCTGTCTTCCCCGACCGCCGACCGGGCCCAGGGTGCGATCAGTGGCCGACCGACCAGGGCCGGCGCGAGACGTGGGCGTGCGCGTCGCCGACCAGCCGTCGGACGCGCGGGTCGAGCGGCGGGTGGTCGTGGCGGTGCCTTGCGTGGCCCGCCTCGCCGTGGGCGGGGCCTCGGTGGGCGACCGCCGGCTCGTGGGCGGCGCGCTCGTTGCGGGCATGCGCCCGGTAGCGGCCGCGCTCCATGCCGAGGGCGGGGCTGGCGATCGCCCGTGGCGCCTCGCCCCCGCAGCGCGGGCAGGGCAGCGGGGCCTCGGCGGTCGCCATCCGGCCCCAGGCGGTGAACGGCCCGCAATGCGGGCAATCGTATTCGTAGAGGGGCACGTGCGGACTCCTGCTCCGATCTCGTCTCGGCCGACGGGTGCCGCGGTGGGGCGCGACCAGCCGCGCCGCCGCCGCCTCGTTCCCGCCGCGCCCGGTACCGGCGCCGGACCACGGGGTGCGGCGCCGGGACGCGGTCAGCTCGCCCGGGCGACGTCGACGCCGGGCGGCACGCCGCGGACCGGGCCGGCGGCGTTCGGCTTGATGTCGAAGTCGAAGATCCCGGTCGGGATCGCGAGGGTGGCGCAGGCGTTCGGGATGTCGACGATCCCGCTGATCCGGCCCTCGCACGGGGCGGTACCGATGATCATGTAGGCCTGCTCCCCGCTGTAGCCGAATTTCTTGAGGTACTCGATCGCGTTGAGGCAGGCTCGGCGATAGGCGACGTGCGCGTCGAGATAATATTGCTTGCCGGTGAACTCGTCGACCGAGATCCCCTCGAACACGAGATATTCGCCGAAGTGCGGCTCGCAGCGGCTCGGGATGAAGATCGGATTGGTGATCCCGTACTTGGCCATGCCGCCCTTGATGACGTCGACGTGGAGGTGGATCCAGCCGGCCATCTCGATCGCGCCGCAGAAGGTGATCTCGCCGTCACCCTGCGACCAGTGGATGTCGCCCATCGAGAGGCCGCCGCCCTCGACGTAGACGGGGAAGAAGATCCGTGAGCCGCGCGAGAGGTTCTTGATGTCGCAATTGCCGCCGTGCTCGCGCGGCGGAACGGTACGGGCCCCTTCGGCGGCGGCCCGGGCCGCGGCTTGGCCGGTCATCATGCCCATCAAGGCGTGCTCGGCCTGCGGCGGGGCGGCCAGGGGCGGGACTCGTTTGGGGTCGGTGGCGATCAGCTCGGCCTCGCGCTTGTTCCACGTCTCCAGGAGGTCGCGCGAGGGCAGGCAGCCGATCAGCCCCGGATGGACCAGGCCCGGCCAGCGGACCCCGGGGATGTGCCGCGACGAGCAGTACATTCCCTTGAGGTCCCAGATCGCCTTGGCGGCCTTCGGATAGTGCTCGGTCAAGAAGCCGCCGCCGTTCTCCTTGGCGAAGATCCCGGTGAAGCCCCATTCCGAGCCGGGCAGGGGCCCGATGTCGAGCAGGTCGACGACCAGGAGGTCGCCGGGCTCGCAGCCCTCGACCCCGATCGGCCCGCTCAGATAGTGGACCCGCGGCAGGATCACGTCGCGCACGTCGTCGGCGCTGTCGTCCGGGGCGGTCTGCCCGCCGGTCCAGTCGTAGCATTCCATGCGGAAATCGGCGCCCGGCCGGACCCACTCGACGATCGGGATGTCCGGATGCCAGCGATTGTGCGGGCGGACCTCGAGCTCCCACGGCTGCTTGGCGAGGTCGACTCGGAACAGGGTTCTCATGGCTCGACTCCCGGAGCGGCTCACCTCGCCCGAACTGGCCCGGGTGCCACCTTCCGTCATCACCCGGACGGGTGAGGCCGGCCCGCCGGGCGCCCCGTCGCTGCCTCAGGAGGCCGTGCCGACCCGCTCGAGCCGGCGGAGGAGCTCGGCCTGGCGGTGGACGCCGGCCTTGGCGAAGATCTGCCGGAGCTGGCTGTGGACCGTGTTCCTACTGACGCCCAGCTCCGCGGCCGCCTCGGCCGGGCGGAGGCCGCGGCCGAGCAGACAGCAGAGGCGCGCCTCGGCCGGGGTCAGCCCCCACAGCCGGGCGATCAGAGCCGAGGGATCGCTCGCCACCGGCTCCGGATCGATCGCCAGGACCGCCGCCAACCGGCCGCCGCTGCCGTCGGCGAACGGGCCGTGGCCGCCGAGCCGGCTCACCCGGACGGCGATCGGCCGCCCCTGACCACGGCGCGGCACGGCGAGCTCCTCGTCGACGGCCGGGACCGGCTCCGGCTGCTCGGCGGCGCGCCGGACCGCCCGGCGGAGGGCGAGGTCGGCCGCGGCCGTGGTCGCACGCAAGCGCCCGCCCACGAGGGCGAGGGCGGCGCCCTCCGCCACCAGCCGCTCGGCGCGCTCGTTGACGGCGACCGGCCGCAGGTCGCGATCGAGCAGGAAGAGCGCGTGCGGGACGCGGTCGAGGAGCAACCGCGCATCGGTGCGCTGCAGGAAGCGGGCGAGGAGGTCGCGGTGGAGGCGAGCGGCGCGGGCGAGGTGGGGCAGCAGCCATTCGAGGGCGCGGACATCCTCGCGATCGAAGGCGGGCCGACCCGGCGGCCGATGGAGGGTGAGGTAGACGATCCGGTCGGCGGGCCGCAGGAGGGTGCCGGCCAGCCGATGATAGAGCCCGAGCGGCCGGAGATAGTCGGCGTAGAAGGCCGTGCGGACGAGCTCGTGCTCGGCGAGGAGGGTGGCGCCGAGCAGGGCGCGGCCGACGACGTAGGCGCCGGCGCGCGCGAGCCACGGGTTTTCCGCCGCCCAGCGCTCGGCATAGGCGCGCGCGAGCGCCGGATCGAAGCCGACGGTCGAACGCCAATCGCCGCGCCGGCTCGCGAAGTCGTGGCCGATCAGCGCCACCGAGCCCGCCGCGAAGGAGCGGCGCAGCCGCTCGAGGCAGGCGAACCAACCGGCTTCGTCGCCGACCGCGTCGAGGGCGGCGTCGACGATCCGCTCGAGATCGGCGGCGGTCGGCATCGGCGGCTCGCGGTTCTCCCGCTCGGGCGATCCGGGCGCAGGCGGCCCACACGACCAACACCCTATGGCACGAGCGGTCGGGATCAACCGGGCCCGATCCGGAGCGGACCGAGACCGTGCGCAACGCTGCCATGCGCCGCCGGGGCTTTCGGCAACCTTAAGGTGTCTTTTACGCCCGGCACGACCGAGATCGGTAGAGCGCGAAATACGCTATAGCGTCGCCTCGAGCGCCTACGATCGAATGCCGCCGCGAAGTACCGGTCGGGCGAGCTCACCCGGGGGCGGGCGGATCGCAGCTGCCCGACGGCTCCCGACCCGGGCCGGCGCGGGACCGGCTCAGCCGGGAAGGGCGGGGCGCACCAGGTTGACGAAAGGCGCGCCGGTCACGAGCGCGTCGAGATTGCGGGCGATCTGGCCGCCGCGGCGGCGGAAGAGCCCGTCGGTCCAGCCCGAGGCGTGCGGCGTCATGACGACGTTGTCGAGCTCGTGGAACGGGAAGGCCGAGGGGCGGGGGGCGGGATCCTCGGCGCTCGGATAGCGCCACCAGACGTCCAGCACGGCACCGCCGATCCGCTTCGCGCGCAGCGCTTCGAAGAGGTCGGCCTCGACGCAGATCGGGCCGCGGGCGACGTTGATCAGCACGGCATCCCGCCGCAGGAGCGCGAGCCTGCGGGCATCGATCAGCCCGCGGGTGGTCTCGTCGAGCGCGCAGGTGAGCACCAGGAAGTCGACCCGGGGCAGGAGCTCGTCGAGCCGGCTCCAGGGCAGGAGCTCGTCGACCGGCGGGTCGGGGACGAGCGAGCGGTTGCAGGCGACAACCCGCAGCCCGAGCGCTCGCGCCCGGCGGGCGACCGCCCGGCCGATCCGGCCGAGGCCGACGATGCCGAGGACCGCACCGGCCGCTTCGCCGTGCGGCGGATCGCCGATGTGGCCGGAAAAGCGCCAAGAGCCGGCCGCGAAGCTCCGCGTCATCTCGAGGAAGCGGTGGCGCCAGGCGAGGATCGACAGGATCACGTACTCGGCCATGCCGTCCTCGTGGCCGTAGGCGTTGCAGACCGCGATCCGCGGCGGGATCGCCGCGAGGTCGACCGCATCGAGCCCGGCACCGCCCACCTGGACCAGGCGGACCCTCGGGCCGAGCGGCATCGAGCGG
Source organism: Geminicoccaceae bacterium (assembly GCA_023512415.1). GTDB lineage: Bacteria > Pseudomonadota > Alphaproteobacteria > Geminicoccales > Geminicoccaceae > JANXAZ01. The sequence goes on along the minus strand of JAILZQ010000097.1, from coordinate 4,923 downwards.
TCGAGCCGGGTGAGGACCACCGCATCGGCCCGGCCGAAGGCGGCGGCCATCGCGGCCTGGCCCGAACCCTCGGGCAGCACGGTGAGCCGCCAGGGAGTCCGCACTTGCTCGCGCACCACGCCCTCGTAGGCCGCGGCGATCCCGTGCAACACCGCCTCGAGCATCGTTCGCCTCCCACGCCGGGCTGCGAGCGATGCCACGTTCGGCTCGGCGAGAGAAGCGCCGGCTGCCACCCTCCGACGTGCGGTGCGGCCCCTTCGCGACCCGCACCCGGCCCGCTAGAAGCGCGGGCGAGGCCAGCCGGGACCTTGCCGATGATCGATCTCTACACCTGGTCGACGCCCAACGGGCGCAAGATCTCGATCATGCTCGAGGAATGCGGGCTGCCCTACACGGTGCACCCCGTCGACATCAACAAGGGCCAGCAGTTCGAGCCCGCCTTCCTCAAGATCAGCCCGAACAACAAGATCCCGGCGATCGTCGACCGCTCGAACGGCCAGAGCGTGTTCGAATCGGGCGCCATCTTGATCTACTTGGCCGAAAAGACCGCCAAGTTCCTGCCGATGGACCGGCCGCGGCGGATCGCCACGCTCGAATGGCTCTTTTTCCAGATGGCCTCGGTCGGGCCGATGTTCGGCCAGCTGCACCATTTCCTGCGCTTCAACCCGGGCAAAGCACCTTATGCCGAGGAGCGCTACCACACCGAGGTGAAGCGGCTCTACGGGGTCATGAACCGGCGGCTCGGCGAGGTGCCGTATCTCGCCGGGCGCGACTACACGATCGCCGACGTGGCGACCTTCCCGTGGGTCGCGCGCTGGGAGTGGCACCGGATCGACTGGGCCGAGTATCCGAACGTCGCCCGCTGGTACCGGGCGATCGCCGAACGGCCGGCCGTGCAGCGCGGCTACGACGTGCCGCAGACCGGTGCCACGATCGCCCTGCCGCCGCTTTGAGCCCGCCCGCCGACCCGACGATCCTCGGCCGTCCGGCGGTCGAGCGGGTGCGCCGGGCGCTCGAGGCGGCCGGCTCGCCGGCCCGACCCGTGGCCCTCGCCGCGACCGCGCGGACCGCCGAGGACGCCGCCCGGGCCCTCGGCGTCGAGGTCGGCCAGATCGTCAAGTCGCTCCTGTTCCTCGTGGGCGGGCGGCCGGTCCTGGCGCTCGTCGCGGGCGACCGGCGCTGCCGGCCCGCCGCACTGCCGCTCCTGCTCGGGCTCGAGGGCGAGGTCGCCCGCGCCGATGCCGAGACGGTGCGGGCGGCCACGGGCTTTTCGATCGGCGGAGTGGCGCCGGTCGGCCACCCCGAACGCTTGCCCTGCGCGATCGATGCGAGCCTCGGCCGGTTCGAACGCCTCTGGGCGGCGGCCGGCCATCCCCACGCGGTCTTCGAAACGAGCCTCACCGAGCTCGTCCGGCTGACCGGCGGGGTGACGGGCGCGATCGCCGAGCCCGGCTGAGCTTCCGGGCGGGCCAGCCGCCGGGTGGCGCGATCTCACCCGGCCGGCGACCGGGTTCACGGTCGCTCCACCCGCGCCGAGCGAGCGAGGGGACGGTTCGAACGGCGCGAGGTGGTCTGCTGCGCTCCCCGGTCCTCCGCGCGACCCCGCCGCTCCGTGCCCGCCGCGCCCCGCCTCCAACCGGCCGATTGGACGCTGTGCCGAGGGCCGCTAATCTCGCGCCGGGACAGGTACCGGGAGGCCACGCCTTGTCGTTCCGCCGGATCGCTTCGCTCGCCGCGTGCCTATTTCTCCTCTTCTTCGGCGCCGCCCAAGCGGCCGAGAAGGTCAAGATCGCCGCCCTCACGTTGGTCTCCTCCGCGCCGCTGTTCATCGCGCAGGAGCGCGGCTACTACGCCGCCGAGGGGCTCGAGGCGGAGCTCGTCTTCTTCCGCGCGGCGCAGCCGGTGGCGGTCGCGGTGGCTTCCGGTGACGCCGATTTCGGCGTCACGGCGTTCACGGCCGGCTTCTTCAACCTCGCAGGCCAAGGGGCCCTCAAGGTGATCGGCGCCCAGAGCCGGGAAGAGCCGGGCTTCGACTTCTCGGCCTATCTCGCGAGCAATGCCGCCTGGGCGGCGGGGCTCACGGCCCCCGAGAAGCTGCCGGGCCGGAGCCTCGCCATCACCCAGCACGGCTCGAGCTTCCACATCATGGCCGGCCTCTTGGCGCGCCGGCTCGGCGTGGCGACGAGCGCGATCCGGCTCGTGCCGCTCGAGACGCTGCCCAACATGCAGGCCGCTCTGAAGACGGGGCAGGTCGACGCGGCGATCCTCCCCGGGCACATCGCGAGCGAGCTCGATCGCGCGGGCGAGGCCAAGCTGATCGGCTGGGTGCACGAGCGGACACCCTACGCCCTGGGTGGTCTCTTCACCTCGACCCGCAACGTCGAGCGCCGGCGTGCGGTGGTCGAGGCTTTCGTGCGCGCCTACCAGAAGGGGGCCGGCGATTATCATGCGGTCATGAACAAGCGCGACGCGCAGGGCCGACGGCTCTTCGAGTCCGACGCCGAGCCGGTGATCGCGATCATCGCCAAGTACACCCAGGCGACGCCCGAGTCGATCAAGGCCGGCGCCCCCTACATCGACCCCATGGGCCGGCTGGATGTCGGCAACGTCTACGAGCAGGTGGCGCTCTTGAAGGAAGAGAAGCTGGTCGACCCGGCGGTCGACCCCGGCCGTTTCGTCGACACGAGCTTCATCGCGGGCCACTTCAACCTGCCCCGCTGAGCCGGTGCGGCTGCGCGCGGAGGGGCTCGCCCACGCCTACGACGGGATCGAGGCGCTCGGGCCGCTCGATCTCGCGGTCGAGTCGGGCGAGCGGGTGGCGGTGATCGGGCCCTCGGGCTGCGGCAAGTCGACCCTGCTCGCGATCCTGGGCGGCCTCGTGCGGCCGAGCCGCGGCCGGGTCCTGCTCGAGGGCGAGCCGCCGCGGGGCTCGCTCGTCCCGCTCGCCTACGTCTTCCAGGATTTCGCGCTCCTGCCCTGGCGCACGGTCGAGGCCAACGTGGCGCTGCCGCTCGAGGACCGGCTCGGGGCCGCCGAGCGGCGCGAGCGGGTACGGGCGGCCCTCGCCCGCACCCGGCTCGCCGACTTCGCCCGCGCCTATCCGCGCCAGCTCTCGGGCGGCATGCGCCAGCGCGTCGGGATCGCCCGCGCGCTCGTGGTCGAGCCCGGCGTGCTCTTGCTCGACGAGCCGCTCTCCGCACTCGACGCCCAGACCCGCGAGCTGTTGCTCGAGGAAATGCTGGGGCTCACCGCCGGCGCCACGCTCGTCTGGGTGACGCACCATCTCGACGAGGCGGTCCGGGTGGCCGACCGGGTCGTGCTCCTCTCCGCCCGGCCGGGCCGGGTCCGGGCGATCCTGCCCGTGCCGATCCCCGAGGCCGAACGCGGCCGGCCCTCCGCGCTGGCCGAGCTCGCCCGGCTGCGGCACGAGCTCTGGGGTCTCTTGCGCGAGGATGCGCGGCGGGCCGAGGCGACCCTCGGCGCGGGGCCGGCCGATGCCGGCGCGTGAGGTGCCGTTCCGGGGCGGCGGCTTCGCGCCGCGGCGGATCCGCCACGTCGGCTGGCTCTCCTTTCTCGTCCTCGTGGGCCTTTGGGAGCTCGCCTCCCGCGCCGGGCTGGTCTCGCCCTTCACGCTGCCGGCGCCGAGCCGGGTGCTCGCGGCCCTGCTCGAGATGGCCGGCTCCGGCGAGCTCGCCCGCCATCTCGTGGCGAGCCTCGCGCGCCTCGCGCTCGGCTGGGCGCTGGGTGCCATGCTCGGTGTGGCGGTGGGCTTGGCGATCGGCATTTCGAGCCTCGCCCGCTCGATCGGCCTACCGCTCGTCTCGGCACTCTTCCCGGTACCGAAGATCGCGCTTTTGCCCCTTCTGATCCTCTGGCTCGGGATCGGCGAAGCCTCGAAAGTGGCGACCATCGCCCTCGGTACCTTCTTCCCGACGGTGATCGCCACCGCCTCGGGGGTCGACCAGATCCCCAAGAGCCTCGTCCGGATGGCCCAGTCCTTCGACCTCGCGCCCCGCGCGATCGTCTTGCGGGTGATCCTCCCCGGAGCGCTGCCGGGGATGCTCGCCGGGGCGCGGATCTCGGCGTCGATCGCCCTCGTCTTGCTGACCGCCGCCGAGATGATCGGCGCCGAACACGGGATCGGCGCGCTCGTCCTGCAGGCCGGCCACCTCATGCGCAGCGACCGGCTGTTGGCCGGCGTCGTCCTGCTCTCGGTTTTGGGCCTCGCGATCGGCGCCGCGATCGGCGCCCTCGAGCGGCGGCTCCTCGCTTGGCGCTGAGCCGTGCCGCTCAGCCGCCGGGCCCGCGGCCGCCGGGGCGGGCGGCGAGCTGCAGCCCGGCGCCCACGAGATGCGGCCGCGGGTCGATCGGTGTGCGACCGTTGCGCAGCTGGAAGTGGAGCTGGGCGGTCTTGACGTCGCCCGTGTCGCCCACCCGGGCCACGACCTGGCCGCGCTCGACCCGGTCGCCGACCGCCACCAGCACCCGGTCGAGATGGCCGTAGGCCGTGGTGAAACCGTCGGCGTGGCGGATCAAGAGAAGGCGCCCGAAGCCGGGGATCGATTCGCCGGCATAGACGACGATCCCGTTCTCGGCGGCCTTGACCGGCGTGCCGCGCGGTGCTGCGAGGTTGATCCCGTCGTTGCGCCGGCCGTCCGGCTTGTCGCCGAAGCCGCTCACGACCCGGCCCTCGACCGGCCGCAGGAAGCCCTCGCCGCTGAGCGGCGGCGGAATCGCCTCCTGGGCCCGGCGCAGCGTCGCCGCATCGGGCTCGGGCAGGCTCGGGCCGATGCCGGCGGTCACGGGTTGCCCGGGAAGCGAGGTCGAGCCGCGCGGCGGTTCGCCCGGCGGCCGGGAAGCGAGAGGTGCGGCGGGCGTCGGGACGACCGGCGGATCGAGGGCCGCCACGCGGACCTCGGCCGG
>JAILZQ010000096.1 GCA_023512415.1 Geminicoccaceae bacterium | reverse complement strand
CATTGAAGCTGGTGGTAGACGGCGAGCGTGCGGAAGAAGTGGCCGAGGACTTCCCCGGCAACTTCGCCGGGGCCTCATTGAAGCGAGCAAGCAGCGGTCAAAGCAGAGCGTTACGGTCTAGACTTCCCCGGCAACTTCGCCGGGGCCTCATTGAAGCTACTTCGCCGGAGCCGTCGTCGAACCACGCCCCCCGCGGCGGTGCCGAACGCCCTTCCGTTACCGCGCTCGCCGTGGCCAACTCCGGCCCGTCGACCCGGGAGCCGCCCCATGCCCCACCAGACCCTCTTCACCGTCGCGACCGAAGGGCGCGGGTTCCTCGACCTCACCGAGCGGGTCGCGCGGCTCGTGCGCGAGACGGCGCCCGAGCTCACCGGCGTGGCCCACCTCTTCGCCCGGCACACGAGCTGCGGCCTGTTGATCACCGAGAACGCCTCGCCCGAGGTCCGCACCGACCTCGAGACCCTCGCCCGCCGCTTCGCCCCGGACGGCGATCCGGCCTACGCCCACGACCTCGAAGGGCCGGACGACATGGCTGCCCACGGCCGCGCACTCCTGGCCGGGCCGAGCCTCTTCGTGCCGGTGGCCCGCGGCCGGCTCCTGCTCGGCACCTGGCAGGGGATCTTCCTCTGGGAGCACCGCACGCGGCCGCACCGCCGCGAGCTCGTCCTCACCCTCCTCCCCTGAGGCCCGCCGCGCCGTCGCATCGCCTTGACGCGAGGGGGCCCCGGGCGCATCTCCGGCCCATGAGCGCCGTCACCCTGTTCGACCGCAAAGCCGGCACCACCCCCGCCGGCCTGCCCAGGAAGCCCGCCTGGATCCGCGTCAAGGCGCCCACTTCCGAAGCCTACCACGCCACCCGCCGGCTCGTGCGCGCGAAGAAGCTGCACACGGTCTGCGAAGAGGCCGCCTGCCCGAACATCGGCGAGTGCTGGCAGCAGCGCCACGCCACGGTGATGATCCTGGGCGAGATCTGCACCCGCGCCTGCGCCTTCTGCAACGTGAAGACGGGTGTGCCCGGCCCGGTCGACGCGGGTGAGCCCGAGCGGCTCGCCGAGCTCGTCCTGGCCACGGGCCTCGCGCACGTGGTGATCACCTCGGTCGACCGCGACGACCTGCCGGACGGCGGGGCTTCCCAGTTCGTGCGCTGCATCGAGGCGATCCGCCGCGCCGCACCCTCGACCACGATCGAGGTCTTGACCCCCGACTTCTTGCGCAAGCCCGGGGCGGTCGAGGCGGTCGTGGCGGCCCGCCCCGACGTCTACAACCACAATCTCGAGACCGTGCCGCGGCTCTACCGCACGGTCCGGCCCGGCGCGCGCTACTTCCACTCGCTGCGTCTGTTGCAGAAGGTCAAGGAGCTCGATCCGACGATCTTCACCAAGTCCGGCATCATGGTCGGACTCGGCGAGGAGAAGCGCGAGGTCCTCCAGGTCATGGACGATCTGCGCGCCGCCGAGGTGGATTTCCTGACGATCGGCCAATATCTCCAGCCCACGCCACGCCACCATCCGGTGGTCCGCTTCGTCGAGCCGGCCGAGTTCGAAAGTTACGCGACGATCGGCCGGGCCAAGGGGTTCCTTTTGGTCGCATCGTCGCCCTTGACCCGCAGCTCCTATCATGCCGGGGCCGACTTCGCCCGGCTCGTGGCCGCCCGGCTCGCCGCCCTCGCCGCCGCTCCGGCCTGAGACGTCGCCCGTGCCGACCCACGCCGAGAAGCGCCACTTGCCCTGGACGCCGGAGCAACTGCACCGGCTCGTGGCCGAGGTCGACAAATATCCCGAGTTCCTGCCCTGGTGCAAAGCGGCGCGGATCACCCGCCGGGAGGGCAACGTCTTCTATGCCGATCTCGTGATCGCTTTCAAAGTCTTCCGCGAGCGGTTCACGAGCCGGGTGACGCTCCTGCCCGATCTGGGGATCGACGTGGCCTACATCGAAGGCCCGTTCCACTATCTGAACAATCACTGGCGGTTCGAGCGAGCACCCGACGGCGGCTGCATCGTCGACTTCTACGTCGATTTCGAGTTCCGCTCGAAGATCCTGCAGAATCTGGTCGGCATGTTGTTCAACGAGGCGGTGAGCCGGATGGTCGCGGCCTTCGAGGCCCGGGCCCGCCAGCTCTACGGCCCGGGGCTCGCCGCCTCGCCCCGGCCGGCGCCGGCCGCGGCGCCGGCCGGCTGAGGCGCGTCCCTGAGCTCGGCCTCGAGCCGGTCGAGCTCGCCCAGGAGCCGGCAGAGCCGCTCGCCCGCGGGCGTGAGGGTGTATTCGACGCGCGGCGACACCTCGGGATAGGCGGTGCGCAGCACGAGCCCCAGGCGGGCGAGCTTGGCGAGCCGCTCGTTCAAGACCTTGGTCGAGATGCCGGGGATCGCCCGTTCGAGCGCCCCCGGCCGCCGCACGCCGTCGCGCACCGCGCGCAGGACCTCGACCGACCATTTGCAACCGACCACCTCGGCGAGCCGGCCACGGCCCTCGTCCATCGCCCGTTTTCCTCGCCCCTTCAAGAAGACGCACCGAACGGTTCGTACCGCACCGCAAGGTGCCCGCTTGTCCACCCGCCGACCTCGCGGCTGGATGGTGCGCGGAGCCTCGCGAAGGCTCCAACAGCACGACGGTTCGGAGGTCGCAAGCCATGCGCACGATCGCTACGGCCGCTTTCGGGCTCGTCCTCGTCCAGGGCGCGGCAGCCGGGGCGGCCGAGGTCGCTTGGCCCGAGGGCTGGCGAGCCTGGACGCACGTCAAGAGCATGGTGATCGAGCCGGGTCACCCGCTCTACGATTCGTTCGGCGGAATCCACCACATCTACGCCAACGCGAAGGCGCTCGAGGGCTATCGGACGGGCAGGTTCCCGGACGGTGCGGTGATCGTCTTCGATCTCCTCGAAGCGCTCCGGCAGGACCATGCGGTGGTCGAGGCGCCCGCAAGGTCGTGGGCGTCATGCAGAAGGACGCGAAGGCCTTCGCCGCGACCGGCGGCTGGGGCTTCGAGGGCTTCGCGGGCGGCGACCCCACGAAGCGAGTGGTCGGCGCCAAGGCGGCCGAAGCCTGCTTCGGCTGCCACGCCGGCCAGGCCCCGAGCGACTCCGTCTTCAGCCGGCTTCGGGACTGAGCGAACGTATCGCAGGCGCGGCGCCTTCGCGCTCGCTGGCGGGCCGCGCCGCGCGGTCGGGTGGGAAGGCGGCCGGATGGGCCTCGCCCGCGCGCCGCTCGGGCGGTGGGGCCGGCTGCGCCCAGCGGTCGGCACGGCCCGGGCGATCGGCACGCGCCAGGGGTGGCGGGGTCGCGGCACCGGGAGCCGGCAGCGGCGCCGGCTCGACCGGCAGAGCGTCGAGGTCCGGCCAGAACCAGCCGGCCGAGGAACGGTAGGACATCGGGAGCCCTCCGGGCGGGCGCTCCGGCCCGCGCGGTCGGGAGCTTCGCTCGGCAGGGTGAAGGCCGCGTTGCCGCGGCCGGCCGAACGGGCCGGCGGCATATCGGGGTAGCGTCGAAGGCTCAGGCGAGGCCGGCCTCGGAGCCGGCCGGCCCGCCCGCGAGCGCTTCGAGGCCGAGGGCGAGGACCGCCTCGACCGAAGCGAGCCGCACCGCCCGGCGGTCGCCCGGGAACAGGCAGCGGCGGTGGAGGAGCGGTCCGCCGCGCCGGGCCGCGGCCAAATGGACGAGGCCCACGGGTTTCTCCACCGTGCCGCCACCGGGCCCGGCGATGCCGGTCACCGAAAGCGCGAGACCGCAGCCCGAGCGCTCGAGGGCACCTTCCGCGAGCTCGCGGGCGCAGCGCTCGCTCACCGCGCCGAAGCGCGCGAGCGTCTCCTCGCGCACCCCCAAGAGCTCGATCTTGGCACGGTTGTCGTAGACCACCCAGCCGCGGTCGACGACCGCCGAACTCCCGGCGTGCTCGGTGAGGCAGGCGGCCACGAGCCCGCCCGTGCAGCTCTCGGCGGTGGCCAGCTTGAGCCCCGCGCCGGCGCAGGCGTCGAGCAGGCGGCGGGCGGCCGTGAGGCAGGGCTCGGGGAACATCACGCGACGCTCCGGAAGCGGCAGGTGACGAGGGCGAGCGCGGCAACCCCCTCGCCCCGGCCGATCGCGCCGAGCCCCTCGCAAGTGCCGGCCTTGAGGCCGATCGCCCCTTCCGGCAGCTCGAGCAAACGAGCGAGGCTCGCGCGCATCGCCGCCCGGTGCGGGGCGAGCCGCGGCCGCTCGGCGAGGATCGTGACGTCGGCATGCTCGAGCACCCCGCCGCACGTGCCGAGCAGCGCGAGCGCGTGGCGGACGAAGACCGTCGAAGAGGCGTCCTTCCAGCGCGGGTCGTCGTTCGGGAAATGGGTCCCGATGTCGTCGGCGCCGACCACGCCCAAGATGGCGTCGGTCAAGGCGTGGAGGACCACGTCGGCATCGGAATGGCCCTCGAGGCCCTCTTCGAAGGGGATCTCGACCCCGGCGAGCACCAGCCGCCGGCCGGGCACCAGCCGGTGCAGGTCGATCCCCTGGCCGGTGCGGCGCGGCGCGGCGGCGATCAGCCGGCGCTCGGCCGCCTCGAAGTCGTCGGGCAGCGTGAGTTTCACATTGTCCTCCTCGCCCGGGACCTGGACCACGGGCAGACCGGCCCAGGCGGCGACCGCCCCGTCGTCGGCGAAGCCCAGGGGCGGCGCTTGGCGATGGGCGTCGAGGATCGCGCCGAAGGCGAAGCCCTGCGGGGTCTGAACGCGCACGAGGCCCCCCCGGTCGACGTCCTCGAGCACCCGCTCGCCCCGGGTGCGGCGCAGGGTGTCGACCACCGGCACCGCCGGCAGGACGGCCGGGTGACGTTCGAGGGCGGCGCGCACCCGGGCGACCAGCGCGGCCGAGAGGAGCGGCCGGGCGGCGTCGTGGATCAGCACGAGGTCGGGCGGGTCGGCGGCGAGGCTCTCGAGGCCGGCCCTGACCGAGGCTTGGCGGGTCGCCCCGCCCGTGACCGGCGGCAGGAGCGCGAGCCCGCGTGTCGCCGATCGGTAGAGCGGGCCGTGCCCCTCGGCGATCACCACGCGGACCGCGTCGATCGCCGGGTGACGGGCGAACAGCTCGAGGGAATGGCGGAGCAGCGGTCGGCCGCCGAGCGGTCGGTACTGTTTGGGGATCTCGCCGCCGGCCCGGATCCCCTGCCCGGCCGCCACCACGAGTGCCACGCAGCGCACGAGACTTGCCCTCCCGCGTCCGCCCGACAGTAGAGGCCGAGCCCCGGCGCTGCCAAGGACCGCGTTGGTCGCAGCGGGGCTTGAAGGCCGCGGCGGTCCCGGCTAGCCCTGCCGTTGCCGTGTGCACCGGCATTCCCGTGCACAGGATTTGTGCAGATGGACGGTCCCGTCGAGCGTCCCGCGCCCGCCGTTCCCGAGCCGGCTTGCCAGGCCGACCTGCTGCTCGCCAACCTGCCGAGCCCGCTCATCGCCCTCGACCGGGGGTTGTGCATCCTCGCGGTCAACCCGGCCGCCGAGCACCTGCTGTCGGCCAGCGCCCGGGTGCTGCTCGGCCGGCCGCTCGCCGACCTCTTGGCGCCGCACGCCCGGCTCCTGGACCTGGCACGCCACGTGCGAAGCGGGGCCGGATCGCTCTCCGATTACGGTATGGAACTCGCTCTGGCGCGCGGGGAGGTCGTGACGGTGGACTGCCATCTGGCGCCGATCGTGGAGCGGCCCGGTGCGCTGTTGTTGCTCCTCCACCCCTGCTCGGTCGCGCACCGGATCGACGCCCGCCGCGCCCAGCGGGGCTCGACCCGCTCGATCGCCGGCCTCGCCGCGACCCTCGCGCACGAGGTCAAGAACCCGCTCTCCGGCATCCGCGGCGCCGCCCAGCTGCTCGAATCCGTCGTGCCGAGCGAGGACCGCGCCCTGCTCGCCCTGATCTGCGAGGAGACCGACCGGATCGTGAAGCTCGTCGAGCGGATGGAAGCGTTCGGCGACGGCGCACCGATCGAGCGGCGGCCGGTCAACATCCACCAGGTCCTGGAGCACGTCCGCCGGCTCGCCGAGAGCGGCTTCGCCCGCCACGTCCGGTTCGTCGAGCTCTACGACCCCTCGCTACCGGAGGTCGAGGGCGACCGCGACCGGCTCATCCAGGCCTTCTTGAACCTGGTCAAGAACGCCGCCGAGGCGGTCCCCGCCGAGGGCGGGGTGATCACCCTTTCGACCCACTATCGGCACGGCGTGCGGCTCGCGCTCGGGCACGCCCGGACCGCCCAGGAGCTGCCGATCGTGGTCGAGGTCAAGGACAACGGCCCGGGCCTGCCACCCGACCTCGAGGAGCATCTCTTCGAGCCGTTCGTCACGACCAAGCCCAAGGGTCGCGGGCTCGGCCTCGCTCTCGTGGCCAAGGTGGTGGCCGATCACGGCGGGGTGGTGAGCCTCGAGCGGGGCGATCCCGGGACGATCGCCCGCGTCCGCTTGCCGGCCGCGCCGCGGCCGCGCCGGCCGGGCGAGGCGGAGGCGGGCGCGTGAGCGGCGAGACCATCCTGGTCGCCGAGGACGACCAGGCGATCCGCACCGTGGTGAGCCGGGCCCTCTCGCGGCACGGCTGGCGGGTCCAGGCGACCAGTGTGGCGGCCACGCTCTGGCGCTGGGTGGCCGAGGGCCAGGGCGACGCCGTGGTGTGCGACGTCATGCTGCCCGACGAGAACAGCCTCGATCTGTTGCCGCGGATCCGCGCGCTCCGGCCCGATCTGCCGGTCATCGTCATGAGCGCGCAGAACACGCTGTTGACCGCGGTGCGGGCGACCGAGCGCGGCGCCTTCGAGTACCTGCCCAAGCCCTTCGACATCGGCAATCTCGTGGCCGCGGTGCAGCGCTCGCTCGCCCGCCGCCGCGCCCGCCCGCCCGAGGAGCCGGTCCCCGAGCTCGACGAGCCCTTGCCGATCATCGGCCGCTCGCCGGCGATGCAGGAGATCTACCGGATCGTGGCTCGGCTCACCGGGACCGATCTCACCGTGCTGATCGCCGGCGAGTCGGGGACGGGCAAAGAGCTCGTGGCCCGCGCGCTCCACGATTTCGGCAAGCGCCGAGCCGGCCCCTTCGTCGCCGTCAACATGGCGGCGATCCCCAAGGACCTGATCGAGAGCGAGCTGTTCGGCCACGAGAAGGGCGCCTTCACCGGGGCGGTCGCGCGCCGCGCCGGCCGCTTCGAGCAGGCCGAGGGCGGCACCCTCTTCTTGGACGAGATCGGCGACATGCCCCTCGAGGCGCAGACCCGGCTCCTGCGCGTCCTCCAGCAGGGCGAGTTCGTGCCGGTCGGCGGGACCCAGCCGACCCGCACCGACGTGCGGATCGTCGCCGCGAGCCACCGTGACCTCGCGCAGATGGTGAGCCAGGGCCTCTTTCGCGAGGACCTGTTCTACCGCTTGAACGTCGTGCCGATCCGCCTGCCGGCCCTGCGCGAGCGGACCGAGGACATCCCGGCCCTCGCCCAGCACTTCCTCGCCAAGGCCCGAGCCGAGGGCCTGCCGGCCAAGATCCTCTCGCCCGGGGCGATCGCCCGGCTCAAGGCCCATTCCTGGCCCGGCAACGTGCGCGAGCTCGAGAACCTGATCCGCCGGATCGCGGTGCTCTACAGCGAGGAGACGATCGAGGAGGCGATCATCGAGCGCGAGCTCGCGGGCGCCCGGGGCCGGCCGGCCGAGGAGCCCGCGGCCGAAGCCGGCGAGCCCGATCTGGCGCGCGCCGTCGAGGGCTTCCTCGACCGCTTCTTCCGCGCCTACGACGAGGGTTCGCCGCCGGCTGCGGTCTACGACCGGGTGCTGCGCGAGGTCGAGCGGCCGCTGATCGCGCGCACCCTCCAGCTCACCCGCGGCAACCAGCTCAAGGCGGCCGACATCTTGGGCCTCAACCGCAACACGCTCAGGAAGAAGATCCGGGAGCTGGACATCCCGATCGTCCGCGGTCCATGACGCGGGCGTGATCGAGACCGAGCGCCAGACCCGGCCGGCCGGCGGCAGCCCCCTCGCCGGCTTCGGGGCGAGCTTGCGCGCGCTTTTCAAGCGCGCCGACGTCGAGCGCCGCCTGGCGCTGCTGCTCGTGGCCGGCGCGCTCCTCGCCTCGGTCGCGACCTACGCCGCGATCACCGGCCTCGGCCCGATCGAGGCCAGCGTGCCCACGGTCATCCTCCTCCTCAACCTCGACCTCGTCCTGCTCCTCCTCCTGGGCGTGGTGGTCGCCCGCCGGCTCGTCGCCCTGTTCCTCGAGCGCCGCCGCGGCGGGGCCGGCTCGCGCCTGCACACCCGGCTCGTCGGCCTGTTCTCGCTCGTGGCGGTGATCCCGGCCATTCTGGTCGCGATCTTCAGCGTCGTGTTTTTGAGCTCGGGGCTCGAATCCTGGTTCGCGACCCGGGTCCGCAGCGCCCTCGACAACTCGCTCGCGGTCGCCGAGGCCTATCTGGCCGAGCACCGCGAGGTGATCCGCGCCGACGCCTTGGCGATGGCCGCCGACCTCAACCGCGAGGGCCCGGCGCTGCTCGACCAGCCGCTCGCCTTCCGCCAGCTCGTGAGCGCCCAGGCGGCGGTGCGCGCGCTCTCCGAAGCGGTCGTGTTCGACGGCTCGGGCCGCGTCCTCGCCGCAGCCGGGCTCGGCCTCGCCCTCGGCTTCGAAGGCGTGCCCGAGGACGCGGTCGGCCGCGCTGCCCGCGGCGAGCTCGTGACCCTGACGAGCGACAGCGACGATCGGGTGCACGCGCTCGTCCGGCTCGACGGCTTCGGCGACGCCTATCTGTTCGTCGGCCGGCTGGTCGACCCCAAGGTGCTGGCCTTCATGGAGCGGACCCAGAAGGTCGTGAGCGACTATCGCCTCATCGAGACCGAGCGCTCCGGCATCCAGATCACCTCCGCCCTGATTTTCATGACCGTGGCCCTGCTCTTGTTGATGGCCGCGGTCTGGCTCGGCATCGGCTTCGCCGACCGGCTCGCCGGGCCCCTCGGCCGGCTGATCGAGGCGGCCGAGCGGGTGCGCGCGGGCGACCTCGTCGTGCGCGTGCCCGAGGACGAGCCGGGCGACGACGAGATCGGCTCGCTCGCCCGCGCCTTCAACCGGATGACGAGCCAGCTGGATGCCCAGCGCCGGGCGCTGGTGCGCGCCAACCGCGAGCTCGACGAGCGGCGGCGGTTCATCGAGGCGGTCCTGGGCGGCGTCACGGCGGGTGTGATCGGGCTCGACGCCGATCGCCGGATCCGCCTCGCCAACCCCTCGGCCGCCGGCCTTTTGGGGGTGCGCGAGGAGGAGCTCGTGGGCCGGCCGCTCGAGAGCCTCCTGCCCGAGACCACCCCGCTCTTCGATCGGCTGCTGGTCGACGGGGAAGGGCCCGTGCAGGAGCCGGTGAGCGTGACCCGCCGCGGCCGCCAGCGCACGCTTCTGGTCCGCTTGGCCGCCCAGCGCGAGACGGCGGCGATCGTGGGCTTCGTCTTGACCTTCGACGACGTCACCGAGCTCATCGCCGCCCAGCGGCAGGCGGCCTGGGCGGAGGTCGCGCGGCGCATCGCCCACGAGATCAAGAACCCCTTGACCCCGATCCGGCTCTCCGCCGAGCGGCTCGGTCGGCGCTTCCGTGGCCAGATCGAGCCCGCCGAGCAGGAAAGCTTCGGCCGGGCGATCGACACGATCGTCCACCAGGTCGACACGATCGGTCGGCTGGTCTCGGAATTCTCGGCCTTCGCCCGCATGCCCGCCCCGGTCATGCGCAGCGAATCCCTGGCCGAGCTCGTCCGGCGTGCCGTCTTCCTGCAAGAGACCGCGCATCCGCGGATCCGCTTCGTGGTCGAGCTGCCCGAGGGCGATCCCCTGCGGCTCGACTGCGACGCCGAGAAGATCGGCCAAGTCTTGACCAATCTCTTGCAAAACGCGATCGACGCGCTCGGCGAAGCTGCCGAGGACCGCCGCCCGGCGGAGCCGCGGATCACCCTGCGCGGCCAGCGCCTGGCCAAGGAGATCCGGCTCGAGGTCGAGGACAACGGCCCGGGCTTTCCATCGGGCGACCGGCACCGCCTGCTCGAGCCCTACGCCACGACGCGCGCCAAGGGGACCGGCTTGGGGCTTGCCATCGTCCGGAAGATCATGGAGGAACACAACGGTCGGGTGGAGCTGGCCGACGGAACGGAGGGGGGCGCGCTCGTTCGGCTCGCCTTCCCGCTTCGCAGCGCAGCATGAGACCGCAGCCGCCGATGCCGGGGTGAACGGGCCGCTCCACCGTGGGGAGCGGCCGCGCGGGACGATCACATGAGCAAGGACATCCTGATCGTGGACGACGAGGCGGCGATCCGCGAGGTCGTGGGCGCCGTCCTCGAGGACGAGGGCTACCGGCCGCGCCAGGCGGCGACCGCCGAGGAGGCGTTCGCCCAGCTCGCCAAGCGCGCCCCCGCCCTCGTCCTGCTCGACATCTGGCTCGAGGGCTCGAAAATGGACGGGATCCAGGTCCTCGAGCGGATCAAGGCCGAGTACCCGTTCGTCCCGGTCGTCATGTTCTCCGGCCACGGCACGATCGAGACCGCGGTCGCGGCGATCAAGAAGGGCGCCTACGACTTCATCGAGAAGCCGTTCAAGGCCGACCGGCTGATCCTCGCCGTCCAGCACGCGCTCGAGGCGAGCCGGCTCAAGCGCGAGAACGAGGAGCTCAAGGCCAAGATCGGGGAAGAACTCGAGCTGATCGGCAGCTCGCCCGCCATGGTCAAGGTCCGCCAGACGATCGAGCGGGTGGCGCCGACCAACTCGCGCGTGCTGATCTCGGGCCCGGCCGGCTCCGGCAAGGAGGTCGCGGCGCGGACCATCCACATGCGTTCGCGGCGCGCCTCGGGGCCGTTCATCGTGCTCAACGCCGCGGCCTTGAGCCCCGAACGGGTCGACCTCGAGCTGTTCGGTGCCGAGCCCGGCTGGCACGGCGCGGAACAGGGCCGGCTGATCGGCAGCTTCGAGCGGGCCGACGGCGGCACGCTGCTCCTCGACGAAGTCGCCGACATGCCGCTCGAGACCCAGGGCAAGATCATCCGCGTCCTGCACGAGCAGCGCTTCACCCGGCTGGGCGGCGACCAGCGGGTCGAGGTCGACGTGCGCGTGCTCGCCACCACCAACCGCGACCTCAAGCAGGAGATCGCGGCCGGCCGGTTCCGCGAGGACCTGTTCTACCGCCTCAACGTCGTGCCGCTCGAGATGCCGCGCCTGGTCGAGCGGCGTACCGACATCCCCGAGCTCGCCCGCCACTTCCTCCAGCTCTCCGCCCGCCTGTTGGGCTGCGCCCCGCGGACCATCGGTGAGGAGGCGATGGCGGTGCTGCAGATGGCCGACTGGCCGGGCGACGTCCGCCAGCTCCGCAACACGATCGAGTGGCTCATGATCATGGCCCCGGGGCCGGCCGACCGGCCGATCGGCGTCGCCGACCTGCCGCCCGACCTCACCTCCTCGGCCACGAGCGGGATCGACCCCACGGCCAACGTCGAGCTCGTCTCGATGCCGCTCCGGGAAGCCCGCGAGCATTTCGAGCGCAGCTACCTGCAGGCCCAGCTCCAGCGCTTCGGCGGCAACATCTCGCGGACCGCCAACTTCGTCGGCATGGAGCGCTCGGCCCTGCACAGGAAGCTCAAGGCGCTCGGCCTCACCAGCAGCGACGACTGAGCGCGCCCCGGGCGCGGAGCGGATCCCGTGCACGTGATCGTCGCCGGAGCCGGGCAGGTGGGTGCCGCCATCGCCCGCTATCTCGCCAAGGTCGGCAACGACGTCACGGTGATCGACCAGAACGCCGAGCTCGCCCAGCGGATCGGCGACGCGCTCGACATCCAGGCGGTGGTCGGCCACGCCGCCCTCCCCTCGACGCTCGAGCGGGCCGGGGCGGCCGACGCCGACCTCCTGGTCGCCGTCACCCACGTCGACGAGGTCAACATCGTCGCCTGCCAGGTCGCCCACTCGCTGTTCAACGTGCCGACCCGGATCGCCCGGATCCGCGAGCAGGACTATCTCGAGGGCCGCTTCGCCGATCTCTTCCGCCGTGAGCACATCCCGGTCGACGTGGTGATCTCGCCCGAGCGCGAGGTCGCCCAGGCGATCGCGCTGCGCCTTTTGGTCCCGGGGGCGCTCACCGTCGTGCCCTTCGCCGAGGATCTCGTCCGCCTCGTGGCGCTGCGGATCGACGAGACCGCCTCGGTGATCGACACGCCCCTGCGCGAGCTCACCGCCCTCTTCCCCGACCTCCATCTGGTGTGCGTCGGGATCGTCCGCGGCGAGCGCTTCTTCGTGCCCGGCGGCGACGATCGGATCTTGATCGGCGACGAGGTCTTCTTCGTCTGCGAGACCGCCCATCTCGGCCGTGCCCTGCCGGTGTTCGGTCAGAGCGAGCCGGCCCCCTCGCGGCTCGTGATCGTGGGCGGCGGCAACATCGGGCTACGGCTCGCCGAGATCCTCGAGAGCCACCATGCCGACATCGCCTGCAAGGTGATCGAGGCGAATCCGGCGCGCGCCGACCTGGTCGCCCAGCGGCTGCACCACGCGGTCGTGCTGTGCGGCGACGGCCGCTCGCGCGACACCCTGCTCGAGGCCGGGGTCGACGGTGCCGGGGCGATCGTCGCGGTGACCAACGACGACGACATCAACATCTTGACCTCGCTCCTCGCCAAGCGGCTGGGCTGCGGCCGGTCCCTGGCGCTGGTCACCCGCAGCGACTACGAGATCTTGACCGCCGAGATCGGCATCGACGTCACGATCAACCCGCGCGACACGACGGTGTCGAGCATCCTCGGTCACATCCGCCGGGGTCGGATCCGCGCGGTCCACACGATCCGCGACGGCGCGGCCGAGGTGTTCGAGGCCGAGGCGCTCGAGACCTCGCCGATCGTCGGGCAACCCTTGCGCGAGCTCAAGGCGCCGGGCCTCGTGCTCGGCGCCGTGGTCCGCGATGGCCGGGTGATCACGCCGCGCGGCGACACGGTGGTCCGCGCCGGCGATCGGGTGATCATCGCCGCCCGGGCCGAGACGGTGAAGCGCGTCGAGCAGCTGTTCGCCGTCCGCCTCGACTATTTCTGACACCTCGCCCGGGAGCCGCCATGGCCCGCATCGCCTATGTCGACGGTCGTTTCCTGCCGATCTCCGCCCGAGCGGTGGCTCAGTGGCAAGCAAGTCCAGCGTCTGGCCGAGTCTCTGGGCGGCCGTTTGAATGAGCTAGACACGGTCAGAGTGGCGAGTTGGTGGGCGAAACTCACGGCGGGTCTGCCAGCTTTGCTGGCGATAGGACAGGCTCCCGAGAACCGAGCCTCGTCCAAAGAGGCGAGCAGTCAGTTGGAGAGCGGACGGCCAAGGGAGTTGCCAAAGCGGCTGTACGTGCAGATGGACGGGATCTTCGCTCGGCTGCGAGGCGAGTTGGGCAAGGGGAGCGATGTCTGGCGTGAGGTGAAGGTTGGAGCGGTCTTCTGG
>JAILZQ010000095.1 GCA_023512415.1 Geminicoccaceae bacterium | reverse complement strand
CGCGCCGCGGGCGCCGGGGCGGCCGGCCCGGGGGCCGGCGCCGTCGGCCGCGCGACACTCGCCTCGCCGGCGGCCGGGGGTTGGGCCGGACGACGGCCGAACATGCTCAACTCCAGCGGGCCAGGAGCTTGGCGAACAGGCCGCCGCGGCCGGCCGACTTGGCGCCGCAGAGCTGATCGGCGAGCCGGCAGAGGGCGGCGGCGGTCGGGCCGCTGCCGGAAGCGACCGGCCGGCCGGCGTTGACCAGGGGGAAGACGTGCTTGGGGTCGAACGGCAGGACGAGGTCGATCGAGCGGCCCAAACCCCGCTCGAATTCGGCCTTGGGGATTTCGCCCGTCCGGAACTCGCCGACCCGATTGGCCACCACGGTGACCGGGCACGAGGCGTTGGTCGCTTGCAGGAGCTGGACGACGCGCATGCCGTCGCGCATGCCGGCGAGCGAGAGGTCGCTCACGAGGACGAAGTTGGTGGCCGTCTGTAGGACCTGCTGGACGGCCGGGTCCATCCGCCGCGGCAAGTCGACGACCGTGAAGTGGAACTTGGACTGCAACTCGTGCAGGAGCAGGCCGACCGCGTCGCGATCGGCACGCACCGGATCGTCGAGGGCCTCCTCCGCGCTCAGCACCCAGAGCGACTCGGAATGGCGCACGAGCGTCCGGTCGAGATAGAGGCCGTCGATGCGCCCGGGGTTCTCGAGGGCGTCCCTGAGCCCGTGCACGGGGTCGAGGTCCATGGCGAGGGCGACGCTGCCGAACTGCACGTCGAGGTCGAAGAGGACGACCCGCCGGTGGCGGCGCGAGGCGATCGCCCAGGCGAGGCTGGTCGCCACGGTGGTGGCGCCCACCCCGCCGCGACAGCCCATCACCGCGACGATCCGGCCGAGCCGGCTGGTTTGCCGACTGTGCTGCCCGCCCCCCTCGACCACCGCCAACAGCGAGCGCTGCAACAGGCTCGGGGTCAACGGTTTGACCAGATAGTCGCTGATCCCGTGGTTGATGAGCTCACGGAACAGGCCGACATCGTTGCGGTCGCCGATCGCGATGACGCTCACCCCGGGTTCGCACACCTCGGCGAGCTCGTTGACCGCCGAGAGCGGCAGCTCGCAGGCCGAGATGTCGACCAAGAGCACCCGCGGGGAGCGCAGCCGACCGAGCAGCTGGATCGCATCCTCGATCCGGCCGCGGTGGATCGCCGCGGCCGGGATCATGAGGTCGCCCACCACCTGCTCGACCACGGCACGGGTCTCGTCGTCGGCCACGAAGGCACGCAGCTGGAGCCGCTCCTGACCGGCAACGGCCTCCTTGGCGACGGCGGTGCCGGTCACGGCTGCCGATCCTCCTCGAGGAGCGGACGGACCTTGTCGGTCCGGTAGCGGACGATGGCCTCGGCCTCGCGGACCCCGTTGGCCGGGCCGAGCGGCCGGCCCTCGGCGAGGTCGGCCGGGTCGGCGACCATCGCGACGAGGTTGGCAGCCGTGGCGCAGCCGAGATCCGGCAGGAGCTGTTGGCCGTGGAGGGAAGGTGTGCGGTCCCCCTCGCCGCAGCGCGGTGCCTCGGCGATCCAGTGGCGGACGAGGATCTCGACCCGCCGGTTGCGCGCCCAGGCCGGCTCGCCGCGGCCCGGATCGATCGGCCGGCTCTCCCCGTAGGCGCGGCGGCTCACCTCCACTCGTTCGAGCCCGTGGGCGCGCAAGAGATCGGCCACGTGGCGCGCCCGCCGGTCGGAGAGCGTCAGATTGTAGGCGTCGCTCGCGCGCTCGTCGGCGTGGCCCATCACGAGCGCCCGGTAGCGACCTTCCGCCGGCAGGGCGGCGAGGAAGCTGCGCAGGCTCTCGAGCTCCGAAGACGCGAGCTCGGCCCGGTCGGTCGCGAAATGCACGGTGTGCAGGTAACGCCACTCGGCGACCACCGGTGCGCGTGCCGCCCAAGGCTCGGGGCTCGGCGGATCGAGTGCCGAACAGCCACCGATCAGCAGGAGCGGGAGGGCGAGGCGGGCGTGGAGCACGGGCGGTCTCCCGGAAGCCGAAGGGTCAATCGAGCGCGAAGCCGGCGGCACCGCGCAGCCGCGGGCCTCCCGGCTGACCGGGTCCCGCAGGCCCCGGGAGGGTGCCGGAGCGCAGGAGGCGCCCGTTGAGGATCCGCTCCAGATCGCTGGCCGGGCGCAGCTCGTCGACCGGCGTCCGCAACGCCGCGGTCGCCACCGGCCGGACGAGGTAGGGGGTCACGATGATGACGAGCTCGCTCTCGCTGCGCTGGAAATTGGTCGAGCGGAACAGCGTGCCGAGCACGGGGATGTCGCCGAGCCCCGGGAACTTCTCGAGGTTGGAGCGGGTGGTGTTGGAGATCAGGCCGCCGATCGCGAAGCTCTGGCCGCTGCCGATCTCGACCGTGGTCTCGGCGCGCCGCGTGGTGAGCGCGGGGATCGTGAGGTCGCGCACCCGGATCGCACCCCTCTCCGAAATGTCGCTGACTTCCGGACGGACCCTGAGGCTGATCCGATCCGGGCTCAGCACCGTGGGGGTGAAGGCCAAGCTGATGCCGAACTGCTTGAACTCGATCTGGATCTGGTTGTCTTCCGCGCCCACCGGTACCGGGAACTCACCACCGGCCAAAAAGCTCGCCGTCTCGCCCGAGAGGGCCGTGAGGTTCGGCTGGGCGAGCACGGTCACGAGACCTTCGCGCTCGAGCGCGTCGATCAGCGTGTTGATGTTGGTGTCGCCCGAAGCGAACCGGCCGAAGAGACCGCCCGCGGTGCCGGCCGGGTCGGTGAGCCGGCCGACGGCGCCGGTCGCCGGGTCGAGGAAGGGACGGCCGGTCGCCAGGCCGAAGACGAAGTCGCCGGGGCTGAACAACGTGTCCCAGTTGATCCCGAAGAGCTTCACGACCTCGCGCGAGACCTCGGCCACCCGCACCTGCAGGCTCACCTGGGTGGGTGCCGCGACCTGGAGCCGGTTGATCAAGCTCTCGCCTTCGCCCAGGAAGCGGCTCGCGATCTCGCGCGCCTCCTGGGCCGCGACCGCGGAGGGCAACCGACCGCTCACGATCAGCCCGCCCTCGACCGATTGGAGCTGGAGCGGATGGTCGGGGATCGCCTCGGCCATCACCTGGCGCAGCCGCGAGAGATTGTGCCGGACCTGGACGTCGCGGCGCAGCACCACCTGCTGGGCGTCGTCGACCGCGTAGAGCGTGGTCGTCCCGGCCCGGCGGCCGTAGACGTAGAGGAGTGTCGGTGATTGGGCCTGGACGTCGGCGACCTCGGGGTCGGCCACGAACACCGCGCTCACCGGCGTCGACAGGCGCAAGAGCCGGCCCTTCTTGACCTCGAGCTGGAGCTCGCCGGTCGGTGCCACGAACTCCTGGGCGGCGGCCCCGGGCAGGCCGGGCCAGGGACCGATCGGACCGAGCAGCGGCGCCGCGGCACCGGCCGCGAGGGCGAAGAGGAGGGCGGCGAGGCTGCGCATCGCTCGGGCTCCGGGGTGCGGTCCGCCGTCCCGGGGCGGGCCGGACCGTGCGGGCGGGACGCGTGAGCTCATCGGGCGGGCTCCCCTCCGCTCGTCGCGGCGCTCGACTTCTGCCCGCCGCGCAGCACCAGGACCTTGCCGTTCGAGCCGGCACCGAGCGCCCGACTGACCGAATCGTCCCAGGTGACCCGGGCCGGGGCGGTGGCGGCCGGCTCGTCCGGACGGGCGAGGCTCCTGAGGCTCAAGGTGAGCTTGCCGAGCTCGGTCACGAGCGCCACCCGCTCGGCGTCGGCCGGGGTGACCTCGAGGGTGACGGTGCGGGCCTGGATGGAACCCTCCTCGCCCTCCGCCCCCTTGAGCCGGCGGCCCATGGCGAGCACGCGCACATCCTCGAGGACGGTCTCGGCGACCCGCCGCGCCCGGCCGCGCTCGCCGGCCTCGGTGGCGAGCGACTGGGCGAGCACGAGATCGACCCGGTCACCGGGGAAGATCAGCCCGGCATTGGCCGAGGCCTCGTCGACCGGCACCGACACGGCGCGCATGCCCGGCGCCAGCACCGCCGCCAAGAAGCCACGCTCGCCCGGCTTGACGAGCCCACCGTCGGTCAGCGGCTGGCCGCGCGCCAGGGCGTAGCGGACCACCGCGCCGACGGCCTGGTCCTCGTCGCGCACGCCCTTGACGAAGTAGGAGGGCGGCAGCTCGACGTCCGGCCAAGCCTGCCAGCGGATCGAGCCGGGCTGCAGGAAGCTGCCCGCCGGCAGGTCGACGGCGGCGACCAGCACCATCCGGCCGGGGGCCGGGCCCGGTGCCGCGTTGGCGGACGGCGCGACCTGCCGGCTCTCCACCCATTTGCGGGCGTAGAGCGCGGCACCGCCGGCGACGAGCAGGGCCAGGAGGGGCACCAGGATGCGACGCACGGCTTCGACCTCCTAGCTGTGGCCGAGCAGGGCCAGCGCCCACCAGAGGCCGCCCGTGGCGAGCGCAATTCCGTAGGGCACCGAGGCCGGGCGGCCGGCGGGATCGCCGAGCAGGAAGGTGCCGAGCCGTCCCGCGACCGGGAGCGACAGGAGCTGCCCGGCCAGGGCGGCCAGCCACGGTCGGATCCGGTCCGCGAGCAGCATCACGAGCGCCAACAAACCACCCGCGAGCGTCGTCACGAGCAGGAACTCCGCGAGCCCGCCGAGCCCCGCGAGGGTCGCGAGTGCTGCCGCCAGCTTGACGTCACCCCCGCCCAGGACGCCGGCCCGCCAGGCGATCAGCCCGACCGCGAGCACCAGCAAGCCGGCCGGGGGGCCGGTCCACCAGGGATCGGGCCGGCCCGTGAGCAGGAGCTGGACGGGCCAGAGCGCGAGCACCGCCAGCACCGCGCCGTTGGCGATCCGCCGCTCGGCGAGGTCGGTCCAGACGACGTGCGCCAGGGCCGCCGCGAGCGGCAGGACCACGAGAAGGGCGGACGGGCTCGACACGGGCGATGGTCTCGGTCCGGGTTGGGACGGTGCGGCTCTCGGCCGGCGCGGCGTTGGTTAAGCCGCTGGGCCGGCCTCGGCCGAGGCGGGGGCGCCGCGCTCGGACCGGCCGGGCCGCGACGGTGCCACGACCCGGCCGACCCCGCGCTCGGAGCCCTTCGACGATCAGCCCGTCAGGGGCTCGGTGTCAGCGCCTCGGTGATCGAGTTGAAGGTGCTCGTGAGCGCGCCCTCGAGGGTCGTCAGAGCGGCGATGATGGCGACCGAGATCAGGGCCGCGATCAGGCCGTACTCGATCGCCGTGGCGCCCCGCTCGTCGCGGAGGAAGCTGCGCAGGAAAGACATGGTCCGTAACTCCCAGCGAGAGGAAACCCCCATCGCCGGGCAGTCTGCGCCCCTCTTCTTAAGAAAGCGTGAAGCCGTCGGTGCCCCCCGGTCCGGCGTTATCGGGGTGTGGCCGGGACCACGGGCGCGGCCAGCGAAAGGTCGCAGCTGCGCCGCATTGCGCGGCGCTACGCCCCCCGCCTAGAAGATCGGCCAGTCGAACCCGAAGCCCGGAGGACGTCCCTTGACCGACGTCGTGATCGTCGCCGCCGCCCGCACCCCGATCGGCTCCTTCAACGGGGCCCTCTCGAGCCTGCCGGCGCACGCCCTCGGCAAGGTCGCGATCCAGGCGGCCCTCCAGCGCGCGAACGTGGAGCCGGGCGAGGTCTCCGAAGTGATCGTGGGCCAGATCCTGACCGCCGGTCAGGGCCAGAACCCGGCCCGGCAAGCCTCGGTCGCCGCCGGGATCCCGGTCGAGGTACCGGCTTACGGGGTGAACATCCTCTGCGGCTCGGGCCTCAAATCGGTGGCCCTCGCCTACCAGGCGATCAAGAACGGCGATTCGACGATCGTCGTGGCCGGCGGCCAGGAGAGCATGAGCCGCGCGCCGCACCTCGCGCATCTGCGCGACGGCACCAAGGTGGGCACGGTCGAGTTCCTCGACAGCATGCTCAAGGACGGGCTCTGGGACGCCTTCCACGGCTACCACATGGGCAACACCGCGGAGAACGTCGCGCAGCAGTGGCAGATCACGCGGGAGGACCAGGACCGCTTCGCCTGTGCCTCGCAGAACAAGGCCGAAGCGGCGATCAAGGCCGGCAAGTTCAAAGACGAGATCGCCCCGGTCACGGTGCCGAACCGCAAGGGCGACGTGGTGGTCGACACCGACGAATATCCGCGCTTCGGCACCACCCTCGAGGCGCTCCAGAAGCTCCGCCCGGCCTTCACCAAGGACGGTACGGTCACCGCCGGCAACGCCTCGGGCATCAACGACGGCGCCGCGGCGCTGGTGGTCATGAGTGCGAAGGAGGCGGAGCGGCGCGGGCTCACCCCGCTCGCCCGGATCGTTTCCTGGGCGCAGGCCGGGGTCGATCCCGCGATCATGGGCACGGGGCCCATCCCGGCCTCGCGCAAGGCCCTCGAGAAGGCGGGTTGGACGGTCGACGACCTCGACCTCGTCGAGGCCAACGAGGCGTTCGCGGCCCAGGCGATCGCGGTCAACCGCGACCTCGGCTTCGACACCGAGAAGGTCAACGTCAACGGGGGCGCGATCGCGCTCGGGCACCCGATCGGTGCCTCGGGCGCGCGGATCCTCGTCACGCTCTTGCACGAGATGCAGCGGCGCGACGCCAAGAAGGGCCTCGCCACCTTGTGCATCGGCGGCGGGATGGGCATCGCCCTCTGCGTGGCGCGGGATTGAGCGCGAGCACCCGGCCGGCTCGGCCGCGGTCTGCTCGGATCGTCCGAGAGAGCCTCGGAAGAACGCACAGGGAGGACGGGGAACATGGGACGCGTCGCCTTGGTCACCGGGGGCACCCGCGGCATCGGGGCCGCCATTTCGCTGGCCCTCGAGGGGGCCGGCCACCGGGTGGCGGCCACCTACGCCGGCAACGACGAGGCCGCCGAGCGCTTCCGCGCGGAAAGCGGGATCGCGGTCTACAAGTGGAGCGTGGCCGACTACGAGGCGTGCGTGGCCGGCGTGAAGCGGGTCGAGGCCGAGCTCGGGCCGATCGAGATCCTCGTCAACAATGCCGGGATCACCCGTGACGCGCCGTTCCACCGGATGACCCGTGAGCAGTGGGACGAGGTCATCCGCACCAATCTCGACGGCCTGTTCAACATGACCCACCCGGTCTGGCCGGGGATGCGCGAGCGCAAGTTCGGGCGGATCGTCAACATCTCCTCGGTCAACGGGCAAAAAGGTCAGTTCGGCCAGGTCAATTACGCGGCATCGAAAGCGGGCGACCTGGGCTTCACCAAGGCCCTCGCGCAAGAGGGCGCCAAGTTCGGGATCACGGTCAACGCGATCTGCCCGGGCTACATCGAGACCGACATGGTCCGCGCGGTCGACCCCAAGATCATCGCGGAGAAGATCATCCCGCAGATCCCGGTCGGCCGGCTCGGCACGGCCGAGGAGATCGCCCGCTGCGTCCTCTTCCTCGTGAGCGAGGACGCCGGCTTCATCACCGGCTCGACGATCTCGGCCAATGGCGGGATGTACATGATCTGAGCCCGGGCCGCCGGCAGCCGGCCGGCGGCCTCCTCAGGCGGCGAGGCCGAGCGGCCGGGCCGCGTCGCGGACCGCCCGCTCGAGGGCGCGCGGCGCATCGGCCGGACGGGCGAAGCGACCGCACACCGTCGCCACCGGCAGGAGCGCCGGCCCACCGTCGGCGGGAAGCGGCAGGGCGAGCTCCTCGCGCAAGCGCCGGGCGAGCCCCTCCGGATCCGCCGAAGGCGAAGGCGGGAGCACGACGCAGAAGGCCCCCTCGCCCAGGTGCACGGGCAGGTCCTCGGCCCGGACCCGAGCCGCCAGCCACTCGCCGCAGCTCGCGAGGAGCCGCTCGACCCGGAGATGGCCGAGCCGTCCCGCGAGCTCCGCGAGGCCACCCAAGCGGACCACGACGCAGCGCCGCTCGCGACCGCGGGGGTAGGATTCGCGGCGGTTCAGATAGTCGAGCAGCATGGCGCGAGCCCAAAGGCCGGTCGCCGGATCGACCGCCGGCCCGCCCTTGGCCGCGAGCCGCTGCCGGACGAGCCCTCGCTGGACGGTCACCCGGCGCAGCCAGAAGCCGAGCCGCAGGCGGAGCTCCTCGGGCGTGTCGTCGACCGCGATCCGATCGGCGAAGCCGAGCCGAACCGCGTCGGTGGCCGGGATGCGCTCGCCCGGTGCGGCGAGCAGCGCCACCACGGCCGCCCGCCGCGCCGCGGCCGCGAGCCGCTCGAGGTCGGCCCGCTCGCGCTCGATCCCACCCTCGACCGAAACCAGCACGAGCCGAGGCTGCTCCTCGGCCAGCCGGAAGGCGGCGGTGCGCAAGGACCGGACGAACACCACCCGCTCGAGCGGCAGGGCACGGGCCAGCTCCACCTGGACCGCGGAGGGCGGCCCGACCAACAGGACGAGCCCCTCGGCAGGGCCCGCGACCACGGCCGGCGAGGGCCGGCCCGGCTCGCGCCAACGCTCGCACACGAGCTCGCGCAGGCGGAACTCGCGAGAGAGCATTGCATGGCCGGCTTGGGCTTCGAGCCGCAGCCTGAGCTCGTCCTCGGCCAAGGGGAAGGCGATGCCGTCGTCGCAGCCGAGCGCCAGGGCGAGCGAGGCGAGCCGCGGCCGGCCGCGCCGGAGCAGGGCCACGACCGGCCCGCCGCCGGCGTTGCGGCGGGCCAACAGCTGGCGCAGCCCCGGCCCCGGCTGCTCGCCCTCGAGCACCAACAGGTCGAGCTCGGGCTCGCCCACGGGTTCGGCGAGCGCCCGGGCTGTGGTGAGCGCGCGACAGGGCAGCCCCCAGCCGGCGATCAGCGCGGCGAGACCCTCGTAGAGCTCGGGTCGGCTCGTGACGATCCGACAGGGCAGCACCGTGCGGACCTTCGGCTGGGCCGGGCTCGTGCCCCGCTCGCTCTCGGCCATAGCCGCGAAACCTCGAGATTCGGTTAACGCAACCGTCGCCCCTCTCAGCGCGTGCCGAACAGCCGGTCGCCGGCATCGCCGAGGCCGGGCAGGATGTAGCCGTGGTCGTTCAGCCGCTCGTCGACCGCGCCCGTGTAGATCGGCACGTCGGGATGGGCCGCGTGCATCCGCGCGACACCCTCCGGTGCGGCGATCAGGCAGGCGAACTTGAGGTCGCGCGCCCCGTCGGCCTTGAGCCGACTCACCGCGCGGACCGCCGAGTTGGCGGTCGCCAGCATCGGGTCGACGACGATCACCGGCCGGTCGGCGATGTCGGTCGGCACTTTGTAGTAGTACTCGACCGGCTGGAGGGTGGCCGGATCGCGATAGAGGCCGATGTGCCCGACCCGGGCCGAGGGCACGAGCTCCAGCATCCCTTCGAGCAGCCCGTTGCCGGCCCGCAGGATCGAGACGATGCAGACCTTCTTGCCGGCCAACATCTTGGCCTCGGTGGCCATGAGCGGGGTCTCGATCGGCACGGTCGCAAGGGGCAGGTCGCGGGTGATCTCGTAGGCCAGGAGATGCGCGATCTCGCGCACGAGCCGGCGGAACTCGGCGACCGGCGTCTGCTTCATGCGCAACAGCGCGAGCTTGTGTTGGACCAGCGGATGGTCGACGACGACGAGCTCGGCCACGGTGCTCGCTCCCTCGGCGGAAATCGGGCGACAGGCTGCCCGGCGAGCGATAGAAGGGCGCGGCCGGGCTGGCAATCGTGCGCGAGGAGGCCGGTGCGGGCACGACTCAAGATCTGCTGCATCGGCGATGCCGACGAGCTGCGACGCGCGGTCGCGGCCGGCGCCGACGCGGTCGGCCTGGTCGGCCCCATGCCCTCGGGCCCGGGCCCGATCCCGCTCGAGCTCGCAGCCGAGCTCGCCCGGCTTTGCCCGCCCGCGGTCACGAGCGTGCTGTTGAGCTCGGCACGCAGCGCCGAGGGCCTCGCCCGCGAGGTCGAGACGGTCCGGCCCGCGGCGCTGCAGATCGTCGACCGGGTCGGCGAGCCGGTCCGGCGCGCCTTGCGGCAGGCCTTCCCCTGGCTGCGGCTGGTCCAGGTCGTCCACGTCGAAGGGCCGGGGGCGGTCGAGGAGGCGCGCGCCGCCGCGCCGACCGCCGATGCGCTGCTGCTCGACAGCGGCCGGCCCGGGGCGGCGGTGCCGGAGCTGGGCGGCACCGGGCGGACCCACGATTGGGCGGTTGCCCGGGCGATCGTCGAGGCGGTGGCGCGGCCGGTCTTCCTGGCAGGTGGCCTGACCCCCGAGACGATCGGCCGGGCGATCCGCACCGTCCGGCCGTTCGGGGTCGACGTCTGCAGCGGGGTCCGCCGCGCCGGCCGGCTCGACCCGGAGCGGCTGGCCGCCATGGCCGCGGCGGTCGCCGCCGCATGAGCCGGGCGGCCGACCTCGTGGTCGGCATCCTGGGCGGCATGGGGCCGGCCGCCACCGTCGATCTCGTGAGCAAGATCCTGGCCGCCACGGGAGCCCCGCGCGATCAGGACCACCTGCATCTCCTCGTCGACTGCAACCCCAAGGTGCCGAACCGCAACGAGGCGATCGAGGGGACCGGCCCCTCTCCCGCGCCGGCGCTCGTGGCCATGGCCCGAAGGCTCGAGGCGGCCGGCGCGGATTTCCTCATCATGGCCTGCATCACCGCGCACGCTTGGGAGGCCGAGATCCGCGCCGCGGTCGGCGTGCCCTTCGTCTCGATCCTCGAGGAGACGGCCCGCGCGGTCGCGGCGGCGATCCCGCCGGGCACGCCGTGCGGGGTGCTGGCGGCCCGTGGCTGCCGCCGGGCGCGGCTCTGGGAACGCGCCCTCGAGGCGATCGACCGGCCGGCGATCGTCCCGGACGAGGGCGCAGAGGCGCGCTTCATGGCGCTCCTCTACCGGATCAAGGCGGGCGATCTCGGCCCGCAGGTCCGCGCCGCGATGGCCGCGCTCGCGGGCGATCTGGCGGCACGCGGGGCACGGCTCGTGATCGCCGGCTGCACCGAGGTCCCGCTCGTGCTCGACCCGGCCGCTTGCCCCGTGCCGCTCGTCGACAGCAGCGCGGTGCTCGCCCGTGCCACCGTCGCCTACGCTCGGCGCGAGCGGCCCTTGCCGCCGGCCGGTGCTGCCGCCCACCTCGCCGGCCGAGAGGGATGACCCCGATGCACCTCGCCCGCTTCCCGCGCCTGAAGTTCGCCCATCTGCCGACCCCGCTCGAGCCCCTGCCGGCCCTCGGCCGGCTGCTCGGCGGCCCGCGCCTTTGGATCAAGCGCGACGACTGCACGGGGCTCGCGACCGGCGGCAACAAGACCCGCAAGCTCGAGTTCTTGCTCGGCGAGGCGCTCGCGCGGGGCTGCGACACGCTGATCACCCAGGGAGCCGTGCAGACCAACCACGGCCGGCAAACCGCGGCGATCGCCGCCCGCCTCGGCCTGCGCTGCATCCTCCTGCTCGAGCACCGGGTCTCGACCGACGATCCGGACTATCTCGCGAACGGCAACGTCCTGCTCGACCGGCTGTTCGGCGCGGAGCTGCGCGAGCTGCCGGCCGGCGGCGACATGAATGCGGCCTTGGAGCCGGTCGCCGCGGAGGTCCGCCGGGCCGGCGGTAAGCCCTACGTCATCCCGGGCGGCGGCTCGAACGAGGTGGGTGCGCTCGGCTACGTGGCCTGCGCCCTCGAGCTCGTCCACCAGGCCAACGAGGCGGGGCTGCGGATCGACCACATCGTCCACGCCACCGGCTCGGCCGGCACCCAGGCCGGGCTCGTGGCCGGGCTCCAGGCGATGCACGCCGGGATCCCGGTCCTCGGCATCGGCGTGCGCGCACCCAAGGAGCGGCAGGAGGCCGCCGTCCACGATCTGGCCTGCCGAGTCGCCGAGAAGCTCGGCGTGAAGGGCGGGATCCCGCGTTCGGCGGTGGTGGCGAACTGCGACTACGTGGGCGAGGGCTACGGGATCCCGACACCCGCGATGGTCGAGGCGGTCCGGCTGTTCGCCCGGCACGAGGGAATCCTCTTGGACCCGGTCTACACGGGCAAGGCTGCGGCCGGGCTGATCGACCTCGTCCGCAAGGGGTTCTTCCCGAAGGACTCCGACGTCGTCTTCCTGCACACCGGGGGGGCGGCCGGCCTGTTCGCCTACCGCGCGACCTTCGAGCGGGCAACCGAGCGTGGAGCGGACCGGGCGAGGCCGGAGCCGGGGCTCAGCCGGCGACCAGCGTGACCGAGCCGTAGC
Source organism: Geminicoccaceae bacterium (assembly GCA_023512415.1). GTDB lineage: Bacteria > Pseudomonadota > Alphaproteobacteria > Geminicoccales > Geminicoccaceae > JANXAZ01. The sequence continues at coordinate 1,760 of JAILZQ010000095.1, read as the reverse complement.
GGGGCCGCAGGAAGGTGCGCGCGTAGAGCCGTTGCGGCCCGCTCACGAGCAAGCCGAAGAGCGGCCGGACCTCGAGGAAGGTCTCGCCCACGACCAGCGACTCGCCGCGGGCCAGGGTGAGGGCACCGCCGAGATCGGCACGGCCGCCGGCCGTCCCGACCCGGCTCGCGACCGAAAGCCCGCCGTTCGTCGCGCGCTGCCAGACGACCCGGGCGCCGGTGCCGTCGGGGTTCGAGACGGCCGAGACGAAGGCCCGCCCGGCGGTCGCGAAGTCGAGCGGGGCCGCTACCTCGCGCGCGGCACGGAACAGATCGTCGAGATCGGCCGGGCGGAGCTCGGCCGCGCGCCCGGTCAGATCGGCGACCGCCGAGGCCGCCCGCTGCAGCTTGTCCTGGGCGACGTAGAGCCAGACGACGTCGGCCGCGCCCACCAGGAGGAGGAGGAGGACGGGGAGGACCAAGGCCATCTCGACCGCGAGGATCCCGCGTCGGTCCCGACGCAGGAGGCCGAGGGGTCTCGCGAGGCTGCGCATCGCCTCAGCCCTCCGGGAAGGGCTCGTTGCGGAAGGCGTAAGCCGCGCGCAGCTCGAGGCTGCCGCCGGGCAAGAGGCCGCGTACGAGCGGGGTCATCGGCCGCCAGTCGTAGCGCAGGCGGTAGAGGACGACGTCGTTCGGGCCGCCGAGCCCGACCCGGCCCATGTCGGCGTCCCACCGGCCGTTGCCGTTGACGTCCCGGAACGGCTCGCCGGCATCGTGCAGACCGTTGCCGTTGCCGTCGGTGAAGGGCTCGGGCCGGCCGACATCGTCGAAGCTCGGATAGACGAGCGTGTCGAGATGGAGGTGCTCGGGCCGCAAGAGGCTGCCGGCGACCCGCTCGGCAACCGCGCGGACGAGGGCCTCGCGCGAGGCGGCACCCTGCGCCGAACCGACGATGCCGGAGCGGGCCGCGTCGCCGACCGCGGTCTGCAGGAGGATCTGGCCGAGGAGGAGCATCGCCGATTCGAAGATCAACACCAGGAGCAAGACGAGGGCGGGCCCGAGGATCGCGAAATCGACCATGGCCGAGCCGCGTCGGTCGACGAGCCACCGCACGCGGGCCGAGCTTCCGGCCGCGGGTCGAGCCGGCGTCACCGGCGGGAAGCCGGCCCGTACCCTCCGGCACGCGCCGGCGGCGGGAAAGCCCGTCGGCATCGAACGCTCCCGAGGCCGCGCCTCGCTCGCCCTTCATGCCCGACGAAGCTTGAAGATTCGTGAACGCCGCTTGCCCGGGCGGGTAGCCCGGGGCCCGGGAGCGGCGATTCGCGGCTCGCTTGCTGCCCCTCGCCGCTGCTAAAGAGGCCTCGCCGTCGCGAGGCGGGGGCCGACGCACCCGCCCGCCGAGCCGGGGGAGACGTCCGTGATCGACGAGCTGCTCGCGCTTCCGCCGCTCGCCCAGGCCGTGGCCGGCGGCCTGGTGATCCTGGTGATCCTGGGCTTCGGCCTCTGGCTCGCCGCGCGGGGCGCGCTGCGCCGCCAGGCCGAGGAGGCGGCGGCCGCCGAGATGCGTCTGCGCGATCAGCTCCTGCAGGTGCGCACCCAGGCGCAGCAGACCAGCGAGCAGCTCAACCGGGTCTCGCAGACGCTCGCGGCCGAACGCCAAGCGCACGGCGACCTCGCGGCGATCGCCGAGCGGCGGGCGGCGGCCGAGGCGCAGCTCGCCGAGACCAGCCGGACCCTCGCCCTGCGCCGCCAGGAGCTGGCCGAACTGGAGGAGCGGCTCGC
>JAILZQ010000263.1 GCA_023512415.1 Geminicoccaceae bacterium | reverse complement strand
GCTCCGTTGCCGGCGAGCGTCATCGCCGTGGCATCGACCAGGAGCGCGAGCTCGGCCCCGCGCTCGGCCAAGAGGTCGGCCTCGAAGCCGGCCGGGATCAAGAGCACGAAGGTCGCCTCGCCGCGCTCCATGACCCGCTCGACCTCCTCGAGGCCGATCGCCCGGGCGGGCTTGAACCAGGGCGGCAGGAACGCTTGCGCGAGGCGGACCGAGAGGGCCGAGCCGTCGAGGTCGACCACGGCGATCGCGGCGTCGCGGACCTCGGTGCGCACGCCGCGCGCGACCGTGACGATCGCGAGGGTGAAGGTGTAGGCCACGAGGCCCAAGAGCACCGGGTCGCGCAACACCGCCCAGAGCTCCTTGAGGCCGAGCCGGAAGACGATCCGCAGGCGCGCCACGGCTTCAGCGCTCCTGCTCGGGAAGCAGCAGGACGGCGAGCGTCCAGAACAGGAGGACGAAACCGGCGATCGCGAGCAGGTCCGGCCCGAGCGAAGCGAAGCCCAGGCCTTTGTTGATCACGCCCGCGGTCATCCTTTGGAAGTAGAGCGCCGGGAAGGCCTCGCCGATCGCCCGGGAGACCGGGTCGAGGGTCGCGATCGGGTAGAGCATGCCCGAGAAATTGACGGTCGGGATCATGCAGAGGATGGCGGTCGCGAAGATCGCGGCGATCTGCGAGCGGACGAAGGCCGAGACCACGAGGCCGAAGGCGGTCGTCGCGGTCACGAAGAGGAGCGCGCCCAGGACGAGCGCGAGCGGATCACCGCGCAGTCGATTGTCGAACACGAAAAGGACGATCAGGAGGAGGGACGCGAAGCTCACGAAGCTCGTGAGCACGTAGGGAAGCTGCTTGCCGAGCAGGAACTCGAGCCGGGTCGCGGGCGTGGTCCAGAGGTTGACGATCGAGCCGAGCTCCTTCTCGCGCACGACCGCGAGGGCGGCGAGCATCGCCGGGATCATGACGAGCTGCATCATCATCACACCGGGCGGGATCGCGGCCGAGGAGAGGAAGGCCTGGTTGTAGCGGAAGCGGGTCTCGAGCCGGAACGGCGCCGCCGACGCCTCGACGGGGGCGCGGTCGCGCAAGGCCCACTCGACCACACCCAGCACGTAGCCGCGGGCGGTCTCGGCGCGCGTGGTGTTGGCGCCGTCCAGCCAGACCGCGAGCTCGGGCTGCCGCCCGGCCGCGAGGTCGCGGCCGAAGCCCGGCGGGATCGCGAGGACGAGGGCGACGCGGGCGGCTTCGAGCAGCCGATCCGCCTCGGCCGCGGTCGCGACCTCGCCCGAGGGCTCGAAATAGCGCGAGCCCTCGAGGGCGCGGACCACCTCCCGGCTCTCGGGCGTGCGGTCGCGATCGAGCACCGCGAAGCGGAGGTTCTCGACGTCGAAGGAGATCCCGAAGCCCATCGTGAGCAGGAGGACGATCGGGCCCAAGAGCGCGAAGGCGAGGCGGATCGGATCGGCCAGGAGCTCGGCCGCCTCGCGCCGGGCGAAGGCCCCGAGCCGGGCGAGCGAGAAGCCCCGGTTCGAGCCCGCGCCCTCGGGCGGGTCGGGGAGCAGGATCGGGGTGGCCGGACCGTCCGCGGGCCGATCGGCACGCTCGGCTTCGGCCAAGAGTGCCACGAAGGCGGCCTCGAGGTCGCCGCCGCCGTGCGCCCGGGCGATCGCCGCCGGCTCGCCCACCGCCAAGACGCGACCGGCGTGCATGAGCGAGACCCGATCGCAGCGCTCGGCCTCGTTCATGAAGTGGGTGGAAAGGAAGATCGTCACCCCCTGCTCGCGCGAGAGCGCGATCAACAGCTCCCAGAAGCGGTCGCGGGCGATCGGGTCGACCCCGCTCGTGGGCTCGTCGAGGATCAAGATCTCGGGCTCGTGCAGGGT
>JAILZQ010000094.1 GCA_023512415.1 Geminicoccaceae bacterium | reverse complement strand
CCCACCACCGACATCTACACTTATGCGATCGGCGGCAGCGTCAGATGTTAATAAGAGACAGAGCGGCGCCGGCGGCCCCTTCGCCCGGCCCCGCCGCCGGTCGCCGAGGAGCCCGAGCCCGCGGGCGAGGAAGCCCGGCCGGCGACCGTGGAGGGCGACGGGTTCGTGCTGCCCGCGCTCGATCTCTTGGTCGCGCCGAAGCCGGCCGGGGATCCAGGGCTCTCGCGAGCGGCGCTGCAGGAGACCGCGCGGCAGCTCGAGGCGGTCCTCGACGATTTCGGCGTCAAGGGGCAGATCATCGACGTCAAACCGGGCCCGGTCGTGACCCTCTTCGAGCTCGAGCCGGCGCCGGGCACGCGCTCGCAGCGGGTGATCAGCCTGGCCGACGACATCGCCCGCTCGCTCTCCGCGATCTCGGTTCGGGTGGCGACCATACCCGGGCGCAACGTCATCGGCATCGAGCTCCCGAACGAGCGGCGAGCCACCGTCTATTTGCGCGAGCTCCTCGAATCGCCCATCTACCGCAACAGCGAAGCTCCCCTGCCGCTCGCCCTCGGCAAGGACATCGCCGGCCAGCCGGTTATCGTCGACTTGTCGCGTATGCCGCATCTGTTGATCGCCGGCACCACGGGCTCGGGCAAATCCGTGGCGATCAACGCGATGATCCTCTCGCTGCTCTATCGGCTGACGCCCGCGCAGTGTCGGATCATCATGATCGACCCCAAGGTCATCGAGCTCTCGGTCTACGAGGACATCCCGCATCTCTTGGCGCCGGTCGTGACCGAGCCGCACAAGGCCGTGGTCGCCCTGAAGTGGGTCGTCCGGCAGATGGACGAACGCTACCGGCTCATGTCGCATCTCGGCGTGCGCGACATCTTCGCCTTCAACCGCCGAATCCAGCAGGCGCTGGCTCGCGGCGAGAAGCTCGTCCGCCGGGTACGGACCGGCTTCGAGCCCGGTACCGGCCTGCCGATCGTCGAGGACCAGCCGATCGAGATGCGGCCTTTGCCGCTCATCGTCGTGATCGTCGACGAGGTCGCCGATCTCATGCTCACCGCCGGCAAGGAGATCGAGCATTGCATCCAGCGACTGTCGCAGAAGGCGCGGGCCGCCGGGGTGCACCTGATCGTCGCCACCCAGCGCCCCTCGGTCGACGTCCTCACGGGCGTGATCAAGGCGAACTTGCCCTCGCGCATCAGCTTTCGCGTGTCCTCGAAGATCGACAGCCGGACCGTCCTCGGCGACTCCGGCGCCGAGCAGCTCTTGGGCCAGGGGGACATGCTCTGCTTGATGACCGGCGATCGGATCGTCCGGGTGCACGGGCCCCTCGTCACCGACGGCGAGGTCGAGGCGGTGGTCCGCCATCTCAAGGCGCAGGGCGCCCCGGACTATCAGGAAGGGGTCACCGAGGAAGCCGGTGAGGACGACGGCGCCGCCCCGGGTCCCGCGGGTCCTCTCTTCGGTGCCGCTGCCGAGGCCGGGGAGAGCGACCGGCTCTACGCCCAGGCCGTGGAGATCGTCGCCAAGGACGGCAAGGCCTCGACCAGCTACCTGCAGCGCAAGCTCGCGATCGGCTACAACAGTGCCGCCAAGCTGATCGAGCGGATGGAGCGGGAGGGCCTCGTGAGTGCCGCCGACCATGTCGGCCGGCGGCAGGTCCTGATCGGCCGGGGAGGGGTGGATGGGACGGAGCCGACGCGCCTTTGAGCCACGACCGAGCCGTCGGCCGCTCCCTCCGGGGGTCGGCCGCTCGCCGTTGCGTTCGGACGGTGTCTGAGGGGCGAAGGGTGACGAGCCGCCGGAGCTTCTTCCTCCTCCCGCTCGCGATCGCCTGGGGCCGTGCGGCGGCCGCGGCGCTGCCGCCGGCCGATCGCGAGATCGTGGCGCGGATCGAGGCCTGGCTGCAGGGTGTGACGACGTTGCGCGCCCGCTTCACCCAGCTCGCCCCGGACGGGCGGATGAGCACGGGCCGCGTCTTTCTCCACCGGCCGGGCCGGCTGCGCTTCGACTACGACCCGCCGTCGCGCGTCCAGCTCATCGCCACCGACTGGCGGTTGATTTTCGTCGATTGGGCGGCGCGCCAGGTCAACGTGCTTCCGCTCTCGCAGACCCCGCTCGCCTTCCTGCTCGACGAGAAGGTGCAGCTCTCGGGCGAGCTCGAGGTCCGTCGTGTCCAGCGCCGGGCGGGCGAGATCGCCCTCGAGGTGGTCCGCGCCAAGGAGCCGGATCAGGGCCGGGTGGTCATGGTCTTCGCCGAGCAGCCGATCGAACTTCGCCGCTGGGCGGTCACCGACCCGCAGGGGCTCACCACCACCGTCTTGATCGAGGAGCCCGAATACGGCGTTCCGCTCGATCCGGCCCTGTTCCGCTTCCGCGACCCCCAGATCTTCGGCTGGCCGGAGGGGTGAGTGCCGCCGGCGCCGCCGCGGCTCACCACAGCCGTTCGGCGAAGATGTGCTCCTCCTCGAGCATGCGGGCCATCCGGCCGATCTCCTCGTAGGGCAGGTCGCGGGCGGTGAGCACGCCCACGAGCCCGCCGTTCTCGACCACCGGCAGGCAGCGGAAGCTGCCCTCGTCCATCACCCGGATCGCCTCGCGGATCGGCGCGTCGGCTTCGATCGTCACCGGGTCGATGGTCATCGCCTTCCCGACCGGGAAGCGCGCCGGATCGTGCCCCTCGGCGACCACCCGGTTCACCAGATCCCGCTCGGTGAAGATCCCGACGAGCCGCTCGCCGTCGCAAACCAGAACGTGGCCGCAGCGGTTGGCCGCCATGCGACGGCAGGCCTCGCGCACGGTGTCGTCGGGGGCGCAGCGAACCGTCGGCTGCGACATGATCTCGCGGACGGGACGAAGGGGCACGGGCGGTCTCCTCGCGGCACTCGGTCGATCGGCGAGCATGCAACGCCGCGGCCGCGCTGCCAACGCGCCCCGCAGGCGCAGATCGTCACCCGGCGTCGGCGGTCCGGCGGACCGAACGCCGCAGCCTCGCGACCAACCGAAGGCCGAGATGCGCACCGATCGCGAGCCCGAGCGCGGCGAGCGTCCAAGGGGCCGCACGATCGAGCGCAGCCGGCCGGGTCACCGCCGGCACGTGGTGCTCGTCCAACAACCGCGCGTTGGTGAAGCCGCCCCGGGTCGCCCCGGCATCCGGCACGAACCGCCAGAGGCCCGCGAGCAACGCGCTCTGCCGCCGGTGGCAATCGACACAACCCTCGGCGGCCGGTCCGTTCAACAGATCGTGGGCGATCGGCCGGTCGCGGCTCGCGTGGCAGTCGATGCAGCGGGCCGCGGCCAGGTGCCGGGCCGCCTGCGGTAGGCGCCCGTGGGCCTGGACCGGGTCGGGCTTTAGGGGATCGGCGAGCGGGCCCGTGGCATCGGCTGCGTGACAGGCCCGGCACGGCGCGTCGTGCACCGCGCGCAGCAGCGCCGGCAGCCGGAGCGTCGCGCTCACGCGCATGTAGTGCGGGTGGTGGCAGGCCTCGCAGTCCCGCGCGCCGCGGAGCTTGCGGAACGCGGCGGCGTGCGCGGTCGCCGCGTGCTCGCGCTCGAGGCGCGGGAAATCGTAGGCCGCGTCCGCCCGGGCGGCCTGCGGCGGCTCGCTGCGCGGGTGACAGTCGCGGCAGGCGGGAAAGCGTCGCTCGGCTGCCGGTCGGTGCGGGAAGCGGTCGAAACCGCGGCTGTGGCAGTCACGGCAGGTCATCCGCCCGTGGACGCTGGTCTTCAGCGCGGCGAGTTCGACCGTGACGTCCTTTTGCCGACCGGTCCGCGGATCGAACACGATCCGCCGCGAACCCTGCGTGCCGGAATGGCAGCCGACGCATTGCAGCGTCGGTTGGTGATGGCCGAGCGAGACCTCGGCTGCAACGGATCGCGGGAGGACAATCGACAGGAGGACGAGCCCGATAGGGCCCACTCGGCGGAGCGTCGGCAGGATCCGCCGCCGATCCGTCATGGTCGCCATGTAGAGGTGAACGAGCAAGAAGAGCGTGGCGAGCGCGGCGAGCCAGGCGTGGACCGCGGCCGCCGGGGCGCGGACGGCGGGCACCCGCGCCCACGTGAACGCCGGACCCGGGGCGAGCAAGACGAGGCCGCTGATCGCCAGGCCCGGCAAAACGAGGAAGATCAGCGGCGCGTACAGCAGACGTTGGACCGGATTGAGGCGCTCTTCGCGCCCGGTGACCCGAACGGGGGATTCCCCTCGCCAAAGCCCGAGCGTGTAGCGGCGGAGTTCGCGGCGGATCGCCGCTCCGAGCCCGCGGCGGGGCAGGCGGAAGGCCCGAACTTCGCCCGTGAGGAGCAGCGCCAACGGGTGGATTGCGGCGAGGGCGGAAGCGCCGATGCCGATCGTTCGGTGCCAATCGTAAGATCGGGCGTAGCCCCAGAGCTCCAGCTCACCGAGGTAAAGGTGCCACCCGGTCGCCGTCAGGACGAGGAACCCGAGAGCGTGGACCACATGCCAAAGGCGGATCCAGCGGGGCACGATCTCGATCGACCGCCCCTGCGCGACAAGCGTGGTCACGACCCGGATCCGACCGGGCGCGAAACGCTCTCGAGAAAGGCGCGCAGATCGGCCTTTTCGTCCGGACGCAACCCCAGCGGCCGCACGCGCGACGAGCGGCTGGGCCGGTCGACCCCACCACGATCGTAATGGTCGATGACGGCCTCGAGAGACGGCAGGGAACCGTCGTGCATGTAGGGAGGCCGTGCGGCCACCCCCCGCAGCGAGGGGGTGCGGAAGGCGTGCTGCCACGCCTCGACATCGGGAAAGAGCGCGCCGCGCCCACGGTCCCGGTCCGGCAGCCCGATGTCGTGGAAGTCGTCGTCGGTGAGGCGCCATCCGGCGTGGCAGGCGACGCATCCGGCTTTGCCGACGAACAGCGCGAACCCGCGGCGTTCGCTTTCGCCGAGCGCGCTCTCGTCTCCCTCGATCCAACGATCGAACGCGGTTTCGGGGCTCGCGAGCGAGCGAACGTAAGCTGCCAAAGCCGCGGCGATCGAGCGAGCGCTCGGCCCTTCGCCGGGGAAGACGGCATCGAAAGCGTCCCGATAGAAGGGCACGCGCCCCAATTGTTCGAGCAAACGCTCGAGGGTCTGCCCCATTTCGTTCGGGTCGAGCACCGGCATGAGCACCTGCTCTTCGAGACTGCGCGCGCGCCCGTCGCGCATGAGAGCGGGCACCTCCGCCAGGTCGAAGAGCGGTGGGGTGCGCCGGGAGAGGGTCTTGTAGAAGACACCCACCGCCCGCGGCCTGCCGTCCTGAAAAGAATTCGCCGGGTCGTGGCAGGTCGAACAGGCCATCCTCCCGGTTCCCGAAAGCAAGCGCTCGAAGAACAAGTGGCGGCCGAGACGAACGAGCGGGCCGTCCTCGCCGTCGGCGGAGACCGGTTCGGTCGGGCGGCGGAAGGTCTCGCGCCAAATCTCGAGGTCGGGCCCGCCGCCCGAACCGATTTGCGGGCGAGTGACAGCCGGCTCGTCCCGGGTCGCCGCCGGCGCCGAGACGCCAGCAGCGACCAGGGCGCCCACGAAGGCCGCTGCGACCTTACGCACGAGCGCCGACAGGGCCGGTTCCCTCTTCCACGGGCGCGGCTTCCGAGCGCCGCGCGAGTTCCCCGAGGAGGCGGATCTCCTCGCAGACGATCCGGTGGGCCAACAGATCCGCGAGGTTCGCCGCTGCGCAGACCTCTCGCTCGGTCCAGTACTCGAACCATGCGGTTCCGTCGCCCGGCGGGCTATCGGGGTCGAGGAAGTCCCGCACCCGCCGCGTCGCCGGCGCGAGCGCGGCGAGCGCTTCTTTCCACGAAAGTTCCGACGGGACGGGCTCCGCGAACAGCCCGAGGGCGTCGGCGACGACGAGGTCCAGCCGGCGGAGCGCGGGCTCCGCGCGAACGAGGCCTGCGCTCGCCGCGAGCCGGTCCGTGGTGGCGAAGGGCTCCGTTCGCCGATCGAAGGCGCTCGCGATGCGCTGGGCGAACAGAAGCCGCGCCGAGACGCTCCGGGAACGGCGGGCTTCTTGGTAGGCCCGCAACAAGGTGAAATGTTCCGGCCGCAGCGGTAAATCGAGGATCGGGGGCAACGGCACCGTGCTCGGCCGAAACGGCGCCACGCGCCAACGCGCACCGTGTCGGAGGTCCGCGATCCGCCAGCCGGCGATCGTCACGGCTCGACCGCTCGCCGCGCTCCACCGTGCGGTGGCCATGGCCACGAGCCGCCAGGCCCCGGCCAGAGCGTCCTCGAGCCCCCGCGCTTCGACGGAGACGAGGAGTTCCGAGAGACGACCGGTCGGTCCCGAGGCGAGGCGCGCCGTTCGCCGGAGACCCCCGGCGTCGACGAGACCGACGTTCGGCTCCCCGTTCAGCGCGAAGTCGGTCTCGATGTCGGGGTTCCCCGGCGACTGCAGGAAAAAGGCGACCAGGAAGGCGCGTGAGCTGTCGTCCCGCTGCGACGCCTCCGCGGCCTCCCGGTCACCCTCGATCCGGAGCGGCCCGAGCGCCTCGTACGGCACCCACACGGCCCGCGCTCGTCCTCCCGGGTGGCCGAGGTCAAGCCGCTCTGCCGATCACCGGTGATATCGTGCAATGGTAGGTCATCGCCTCGTCTTCGGCCCCGAAGCACCAGATGATGTCGTTGCTGAACTCCGGACGGTAGATGGGCAATTCACCCACGGTGTTGAAGCAGCCGCAGCGGCGGGCGATGTTCTTGCCGCAGCAATCGCGGTAGGCGATCAGGTAGCTTTGGCCATCTTCCGGATTGTGGCAGCTCGCGACCCAGGAGCTCGGAGAAATGGCGGTCCCGGGCGGGCACGAGGTGAGGCCACCACCCGCGCACAGGCAGAGATAGCCGTCGAGCGAGCAATGCCGCCAATAATCGCACGACATCGGATCGCGGGCTTGCGGCTTCCAACCCTCCAGCCCGGCGGCTTTCGCACCGCCCCGCCGGTCCACCGGCAGGAGGGGCAGGATCCCGGCGCCGATGCTGGCCGCCCCGACCCGCCCGATGAAGCTGCGCCGCGACGAGCGCGAGGCGATGCGCCGGGTGAAGGCTTCGAAAAGCTGGTCGAAGAGGGTTCGTCGGAACATCCACGGTCCTCCGATCGGGCTAGGTGGGCGCTGCGGACTCGGACCGGGTCGCAGCCGCCTCGGAGCCTTCGGCACCCACCACCGCGACGCGCGCCTCCTCGGCGGAGCGACGTCGCGCGGCGAGGAACTGTTGGATGGTGGCGTAGCCGGTGGCGTGGGCCTCGAGCAGGCTTTCGAGATGCTCGCGCGTGTTGGTGAGGCCCTTGGCGCGGATCCGCCCGGTGTGGTCGATCAGCACCGCGTAAGGAACCTTCGAGATCTGGAACCGCATGCCGATCGCCGGCGAGACGACATAGGGTACGGGACCGAGGTCGTGGCTCGAGACGAACCGCCGGTGGTCCGCTTCGTCCCCGTCGCTCACGATGACCGCCGAGAGCCCTTCCTGCTCGGCGAAGGCTCGAGCGGTCGGTAGCAACTTTTCGCACATCGGGCAGGTGGGCGACAAAAAGAGCAGGAGCTGCAGATCGCCCGCGGCCCGCTCGCCGCCGATCCGGACCGCTCGGCCGTGATGGTCCCGGACGTCGAAGACCGGGGCGACTTCGCCGACGTCCGGCCCCTTGTCGGTGACGAGCGCGCCGAGCGGCGCCGAGCGTTCGTGCAGGACGCCGACTTGCCGCGCCAATCCCAGGAGGACGATCGCGCCGACCACGATCGCCACCCATTGGAGGATCTCGGAGACGAGGTGCAGTTCACTCACGCCGATCGTCCTCCCTCGGCTCCGAGCGGCTCGGAAGCGCTCCTCTCGAGCGGGGGATCGAACGCCAAGAACGAGTGGGCGAGAAGGAGGAGGACCACCGAGGAAGCGGCCGCGACGGCGACCAGGACGTCGCCGATCGCGACCGTCGATGGTGCGGGCGAAACCACGAGCGTCGTCGCGGCCGCGGCGAGCAGCCCGTTGCGGACCACCTGGGACCAGCCGATCCGGCCGCGCAGCGCACTGCGGAAGCAGCCGCAGTCGATCGACCGTCGGCCGCGAACGAGGTTGATGGCGAGGGCGCCGGCGAACAAGACGAGGAGGGCACCCGCGAGGCCGGCGGCGGCCGGGCGGGTGGCCGGGAAGGGAAGCCCGGCCACCACGAGGACCTCACCGGCGAGGACGGCGAGCGCTCCGGGTCGCACCAGCATCTCGGGTAAGATGCGGTAGTTGCGGACGGTCGCGACGAAAGCGTCGAGGTCTTCGAGCTTACCTTTGAGGGCGAGGGCGAAGAGCCCCGCCAACGACAGCCAGCAGGCCGTTTGCCAGGCAGGGGCGGCGACGAGCCTCGACAGGGCCTCCATCGTCTCGATGCCTCACTCGGGCGCGAGGACGATGTAGGGTTCACGCCCGAGTTCCTTCACGGTGTGACGGAGCGCACCCGTACGGGCGTCGTAGATCTCGAGGGTGCCGCCGTGAGCCTGCAAAGCGTAGAGGAGCGGTTCCTCGTCCTGGCTCACCGCGATCGAAAGCGCGGGATGCTCGAGCTTGATCGCACCCACCCGCCGCCCCGTGGTCGTGTCGTAGACGTAGACATGGCCGCTCGGGTAGGCGTGCGTCCACTCGGCGCGCTTGTCCACGAGCACGTAGAGGCGGTTGCTGGCCCGGTGCCACGCTGCCGGCAGCCACCCGCCGGGGGCCCAGCCCTCTCGCCGCTCGGCGGCGTCGAACAGGTCGAAACGGGTGCCGAAGGTGGCCTCGGTCCCGCGGAGATCGACGGGGTAGACGAAGCCGTCGTAGGACAAGAAGAAGACCTTGCCGGCTTTGCGGGAGAACGCGGGCGCGTCGAGGAAATGTTTGTCGGCCGGGCGCAGCACCGGGGTCTGCCGCATCTGGGCTTCGCCCCTCTCGTCGAAAGAGACGGAGAGCAGCGTTCCCTCCCGGCAGAGCATGAAAAAGCTCCTCGGGCCGGACGGGAAGATCAGGTAACAGTCCGGAACCGGGACCGTTCGGACGTGGCGCTGGGCCTGGAGGTCGACGATCCCCACGCCGGGCTCGGGCGCGAACTGGTAGAACAGCAGATAACGACCATCGGTCGTGATGTCCGTCATCTGCGGCATCGTCATGACGAGGAACCGGCCTTCGGGGATGTCGAAGTCGCAGCTCGTCGAGAACGTCACCGGGTCCTGGCAGCGGACGAAATCGTCGCGCGGCCCCTGGGAGAACCGCTTGAACCAGGTTTCCGCGAGGTAAATTTGCTTGCCCCCGTCGGTCAGCACCATGTTGGTCAGCAAACCGGTGTCGATCTGCCCGAGTACCCGCCCGGTCGTACCGTCGAGGCCGTAAATCTTCGTGACCACGTCGAAGGCGGCGGTGTCGTAGACGTACACGCGCCGAAGGTCCGGTTCGGGCGCCTTGAGGACCTCCACGTCGTCGACGGGCACGGCGAGGGCCACACCACCCTCGAACTGTCGGAGCACCTCGGGGATCTGGCCGTGTTGGGCAGCGACGTCGGGCGCCGCGGCGACCGAGAGGGCGAGGGCCGAGATGGCGAACGCGAGCCTGCGCGGCGACAACGACGAACGGATCAGCGTTCGAAGGCCGGGACACCGAGCCATGGCGACGATTCCTCCAAGCGCACCGATTTGGCGAACGAAGACAACGACGCGCGATCGGACGAGACGCTTCAGAGATTTGCGAGGGCAGCCACGATCGCGGCCGCGGCGGCGAGTTGCGCCGCTCCGCCCGCGAGAACCGCATGCTCTTCGTGCCGGGCGAGCCAGGCCTGCACGGCGCGATCCGTCACGGGCAGGGCGTTGACCAGCAACGGCAGGAAACGCCCCGCGTTGAGCGCCAGCACGAGCGCGAACGCGGTCGCCCAGCTGCCCGACAGCAAGGCCGCGACCACGACCACGTAGAGGATCGGCGTCCGGACGTAGGTCACGAAATTGAGGCCGAGCGCGAATCCGTAGAGCAAGCCGATCCGCCACATCGGCCAACGGAAGCGGACGTCGTGCGGGACTTGGGATTTCCGCTGCGGATAGGGGAGGGACAAAAACCCGAGTTGGTCCAGCCCGTAAGCGAGCGACACGAGGGCGATCGCCAAGAGCGGCCAAGAGGCATCGGCCGGCGGAGCGAGGACGAGGGCCCCCAGGGCCGAAGCGCTCCCGAGCACGAGCCCGCCCGCGACATATCCGGCACCGTGAGCCGAGAGTGTGGGTAACCAACCGGCCACCCCTCGGATCGACCAACGGCCCCAAGGCCGAAGCGTCGCGAGCGAGGAATAGCCGCAGGGCGACCAGGTCGAGAGGAGCCCGCCCAGAAAAGCGAGGCCGACGAGCAACGTCCACGGCGAAGGATCGCCGGCCACCCCGAAAGCGGCCCCGCAAGCGAGCGAACCGACCGCGACCGCGGATCGACCCCCGAGAGACCATACCCGTTGCGGCGCGAGAACGTCGGGAACTTCGACCACGGCTGGCTCGAAAGAAGACGACCGCGAAGCGCCGATCTGCCCGCCGCCGACAGCGACCCCCGAACGCATGCCCCTCGGCCCCCCTCCGCCGGTTCGGTTTCCGCCCTTCCTGCGCTCCGGGTTACGTTCGTGTCACCCTGCGGTCAAGTGTCGCGCCCGATACGGATTCGGCATGGCTGGCGTGTCCGGCTCGTCCGCTGCCGGCCCCTCGGGCTTCGGCGAACTCACTCCTCGAGGAAGAAGTCCTCGTCGATCCGCTTGACGTGGACGGTCTCCGCGATCCGCACGCCGACGTCGTGGCGGATCATGAGCCGGGCGAGCTCCTCGCCGTCGACGAGGACGATGCGTTGCGGGAGACGGGCGGCGGTCGCGCGGGCATCGTCGGTGAACCGCGAGGTCGTGATGAACACACCGCGCGTGGCGCCGCGCTGGGCGAGTGCCCCGGAGAACTGGAGGATCGCGGGCGAGCCCACGGCATTGTCGGCCGCGTAGCGTTTCGCTTGGACGTAGACCCGGTCGAGGCCGAGCGGGTCCTGATCGATCATGCCGTCGAGTCCGCCGTCCCCGCTCCGGCCGATCGCGGCCGCCGTGCCGCCGCGGTCGCTGCCGTAGCCCATGGCCACCAGAAGTTGGACGACCGCCCGCTCGAAGAAGTCGGGCGGCAGCTTGCGGATTCGATCCAGCAGCTCGGCACGGAGCGCGGCCTCGAGCTCGGCCGCGGCCGAGCGCAGCCGCTCCTCGGGCGTCTGCGCGAGCTCGGCGAGTGTCGCTCTCGGTTCGGTCGACGTGGGGATCCCCTCACCCCGTCCGGCGCCGCGCGACCCCCGCCTGAACGCCACGAACTCCGGGAACTCCATCAAGAAATCGTTGTCGATCCGTTCGGGGGCGCGGGCGAGGACCGCACGGCCGCGGTCGGTCAGGCGCACGAAGCCACGGCGGGTCCGCTCGAGGAGGCCCGCCTGCGCCATGTAGGTGATCGCCCAATGCGTGCGGTTCGCGATGACCGCCTGCCTTCCGGACGGCAGGAGCGCGGCGCGTTCCTCTTCACTCAACTCGAACAGATCGGCCATCTGCCCGACGAGATCGGGAGTGCGGTGCTCCCGCCCGTCACCACAGGCCCGCAGTACCGGCAGCATCAGCGTTTCGTAGTCCGGGATCGCCATCGACCGCGCCCCCCGCCGTTACCCTCACCTCGCCCACCAGAAAGTGTCCGGCCGGTAGATGCCGAACTGGGCGTGCGGCTCCCAGTTCCACACCGCCTCCTCGGGCACGTTCTCGAGCCCCTTGCGGACCGCCACGGGCTGCAAGACGTTGGCGACCGTCCCGATCGTCCAGCACTCCCGCGCGTAAAGCTCCAGCATCTCGGTCCAGATCGCCGTACGCCGAGCCTCGTCCGTGGCCTCCCGCCAGGCGCGGTAGAGCTCGAGCAGGCGGGCCGCCTCGGGCAGGTCCGGCGGTTCGCCGGCCATCCCCTTGGTCTCGAAATGCTGGCCCCATTTGGGCCAGTGCGGCTGGTCGGCCTGGCTCGTGGGCGCGAACTCCCAGGGCGCCATCTCGGCGGTCGGCAAGCCGTTCTCCTTGCCGAACCAGATCGTCATCGAGGCGTCGCCCGAGAAGATCCGGTTGCGCAGGACCTCGCGCTCGGAGGGCTTGGTGTGGATCTTGAAGCCGAGCTCGAGCCACATGTCGCGCACGAGCTCCAGAAGATCGACCTGCTCGCTGTCCTCGCCCGCCGTCTCGACCACGAGCTCGAGCGGCCGTCCGTCCGGCAGCTTCCGGAGCCCGTCCCGCGTCCGCTCACGGAGCCCCAGCTCGTCCAGGAGCCGGTTGGCTTCCTTCGGGTCGTGGCCGAGGCAGGCGGTTCCGACCTCCTCCGAATAGAGCGGGCTTTCGGGCAGGATCGTGTTGTTGGCCGGGGTGGCGAGCCCGAAATAGAGGTATTGGCTGATCGCCTCGCGATCGAGGCCGAGCGAAAGGGCGAGCCGGAACCGGCGATCGCGGAACAGCCGGCGCCAGACCGGGTCGTTGGCGTTGAGGTTCGGGTAGAGTGCCAGATGCGCGCCTCGGGCCTCGCGCCAGAGCAGGGTGCGGAGCCCGCTCCGAGCCTCGCTCTCCTTGAGGAAGGTATAGTCCTTGAAATAGAGATGGCGGGCCTGCAGATCCGTCTCGCCCGCCCCCGTCTTGATCGGCACGAGCTTCGAATCGATCACCTCGAGGATCACCTTGTCGAGATAGGGCAGCTGCTGCCCCTTGGCGTCGACCCGGTGGTAATGGGGGTTGCGGACCGCGACGAAGCGTTCGGCCGGCGGTGCGGTGGTCAGCATCCAGGGCTGGAGCGTCGGCAGATCCGGATTGTCGAATTGGCTCATCCGCTCCTTGCGGCGGAAGAGCTGCGCCCAATCGCGCGATTTCGTCTCCTTGACGAGCTTCTCGAGGCTCGCCGGATCGGCGTACTTGGCGTGGAACTGCGCGAGATAGTGCTTGGGGGCGTAGATGAACTCGGGCGAGGCGGCGGCGCTGAGGGGCAGGAAGAACGGGTTCGGCTTCGACCAGCTGTAGCGGATCGTGAGCTCGTCCAGGACCTCGACCTTCGGCGGCTCGCCGTCCACCAGGAGCTGGACGGGCGGCCCGGTCGGGCTCAGCTTCCGATCGAGCGCCACGTCCTCCCACCAGAAGCGCAGGTCCTCGGTGGTGAAGGGGTGCCCGTCCGACCAGCGATGCCCCTTGCGCAGGCGGAAGGTGAAGACGCGACCGTCCTCGACCTCGAACGCCTTCAGGATGTCCGGCACGAGCTTCAAGTCGAGGTCGTAGCCCACGAGCCGGGCGTTGCCGTAAACGTGCAAAAGTCGGGTGTCGCGGGCGCGTCCCACGAGCATCCGCAGCTCGCCACCCGGCCGGCCGATCTTGGGGATGTCGCTCAGCACCCGCGGCTCCTCGGGCGGCCCGGCGCGGAGCTCGCCCGCGAGCGGCAGAGCGAGCAGCGCCGCTGCGAGGGCGCGCAGGAAGGAGCGGCCGGAAGGGCGGTGGAGGCTCATGCGGCGACCCTCACGAAGTGGTCCGGCTCGACGGGCTCGAGCCGGCCGGGACCGTGCCGCAGGCGATAGGGCTCTGGCCAGGCCGCCGGATCGGAGGCCCGGCCGGCCATGAGCGCCTCGAGGTCGAGCCGGTAGTCGGGATCCGGCTCGGGCACGGCTGCGAGGAGTGCTCGGGTGTAGGGATGCCGGGCCCGGGCGAAGAGCTCGGCGGTGGGTGCGAGCTCGACGATCCGGCCCGCGCACATGACGGCGATCCGGTCGGCCACGTACTTCACCACCGCGAGATTGTGCGAGATGAACAGGTAGGTGAGGCCGAGGGCCCGCTGCAGGTCCTTGAGCAGGTTGAGGACCTGGGCTTGGACCGAGACGTCGAGGGCGGAGACCGGCTCGTCGCAGATCAGCAATTCGGGCTCGAGCGCCAAGGCTCGGGCGATGCCGATGCGCTGCCGTTGGCCGCCCGAGAAACTGTGCGGGTAGCGCAGCCGGTGCTGCGGCTCGAGGCCGACCGCGGCCAGGAGT
>JAILZQ010000093.1 GCA_023512415.1 Geminicoccaceae bacterium | reverse complement strand
GCTCTCGGCCGAGGGCTGGGTCGAGCGCCGGCGCGTCGGCCGGCGGGCCTTCTACCGGCTCGCCCGGTCCGGCGAGGCGGTCTTCGCCGAGGCCACCCGGCGGATCTACGGCCCGCCGCCCACCGCGGAGGACGGTCGGCTCACGCTCGTGGTGGTCGCCCCGGAAGCCGACCGCGAGCGGGCGCGCGGGGCCCTCGAGGTCGCGGGGTTCGCGCCGCTCGCGGCCGGGCTGTTCGTCGCACCGCGAGGCCGCCCGGTGCCGGCGCTGCCCGGGCTCCTGCGGCTCGAGGCGGTGCCCGACCCGGGCGAGGGGCCGGCGCTGGCGGCCCTCGTCTGGCCGCTCGGAGCGATCGCCGAGCGCTATCGGCGGTTCCTCGAAACCTGGCGGCCGGCCGCGGAAGCGGACGGGCCGGTCGAACCGCTCGTGGCCCTCGTCGCACGCCTGCTGCTGATCCACGACTATCGGCGGGCGGTCTTGAAGGATCCGCTCCTGCCCGAGGGCCTCTTGCCGGCCGACTGGCCGCAAAGGGAGGCGCGGGCGCTCTGCGGCCGGCTCTGGCACCGGCTGCTCGAGCCTTCCGAGGCGTGGCTCGACGCGCACGCCACGACCGAGGCGGGGCCGCTGCCGCCGCCCGGGCCGGAGCTCTTGCGCCGGTTCGCCGACCTCTCGCCCGAACCGCTGCCCGCGACCACGTCTTACGCGACTTGATCCGATCGCCGATTTTCCGTAAGGTGTCGACGTCGGGCAGGGAGGTGGGCGGTGTACAGCCAGGCGCTCAACGAGCGGATCGAGGGCCCCCGGGTCGTCGAGGATCCGGCGAAGCTCGCGGCGTTCCAAGCGCGGATCGACGCCGAGGAGCGGATCGAGCCGAACGATTGGATGCCCGAGGCCTATCGCCGCACGCTCGTGCGCCAGATCGGGCAACACGCCCATTCCGAGGTCGTGGGCATGCTGCCCGAGGGCAACTGGATCACGAGGGCACCGTCCCTGCGCCGGAAGGCGGCGCTGCTCGCCAAGGTGCAAGACGAGGGCGGGCACGGGCTCTATCTCTACGCCGCGGCCGAGACCTTGGGTGTGTCGCGCGAGGAGCTCTACGAGCAGCTGCTCGCGGGCAAGGCCAAGTACAGCTCGATCTTCAACTATCCCACCCTCACCTGGGCCGACATCGGCTGCATCGGCTGGCTCGTCGACGGGGCGGCGATCATGAACCAGATCCCGCTCTGCCGGACCTCCTACGGCCCCTACGCCCGGGCGATGATCCGCATCTGCAAGGAGGAGAGCTTCCACCAGCGCCAGGGCTACGAGATCATGCTCACCCTCTGCCGCGGCACGGCCGAGCAGAAGGCGATGGCGCAGGACGCCTTGAACCGCTGGTGGTGGCCGTCGCTCATGATGTTCGGCCCGCCGGATTCCGAGAGCCAGCACACCGAGCAATCGATGCGCTGGAAGATCAAGCGCTTCACCAACGACGAGCTGCGCCAGAAGTTCGTCGACGCCACCGTCCCGCAGGGACTCTATCTCGGCTTGACGTTCCCCGATCCGGAGCTGCGCTTCGACGAGACCACGGGGCATTGGCGCTTCGGGCCGATCGACTGGTCGGAGTTCAAGCGGGTGCTGGCGGGACAGGGCCCCTGCAATCGCGAGCGCCTGGCCGCCCGGCGTAAGGCGCACGAGGAGGGGGCCTGGGTGCGCGAGGCGGCGCTCGCCCATGCCGCCAAGAAGCGGGCCCGCGAACGGGCGCAGCGGATCGCCGCGGAGTGAGCGCGATGGCCGAACAGCCGATGCCGCTTTGGGAAGTCTTCATCCGCTCGCGCACCGGGCTCGCCCATCGCCACGTGGGCTCGGTGCACGCCGCGGACGCGGAAATGGCCCTGCAGGCGGCGCGCGACACCTACACCCGGCGCGGCGAGGGGCTGTCGATCTGGGTCGTGCCTTCGGCCGCGATCACCGCCTCCGACCCGGCCGAGAAGGGGCCCTTGTTCGAGCCGACCGCCTCCAAGATCTACCGCCATCCGAGCTTCTACGAGATCCCCGAGGAAGTCGGGCACATGTGAGGGGCGGGAGGGCGCGTATGACGACCATCCACCTCGAGGAAACACCACACCTCACCTACGTCCTGCGGCTCGCCGACAGCGCGCTCGTGCTCTCGCACCGGCTCTCGGAATGGTGCGGCCACGCACCGATGCTCGAAGAGGACTTGGCGCTGGCCAACATCGCCCTCGATCTTTTGGGCCAAGCGCGGCTCCTTTACGAGCACGCCGCCGCGCTCGAGGGCCGTGGCCGGAGCGAGGACGATCTCGCCTATCTGCGCGACGCGCCGCAGTTCAAGAACCTGTTGATCTGCGAACTGCCGCGGGGCGACTTCGCCTTCACAGTCGTTCGCCAGACGCTCGTTTCCGCGTTCTTCCACCCCTATTGGCAGCTCGCCCGGGGCTCCACCGATCGCACGCTCGCCGCGATCGCCGAGAAGGCGGAGAAGGAGGTCGCCTACCATCTGCGGCACGCCGGCGCCTGGCTCGTGCGGCTCGGCGACGGGACCGAGGAGAGCCGAAGGCGCACGCTCGAGGCCCTCGACACGCTCTGGCCCTACACCGGCGAGCTCTTCGAGGTCGACGCGGTGGGCGAGGCGATGATCGAGGCCGGGATCGCCCCCGATCCCGCGAGCATCCGGCCGGTCTTCGAGGACACGCTCGATCGGCTCTTGGCCGACGCCGAGCTCGCGCGACCGAGCGCAGCCTGGATGCAGACCGGGGGCCTGCGCGGGGTCCACACCGAACATCTGGGCCACATGCTCGCGGTCATGCAGCACCTGCCGCGGGCCTATCCCGGAGCGCGCTGGTGAGCACGGTCGCCCTCGACCGGCTGGAGCGGGCGATCGAGGCCGTCTCGGCCGTGCCCGATCCGGAGATCCCGGTCGTCACGATCGCCGATCTCGGCATGGTCCGGGCGGTGCGTCTCGCCGCCGACGGCGCCGTCGAGGTCGACCTCACCCCGACCTACACGGGTTGCCCGGCGACCCGGCTGATCGCCGAGGAGGTCCGCGCGGCACTCGCCGCTGCCGGGATCGCCGAGGCTCGGGTCAACCTCGTCTTGAGCCCGGCTTGGACGACGGATTGGATCACGCCCGAGGGCCGCGCCGCACTCCGACGCTACGGCATCGCCCCGCCGCCGCGGCGCAGCGAGCCCGAAACGCCGGTCCCCTGCCCGCGCTGCGGCAGCACCGAGACCGAGGAGATCTCCCGCTTCGGCTCGACGCCGTGCAAGGCGCTCTGGCGCTGCCGCACCTGCCGCGAGCCGTTCGACCGCTTCAAGTGCCTGTGAGCCGCCCGGCCCGGGCGAGGAGGATCCGGTGAGCGACCCGAGGCACCGTTTCTGGCCGCTGCTCGTCACGCGGATCGAACGGACGACGCCCGAGGCGGTGGCGGTGACCCTGGCCCCGCCGCCCGAGGCGGCCCCGCTCTTCCGCTTCACCGCCGGCCAATACCTGACCTTCCGGCGAATCTTCGACGGCGAGGAGGTCCGCCGCAGCTATTCGATCTGCGCCGATCCGGCCGAGGGGGTGCTGCGGGTCGGGATCAAGCGGGTCCCGGGTGGGCTGTTCTCGAACTGGGCCAACGAAAAGCTCGCCCCGGGCGAGGTGCTCGAGGCCACACCACCCGAGGGCCGCTTCACTTTCGAGCCGGACCCCTCGCGCGCCCGTCTGGTGCTCGCGATCGCCGCCGGCTCCGGCATCACCCCGATCCTCTCGATCGCCCATGCGCTCCTGCGGGGCGAGCCGCGCTCGCGCCTCGTGCTGCTCTACGGCAACCGGACGCGCGGCGACGTCATGTTCAAGGACGAGCTCGAGGATCTCAAGGATCGCCATCTCGAGCGGTTCGCCCTCGTCCACCTGCTCTCGCGCGAGGCGTGCGAGCTCCCGGTCCTCCATGGCCGGATCGACCGGGCGCATCTCGAGACCCTGGTGCCGAGGCTCTCACCACCCGAGACGATCGACCTCGCCTACATTTGTGGCCCGCCGGGCCTGCCCGAGGAATGTTCGGCGGTGCTCGCCGCGATGGGCGTCCCGGCCGAGCGGGTCCTCGTCGAGCGCTTCACCCCGGCCGAGGGGCCGAAGCCCGTGCCGCGGCGGCGCGAGGTCGCGGTCGAGACCGCGCCGGCCGTGGCGCGGCTCGAGGTCACGCTCGACGGGGTCACCTCCGAGCTCGCCATGCACGAGGGCGAGACGGTCCTCGAGGCCGTCTTGCGCGCCGGCATCGATGCGCCCTGGTCGTGCCGCGCCGGGATGTGTTGCAGCTGCCGGGCGCGGC
Source organism: Geminicoccaceae bacterium (assembly GCA_023512415.1). Taxonomy (GTDB): domain Bacteria; phylum Pseudomonadota; class Alphaproteobacteria; order Geminicoccales; family Geminicoccaceae; genus JANXAZ01. Next base: position 9,940 of record JAILZQ010000093.1, on the reverse strand, counting down.
TGACTCGGGGCGAGGTCGCGATGGACCAGAACTGGTCCTTGCGCGATTGGGAACTCGCCGCGGGCTACGTCTTGACCTGCCAGAGCCGGCCCCGGAGCGCCGAGCTCGCGGTCGACTACGACGCGGCTTGAGTCACGCGGCGAGGGAGCGATCCCTCGCGCGCCGCGCGCTCGGCGGCGATCGCCCGAGCGCCTCCCAGCACGAGTCGCGTCGCGAGCTCGGCGTAACCGCGGCGGTCCATGGGCCCCTCCTCGCGGAACCACAAGAACGCCCAATTGAGCATGCCGAACAGGCTCATGACCAAGGGCTTGAGGTGCCGGCGATCGCCCGCGAGGGCCGGCTCGACCGCCAGGAGGGCGTCGGTGAAGAGCCGCACGAGCCGGCGCTCGAGCGCGTAGAGCTCTTCGCGCACGGGCTCGGGCAAGAGCTTGAGGTGGGCGATCTGCACCTCGTGCTCGGCATCCGCGTCGCGGTAACGCTCGAGGAGTGCCACCGCCATGTCCGCGAGGCGCCGCTCGGCCGGACGATCGTCGGGCACGGCCGCCGCCTCGACCGCCGCCACGAGCTCTTCGAGATGGCGGCGCAAGAGGTCGGCCAGGACCGCGTCCTTGTCGCGGTAGTAATGGTAGACGAGCGACTTCGCCACACCGGCTGCCTGACCGATCATCGCGAGCGAGGTGCGGTCGTAGCCGTGGCGGGCGAAGAGCGGGGCCGCGACCTCGAGGATACGCCGGCGCTTGGCCTCGTAGTCGGCCGAACGGGGTCGTCCCACGCGGCTCAGCCCTTGGGGCGCAGATCGACGATCCGCTTGGCTTTGCCGATCGACCGCTCGATCGCGCCGGGATCGACCACCTCGACCGTGCAGGTGACCCCGATGACGCTCTTGATGTGGTGCTGCAGCCGCTCGGCCAGGATCAACCGGGCCTCGTGCGCGGCCGCCTCGGGGGTGGCCTCGACGCGCACGGTGAGCTGGTCGAGCCGGCCTTCGCGGGTGACCTTGAGCTCGTAGTGCGGGGCGAGCCCGTCGGTCGCCAGGATCTGCTCCTCGATCTGCGAGGGGAACAGGTTGACGCCGCGGATGATCAGCATGTCGTCGCTGCGGCCGGTGATCTTCTGGATCCGCCGCATCGACGGCCGCGCGGTGCCGGGCAAGAGCCGGGTGAGATCGCGGGTGCGGTAGCGGACCACCGGCATCGCTTCCTTGGTGAGCGTGGTGAAGACGAGCTCGCCGAACGAGCCCTCGGGCAGCACCTCACCGGTCTGCGGGTCGACGATCTCGGGGTAGAAATGATCCTCCCAGACGTGCAGACCGTCCTTGGTCTCGACGCACTCGTTGGCGACACCCGGCCCGATCACCTCGGAAAGGCCGTAGATGTCGACCGCGTGCATGTCGAAATTGTCCTCGATCTCGAAGCGCATCGCGTCCGTCCAGGGCTCGGCACCGAAGATGCCGATCTTCAAGGAGCTCGCGCGGGGGTCCTTACCCTGACGGCGGAACTCGTCGAGGATGGCGAGCATGTAGGAGGGGGTGACCATGATGATGTCGGGCTTCAGGTCCTCGATCAAAAGGACCTGCCGCTCGGTCATCCCGCCCGAGACCGGGACGACGGTGCAGCCCAGCCGTTCCGCCCCGTAATGGGCGCCGAGCCCACCCGTGAAGAGGCCGTAGCCGTAGGCCACGTGGACGATCATCCCGGGCCGGCCGCCCGAAGCCCGGATCGAGCGGGCCACGACCTCCGACCAGGTGTCGATGTCGGCCCGGGTGTAGCCCACGACCGTGGGTTTGCCGGTCGTCCCCGAAGACGCGTGCAGCCGGATCACCTGCTCGCGCGGCACGGCGAACAGGCCGAAGGGGTAGGTCGCGCGCAGATCGTCTTTGGTCGTGAAGGGGAACTTGGCGAGGTCGGCGAGCGATTTCAGATCGTCGGGGTGGACGCCTGCGGCCTCGAACTTGGCGCGGTAATGCGGGACGTGGTCCCAGACCCGCCGGAGCGTGGCTCTGAGCCGCTCGAGCTGCACCGCGCGCAGCTCGTCCACGCTCGCCCGCTCCATGGGGTCGAGGAGGGCCGGATCGGGCGCCGGCCCGAACTTGGGCGTCCGGCTCATGACGAGGTCTCCCCGGGCAGGATGCTGCCGCCGATGGTGCGCGAATGGCCGCGGAACATGGCGATCGTCTCACCCTCTTCGGTGCGCACGCGGACGTCCGTGATGCCGTTGCGTCCCTCGCGGAAGGTCTCGACCGCCTCGGCCAGGAGGCGCTGGCCGAGCTTCGCCGGCCGCAGATAGGTGATCTGGCAATGGGCCGCCACGGTCCGCTCGCCCGTCCAGTTGCAGGCGAAGGCGAAGGCGCTGTCGGCGAGGGTGAAGATGAAGCCGCCGTGGGCGATGCCGTGGCCGTTGACCATCGCTTCGCCGATCCGCATGGCGAGCGTGGCGCGGCCCGGGCCGACCTCGAGGAGCTCCATGCCGAGGCCCCGGCTCGCCCGGTCCTCGGCCCACATGGCCGCCGCGACCGCCTCGACCGACGGACGGTGCGCTTCGCTCACGGACGGGCTCCGAACCGGGGCGGGCGCTTCTCGCGGAAAGCGCGCACGCCTTCCGCGTAATCGGGGGCGTGGCCGAGCTCGCGCTGCAGCCGCTCTTCCTCGTCGAGCTGCTCGGCGAAGGAGCGGTCCCACGCGCCCTCGAGCAGGTGGCGGGTGGCGACGAGTGCCGCGGTCGGCCCCTGGGCGAGCCGGCCGGCGACCGCCTCGGCCTCGGCCTCGAGCTTCTCCTCTTCGACCGCGCGCCAGACGAGCCCGAAGCGCTCGGCCTCCTCGGCCGAGAGGGGATCGCCCAGGAGCGCGAGCGCGCGGGCCCGGGCCGGCCCGATGAGCCGCGGCAGGTGCCAGGAGGCGCCGCTGTCCGGGACCAGCGCGAGCTTGGCGAAGGCCATGAAGAAGCGGGCGCTCTTGGCGGCGAGCACGAGATCGCAGGCGAGCGCCAAGGCCACGCCCGCACCGGCCGCGATCCCGTTGACCGCGGCCACGGTCGGGACCGGGAGCGCACGCAGCCGGCGAACGAGCGGATTCCAGGTCTCGGCCAAGAGCCGGCCGAGATCTCCCTCGCCTTCGACCGCGGCCAGATCCTGCCCCGCGCAGAACCCGCGGCCGGCGCCGGTCAGCAGGACGGCACGACAATCCTTTTCCGCCGCGGCCCGGTCGAGGGCCGTCGCGAGCGCCGCGTGCATCGGCCGGTCGAACGCGTTCAAACGCTCGGGGCGGTCGAGGACGATCCGCCAGAAGCCTTCGCGCGGCTCGACCCGAACCGGCTCGTTCATCGCCGCCTCCCCGGGTGCGGCGAGCCATGCGGAAAGCTCGACGCACCCCTCTTGCCATTCGCTGACCGGACGTTCAGATATCCAAGGCCGAGGGGGCCGGCAAGGGGAGGCGAGATGGCGGAGCTGTTCGCCCGGCACCGCGCGACACTCGAAGCGGCCTTGGCCGCGAGCCGCAGCCGGGGGTTCTGGAGCCCGTATCCCGAGCTGCCTTCGGGCAAGATCTACGGTGAGACCGCCAAGGCCGACGCGGAAGCCGCCTTCGCCGCACTCCGCGGAACGCCGTTCCCGCTCGACCAGGAAAGCCACGGCGAGCCGATCGGCGAGGAGGTGTCGCCTTGGACCGGCGAGCCGCTCGGCATCCGCTACCCGCGGGTCGAGGTCGAGGCGCTCGTGGCGGCGGCCGAGCGCGCCCGCGGGCCCTGGGCGCGCGCCTCGATCGAAACCCGGGTCGGGATCGCCCTCGAGATCCTGGCCCGGCTCAACCGCGACTCGTTCCTGGTCGCCAACGCCGTCCAGCACACCACCGGCCAGAGCTTCGTCATGGCCTTCCAGGCGGGCGGGCCACACGCCCAGGACCGCGGCCTCGAGGCGGTGGCGCTGGCCTTCGAGGAGATGACCCGGTTCCCGACGCGGGCGCTCTGGGAAAAGCCGCAGGGCAAGGCCCTGCCGATCCGGCTCGACAAGGAATGGCGGCTCGTGCCGCGCGGCATCGGCCTCGTCATCGGCTGTTCGACCTTCCCGACCTGGAACGGCTATCCGGGCTTCTTCGCCTCGCTCGTCACCGGCAACGCGGTGATCGTGAAGCCGCATCCGAAGGCCGTGCTGCCCCTGGCGCTCACCGTGCGGACCGCCCGCGGGGTACTGCGCGAGGAAGGCTTCGATCCCGACATCGTCCAGCTCGCGGTCGATTCGAGCGCCGCGCCGATCACGAAGGAGCTCGCGCTCCATCCGGCGATCGGGATCGTCGACTTCACGGGCTCGCCCGCCTTCGGCGCGTGGCTGCGGGAGAACCTGCGCGACAAGCTCCTGTTCACCGAGGAGGCCGGGGTGAACCCCGTGGTGATCCAGGGCTGCCGCGACCTTTCCGCGGTCTGCGCGAACCTCGCCTTCTCGCTGTCGCTCTATTCGGGCCAGATGTGCACGGCCCCGCAGAACATCTTCGTTCCGGCGGGCGGCATCGTGACCGGCGACGGCACGATCGGCTTCGCGGAGTTCGACCGGGCGCTCGTGGCGGCGATCGACGAGCTTCTCTCCGATCCGGCGCGCGCTTCGGCGGTGCTCGGCACGATCCAGAACCCGGCCACGCTCGAGCGGATCGCCCGGGCGCGGGGGCTCGGCCGTATCTTGCGCGACAGCGCACCGCTGCCCGGTGCCGGCCCGGCGCGCACCGCCACACCGCTCCTCGTCGAGCTTCCGGCCGAGGCCGAGGCCGCCTGGTGTTCGGAGTGGTTCGGGCCGATCGCCTTCTTGATCCCCTGCCGCGACGCCGAGGAGGCGCTCGAGCGGGCGGTACGGGCGGCCCGCAGCAAAGGTGCCATCACGGCGGCACTCTGGGCGACCGATCCGCGGTTCGTCGAACGCGCGAGCGAGGCCTTCGCGGAAGTGGGCGCGCCGCTTTCGATCAATCTCGAGGGCGGGATCTACGTGAACCAAGCCGCGGCCTTCAGCGACTTCCACGTCACCGGCGCCAATCCCGCCGGCAACGCCACCTTCGTCGACACGGCCTTCGTGGCCGGCCGGTTCCGCCGCTGTGGCATCCGCCGGCCCGTGCGCTGAGCGCCAACTTCGATCGGGGAGAGCAACCATGAACCGACGTCGTCTCGTCTTCTGCGCCACGAGCGCGGCCCTTTTGGCCACCGGTCCGACCTTCGCCGCCGAGCCGATCAAGATCGGCTCGTTCCTCTCGGTCACGGGGCCGGCCTCGTTCCTGGGCGATCCCGAAAAGCGCACGCTCGAGCTCTACGTCGAGAAGATCAACGCCGCGGGCGGCGTGCTCGGCCGCAAGATCGAGCTCGTGATCTACGACGACGGTGGTGATGCCAGCAACGCGCGGACCTTCGCCACCCGGCTGGTCGAGAGCGACAAGGTCGTGGCGGTGGTGGGGGGTACGACGACCGCGACGTCGCTGGCCGCGATCCCGGTGCTCGAGGACGCGCGGATCCCGTTCATCAGCCTCGCCGGCGGGATCGAGATCGTCGAGCCGGTCAAGCCCTTCACCTTCAAGACGCCGCACACCGACAAGATGGCCTGCGAGAAGATCTTCGACGACGTGAAGAAGCGCGGCTTCTCGAAGGTCGGGATGATCAGCTCGACCGCCGGCTTCGGCGCCTCGATGCGCAACCAGTGCCTCAAGGTGGCACCGGAGCGCGGCATCCAGATCGTCGCGGACGAGCGCTACGCCCCGGGCGACACCGACACCACCCCGCAGCTCAACAAGATCAAGGGTTCCGGGGCCGAGGTGATCGTGAACGCCGACTTCGGGCAGGGGCCGGCGATCGTGACGCGCAACGTCAAGCAGCTCGGCCTCGAGATCCCGCTCTACCAGAGCCACGGCGTGGCCTCGAAGAGCTTCATCGACCTGGCCGGCCCGGCGGCCGAGGGTGTCCGGCTGCCGGCCGCGGCGATGCTCGTGGCCGAGCAGCTCCCCGAGGGCGATCCGCAGAAGAAGGTCGTGCTCGACTACAAGACCACCTACGAGAGCACGCAGAAGCAGCCGGTGAGCACCTTCGGCGGCCACGCCTACGACGGGCTCATGCTGCTCGTCCAGGCGATCCAGCGGGCGGGTTCGACCGACGGGGTCAAGGTCCGCGACGCGCTGCGCGCCACCAAGGGTTTCATCGGCACGGGCGGGGTCGTCAACATGAGCCCGACCGACCACATGGGGCTCGACCTTTCGGCCTTCCGGATGCTCGAGATCCGGAACGGCACCTGGAAGCTGCTCTACTGAGCCCGAGGTGAGGGAAGGGGCCGGCTGCGCGGCCGGCCCCGTGGTTCCATGGCCGAACTCGTCCAGCTCCTCTTCGCGGGTCTCACCACGGGCGCCGTCTACGCCCTCGTGGCGCTCGGCTTCACGCTGATTTTCCAGGCCTCCGAGGTCGTCAACTTCGCCCAGGGCGAATTCGTCATGCTGGGCGGCATGGTCACCGTCTTCGCCTTCAAGGCCGGACTGCCGCTGCCGCTCGCCGCGGCACTCGCGATCGCGGTCGCGGTCACGACGGGGCTGCTGCTGCATCGTCTGGCGATCGAGCCCGCCAAGGGGGCGACGGTCGTGACCTTGATCATCGTCACGATCGGCGCCTCGATCCTGATCCGCGGGCTCGCCCAGATCGTCTTCGACAAGCAGTTCCACGCGTTCCCGGCCTTCACCGGCGACGAGCCCTTCCGTCTCCTGGGGGCGGCGATCCTGCCGCAGTCGCTCTGGGTCCTGGGCGGTGCCGCGGCGATCGTCTTCGGGCTCTGGCTCTTCATGGAGCGCACGCTCCTGGGCAAGGCGGTGCGCGCCACGGCCGCCAATCGGCTCGCGGCCGAGCTCGTCGGGATCGACACCCGTCTCGTCCTGGCCCTGGCCTTCGCCGTGTCGGCGGCGATCGGCGCGGTGGGCGGGATCCTCGTGACCCCGATCACCCTCACGAGCTACGCCGTCGGCACGATCCTCGCCTTGAAGGGTTTCGCGGCTGCGATGCTGGGCGGGATCGGCAATCCGGTGGGGGCCGTGCTGGGCGGTCTCGTCCTCGGCCTCCTCGAGGCGTTCGCGGCGGGTTGGATCTCCTCGACCTACAAGGACGGGGTCGCCTTCCTGGTGATCCTCCTCGTGCTCTTGGCCATGCCGCAGGGCCTGTTGGGCCGCCGCGCGGTCGAGCGGGTGTGAACGCCATGGCTTCCGGCACGCGCACCAAGCTGCTCGTCCTGGGCTCACTCCTCCTCGTCAGCCTGCTCGTCCCGTTGCTGTTCCCTTCGCCGTTCCATCTCCGGGTCGCGGCCCTCGTCTGGATCAATGCGGTGGCCGCTCTCGGCCTCGCCCTCCTCATGGGGCTCGCGGGGCAGGTGAGCCTGGGTCACGCGGGCTTCCTGGGCATCGGCGCGTACGCCACCGCGCTGGGGCCCAAGCATCTGGGGCTCGACCCGCTCGCCTCGATGGGCCTCGGCCTCGTCGCCGCCGGGCTCCTGGCCTTCCTCGTCGGCCGGCCGATCCTCCGCCTCAAGGGCCATTATTTGGCGGTCGCTACGCTCGGGCTCGGCATTCTCGTCCATCTCGTGCTCGTGAGCGAAGTGCCGATCACGGGCGGCCCGGACGGGATCCAGGTGCCGCGCCTCGAGCTGCTGGGCTGGCGCGTGGCCGGTCCCGCGACCTGGTACGGGATCACCGGGATCGTGCTCCTGCTCGCGGCCTGGCTCGCCCTCAACCTCGAGGACAGTTCGACCGGGCGCGCGCTCCGTGCCCTGCACGACAGCGAGGTCGCGGCCTCGGTCGTGGGCGTCGACGTCGCGCGACACAAGCTCGTCGTGTTCGTGATCGCCGCCGTCTATGCCGCGCTCGCGGGCGGGCTGTTCGCGCTTTTCAACCGCTTCGTGACCCCGGACGTCGCGGGCTTCCTGCGCTCGATCGAGCTCGTCACGATGGTCGTGATCGGCGGGATGGGCTCGATCCTCGGTGCGGTCGTGGGAGCGGCGCTCCTCACGGTCCTGCCGCAGGCCTTGACCCTGTTCCACGAGTACGAGCATGCCGTGCTCGGTCTGTTGATCATCCTCTTCATGGTCTTCCTGCGGCAGGGGATCGTCCCGGGCATCGCCGGCCTGCTCACCCGGCGGAGGGCGGCTTGAGCCTGCTCGAGGCCCGCAGCATCTCGATCGCCTTCGGGGGGATCAGGGCCCTCGACTCGGTCGGCTTCGCGGTCGATCCGGGCGAGGTGCTCGCGATCATCGGCCCGAACGGCGCCGGCAAGACCACGCTCTTCAACATCGTCACCGGCCTCTATCGCGCACAGGCGGGCGAGGTTCGCCTCGAGGGCCGCGAGGTGACCGGGCTGCCGCCGCACGCGCTCGCCGCGCGCGGCTTGGCGCGCACCTTCCAGAACCTGCAGATCTTCTTCCGGATGAGCGCGCTCGAGAACGTGATGGTCGGGCGCCATTTGAAAGAGCGCCGGCGGCTCTGGGCCGAACTTTTGGGCCTGCCCTCGGTGCTGCGCGAGAACCGCGAGAGCCGCGAGCGGGCCCGCGAGCTCTTGGCCTTCGTGGGCCTCGCCGAGCGGGCCGGAGAGGCGGCCGCGGCCTTGCCCTACGGTGCCTTGAAGCGGCTCGAGATCGCCCGGGCCCTCGCCTGCGAGCCCAAGGTTCTCATGCTCGACGAGCCGGCTGCGGGGTGCAACCCCGTCGAGACCGAAGAGATCGACCGGCTGATTCTGGCGATCGCCCGCAAGGGTGTCGCGGTCGTGCTGGTCGAGCACGACATGAAGCTCGTCATGCGCATCTCGGATCGGGTGCTCGTCCTCGAGCAGGGCCGGGTGCTCGCCGAAGGGACGCCGCGAGAGGTCCGCAGTGACCCGCGGGTGATCGAGGCCTATCTCGGCCGCCACGGGCTCGAGACCGCGCATGCCGCCTGAACCGCTCCTGCGCGTCTCGGGCCTACGCTGCGGCTACGGCCGGATCGAGGCCGTGAAGGGCGTCGACCTCGAGGTCGCGGAGGGCGAGATCGCCGCCCTCGTGGGCGCCAACGGTGCCGGCAAGACGACGCTGTTGCGGGCGATCTCGGGCGTCCTGCCGATCCGAACCGGGACGATCCGACCCGTCATCGAGCGGGCCTGTTCCGGAGGGGTTTCGACGAACACGATCAGATCCCACTCGGTCCGTCCCGCCAGTTGCACCGTCGCGTCCTCGGTCGTGTCCTCAGGATCAAGGCTTCGTCCGCCGTGCTGGCGATCCCGCAGGCCTCGTAACCTAACGTCCGGATCATATTCTCAAGGTCCCGGGCGACGAGGCTTTCGTCCTCGACGATGAGAAACAAACCGGTTCTGGTGGGTAATTTCTGCACCAGAATGGGAATCGAGAGGCGGTTATTCTGCTCGCTTGTTTCAGGGATGCTGCCCGCAGCATCTACTTCCAGAAGCAGGCGCAGGTACTCCATTTCCTCGAGCCCGGCGGGAGGGTTAGTGGTTAAAGAAAGGGACAGGTTTGGAAAATTCTGTGATTGGTGAGGTGCAAGGGAAGAAATATTGCCCTGCGTTTCAGCTACTCGCGTTCCGTCTTCTGTCGTCAGGGCAACCAGGAGTGTGGAGGCAGGGGAAGCCGTCCACCCTTCGTTGAAAACGGTGGTGGTAATGGTAAGCGTCCCTCCCCAGCGGGCGATCAGTGGCTCAAAGCTGAGGTGAGCGGCGTCCACGCCGAGATCACTGCGGTTGAGGTCATAAGCTGCGGCGTTGAAGGAAGTGCCCAGATAGCATAAAGCATTGTCCGGGCAAGGTGGATAACCATCAGTGGAATTGGCGTCAAAGGTCACATGCACATCGTTTTCTGGATCGACTACCAGGTCAGGTTCATATACAGGAGCGCCATAGAAGAACCAGCGCATGGGTTGGATTGGCTCTCCTTGCGCGTTAAACCTGCCGTAAGCAGAATGGGAGGTAG
>JAILZQ010000092.1 GCA_023512415.1 Geminicoccaceae bacterium | reverse complement strand
CAGATCGACGTGCTCGGTGGGCTCCGTAACCCGGCGCCCCCGCCCGCCCGGCCGGCGCGGGTCGCGCACGAGGCACGGCACGTGGAGGGCCGGCGGGAAGAAGGCCCCCTTGCCCAACAGCCAATGGTCGCCCAGGAGCTCGCCGTGGTCGCTCGTGATCACGACGAGCGTGTCGTCCCACTCGCCGCGGGCGCGGACCGCCTCGAGCAGCCGCCCGAGATGGTGGTCGACCTCGGCGACGAGCCCGGCATAGACCGCGCGCAGCGCGGCGATCGTGGCGTCGTCGAGATCGGCCGGACCTTTGCCGAGGAGGCTGCGGTCGAGCGAGCCCTTGAACCGCTGCTCGAGCATCGCCGCCACGAGGGGGTGCAGGCCCGCCTGCTCGGAGACACCGGCCGCGCGCACCGGCGGCCGGGTCCGGCGCGGATCGACCAGCCGCCACCAGGGCTCGGCGGCGATCCAAGGCGGGTGCGGCTTGATCAGCGAGAGGTGCAGGGCCCAGGGGCGCCGCTTCGGCTGGCGCGCCAACCAGGCGACCGCCTCGTCGACGAGGAAGGCGGTTTCGCTGTCCTCCGCCCGCCACGGTGCCGGCTCGAACCAGGGGCGGTCGTAGGCCTCCTCCACCGTCATCCGCCCGTAGCCGCGCCGCGCCAGATGGTCGAGCCAGGGCCCGGCCGCCTCGGGCAAGAGCAGCCCCACCCGGAAGCCCGGCAGCACGCCCTCGTAGGTCGTGAGGCGCGGATCGGCGGCCGGCAGGATGCGCGGATCGGCGCTCGTGTCGGTGTAGCCGAACAAGGTCGGCTCGTAGCCCGCCCGCTCGAGCTCGAGCGCCAGGTTGGTGAGCGTCCAATCGAGCGGCGTCCCGTTGGTCACCGACCGATGGTTGAAGAGGTAGGTGCCGGTGTAGAGCGAAGCCCGTGCCGGACCGCAGGGTGCGGCTTGCCCGTAGTGGCGCAGGAAGACCGTGGCCTCGCGGGCGAAGGCCGCGAGGTTCGGGGTCGGCGCGGGGCCGGTCCCGTCGAGGTCGAGATGGTCGGCCCGCCATTGATCGGCGGTGACGAGCAGGAGGTTCACGGTCGTCCTCCGCGCCGGGGCGCTTCGGGGTTGAAGAGGGCGCCGCCGGGCGGCAGGCTCGGTGCGGCGAACGGGAGGATGCCGATGCGCGGGGTCGGGGTCGAGCCGGTTCTGGCGGCGGTCGAGCGGGATTTCGCGGCCGCGGTGGCTCGTCTGGTCGAGCTGTTGCGGATCCCCTCGGTCGGTACCGACCCGGCCTATGCCGAGGACACGAAGCGCGCCGCCATCTGGCTCGTCGACCGGCTGCGGGCGATCGGCTTCGAGGCGACGCTGCGGCCCACCGCCGGCATGCCGATGGTCGTGGCGCACGACCGCGAGGCCCCGGCGGATGCCGCACACCTCCTTTATTACGGCCACTACGACGTCCAGCCGCCCGATCCGCTCGACGAGTGGAAGAGCCCGCCCTTCGAGCCGGCGATCGTCGAGGGCCCGCGCGGGCCGCGCCTGGTGGCGCGCGGCGCGGTCGACGACAAGGGCCAGCTGATGACCTGGGTCGAAGCACTCGCCGCCTGGAAGGCGGTGCACGGCCGGCTGCCCGTGCGCGTCTCGATCCTCATCGAGGGCGAGGAGGAGAGTGCGTCGGAGAACCTCGAACCGTTCCTCGTCGCGAATGCCGAGGAGCTGCGCGCCGACGTCTGCGTGATCTCGGATACCGGCATGCTCGGGATCGACGAGCCGGCGATCACCACCATGCTGCGCGGCATCGCCTATTTCGAGCTGCGCCTTCGCGGCCCCTCGCGCGATCTCCATTCCGGGATGTTCGGCGGGGCGGTTCCGAACCCGATCCACGTTCTCTGCCGGGTCCTCGCCGCCCTGCACGAAGAGGACGGCCGGATCGCGCTCCCGGGTTTCTACGACCGGGTGGTCGACCTCGACCCCGCGATCCGCGACCAGTGGCAGCGCATCCCGTTCGACGAGAAGGGCTTTCTCGACACCGCCGGGCTCGCTCGCTCGGTCGGTGAGGCCGGCCGCACGGTGCTCGAGCGGCTCTGGGCGCGGCCCTGCTGCGACGTCAACGGGATCTGGGGCGGCTATACGGGCGAGGGCTCGAAGACCGTGATCCCGGCCCGGGCGGCGGCCAAGCTCTCCTTCCGGCTGGTTCCCGAGCAGGACCCGCACGAGGTCGGCGAGCAGCTCCGGGCCTTCCTCGCCGCGCGGATCCCGGCCGACCTCGACTGGGAACTCGTGCCCATGGGCATGGGCCGACCGATCCGGGTGCCGACCGATTCCCCCTTCCTCGGCGCCGCCCGTCGGGCACTCGCGCGCGTGTTCGGCAAGGAGCCGGCACTCATCGGCTGCGGCGGCTCGATTCCGGTCACCGCCACGATCCACCGTCGTCTCGGCATGGACAGCCTGCTCTTGGGCTTCGGCCTGGACGACGACCGCGTGCACAGCCCGAACGAGAAGTTCGAGCTCGCTTGCTACCGCAAGGGCATCCTCGCGCACGCCGCTTTCCTCGCCGAGGCGGCGAAGCTGCGCGGCTGAGCGACGGCCAGCCGCCGGACGCTTCGCCGCCGCTTCGGACGTTGCGGCCGCTTCAGACGTTGAAGCGGAAGTGGCAGACGTCGCCGTCGCGGACCACGTAGTCGCGGCCCTCGAGGCGCATCCGGCCGGCCTCCTTGGCGCCCTGCTCGCCGCCCAGCCGGACATAGTCCTCGTAGGCGATGACCTCGGCGCAGATGAAGCCCTTGGCGATGTCGCTGTGGATCTGCGCCGCCGCCTGCACCGCCGTGGCCCCCTCGGGGATCGTCCAGGCGCGCGCCTCCTTGGGGCCGGCGGTGAAGAAGGTGATCAGGCCCAAGAGCCGGTAGCCCTCGCGGATCACCTTGGCGAGGCCCGGTTCCTCGAGCCCGAGAGCGGCGAGATAGGCCTTCCGTTCCTCCGGCTCGAGCTGGGCGAGTTCGGCCTCGATCGCAGCCGAGATCACGACCGTCCGCGCCCCTTGCCGCGCGGCCATGGCCGCCACGGCCTCGCTCCAGCGATTGCCCGTCGCGGCCGCCGCCTCCTCGACGTTGCAGACGTAGAGCACGGGCTTGGCGGTCAAGAGTTGGAATCCCTTGGCGAGGTCCTTCTCCTCCGCGCCGAGTGGCACGGCACGGGCGGGCGTGCCCCGCTCCATCGGCGGCAAGAGCTTCTCCAGGACCGCGAGCTTGGCTTGGGCCTCCGGGTCGCGGCCGCGCACCCGCCGGACGAGCCCGTCCTTCTGCCGTTCGAGGCTTTCGATGTCGGCCAACAAGAGCTCGGTCTCGACGAGCTCGGCATCGCGCAAGGGATCGACCCCGCCCTCGACGTGGGTGACGTCGGGGTCCTCGAAGCAGCGCAGCACGTGGAGGATCGCATCGACCTCGCGGATCGCCGCCAAGAACCGGTTGCCGAGACCCTCGCCCTTGGAGGCGCCGCGCACGAGCCCGGCGATGTCGCGGATCTCGAGCTGGGTGGGGCCGATCTTGGCCGACTTGGCGAGCCGGGCCAGGACCTCGAGCCTCCGATCGGGCACCGGGACCCGGCCGACGTTCGGCTCGATCGTGCAGAACGGGTAGTTGGCCGCGGCGGCCGCCGCGGTCGCGGTCAAGGCGTTGAAGAGGGTCGACTTGCCGACGTTCGGCAGCCCCACGATCCCGCAGGCGAAGCCCATCTCAGCCGGTTCCCTCGCCGCTCGCCGCCGCGGCACGCGTCACCTTGCGCGCGGCCCGCCGGGCCTCCTCCTCGGGGTCGCGGGAGAGCACCGCCATCCTGTTCATGAACCCGGAATCGTCGCCTCGGGCGAGCAGGGGTGCCGCTTCGGCGAGGGCGTCGAGCAGCCGCTCGAGCCATGGCCGCTCGCTCTTGGCGAAGTCCGAAAGGACGTGGCTCGTGACCTTGTCCTTGTGGCCCGGATGGCCGATCCCGATCCGCACCCGCTTGAACTCCGCGGTCCCGAGGCAGGCGGCGATCGAGCGCAGCCCGTTGTGCCCGGCCACCCCGCCGCCCAACTTCACCCGGACCTTGCCGGGAGCGAGGTCGAGCTCGTCGTGGAACACGACCAGGTCCGGGAAGGGCAGCTTGAAGAAGCGCATCGCGGCGGCCACCGAGCGGCCCGACTCGTTCATCCAGGTCAGCGGCTCGAGCAGGATCGCCCGCTCGCCGTCGAGCTCGCCCTCGGCGAGCCGGCCCTGGAACTTCGACCGCCAAGCGGGGAAGCGCCAGCGTGCGGCGATCCGCTCGACCGCCATGAAGCCGACATTGTGGCGGTGGCCCTCGTACTCCCGGCCGGGATTGCCGAGGCCCACGAAGAGCTTCAAGGGCCCCGGCCCGGCCTCAGGAGGCCGCCTGCTCGCCCGCCGCGGCCGGCGCCTCGCCGGTGGTGGGCGGCACGATCGAGGCGATCGTGAAGTCGCGGTCGGTGATCGTCGGCCGCACACCCTGGGGCAGGGTGACGTGGCGGATGTGGACCGAATCGCCGATGTCGAAGCCGGAGAGGTCGGCCACGATCTCGGCCGGGATGGCATCGGCCGGGCAGACGAGCTCGACTTCGCGGCGGACGATGTTGAGCACCCCGCCCCGCTTGAGCCCCGGGCAGGCGGCCTCGTTGACGAAGCGGACCGGCACGAGCACGGTGACCCGGGCACCCGCGGCGGCGCGGACGAAGTCGAGATGCAAGGGCCGGTCGGTCACCGGGTGGAGCTGCGCCTCGCGCGGCAGGACGTGCTCGATCCGCCCGTCGATCTCGATGTCCATGACGGTGGCGAAGAAGCGGGGCTGCTGCAGGAGCCTTTGCACCTCCTTGGCGTCGAGGGCGATCTTCAACGGCTCGGCCCCGCCGCCGTAGACGATCGCCGGGATCTTGCCGGCCCGGCGGAGCGCCCGGGCCCCGCCCTTGCCGGTCCGCTCGCGCGGCGCCGCTTTCAACACCTGGACCATGGGATCCTTCCTCCTGCCCCTCCGGTCCGCGGGGTCACCCGCCCGGACAGACCCGACCCGTTCAGTCGAACAAGCTCGACACCGAGCTCTCGCTCGAGATCCGCTGGATCGCCTCCCCCATCAAGGGGGCGATCGACAGCACCCGGATCTTGTCGGTCACCCGCACCGCCTCCGAAGGCCGGATGCTGTCGGTGATCACGAGCTTGTCGAGCGAGGACGCGACGATACGCGCCACCGCTCCGGCCGAGAGGACCCCGTGCGTGACATAGGCCTGCACCGAGACCGCCCCGGCCTTCAAGAGCGCGTCGGCCGCGTTGCACAGCGTGCCGCCCGAATCGACGATGTCGTCGACCAGGATGCAGCGCATGCCGCGCACGTCACCGATGACGTTCATGACCTCGGAGACGCCCGCCCGCTCGCGGCGCTTGTCGATGATGGCCAAGCCCACGTCAAGCCGCTTGGCGAAGCCGCGGGCGCGGGTGACGCCGCCCACGTCGGGCGAGACGATCATCAGATTGTCGTTGCCGAGCCGTTCCAGGATGTCCGGCACCATCAGAGGCGTGGAGAAGAGATTGTCGACCGGGATGTCGAAGAAGCCCTGGATCTGCCCGGCATGGAGCTCCATCGTGAGCACCCGCGAGGCACCGGCCGTGGTGATCAGGTTGGCGACGAGCTTGGCCGAGATCGGCGTCCGCGGCCCGGGCTTCCGGTCCTGACGCGCATAGCCGAAATAGGGGATGACGGCGGTGATCCGCCGCGCCGAGGCGCGCCTGAGCGCGTCGATGATGACCAAAAGCTCCATGAGGTTGTCGTTGGCGGGATAGCTCGTCGGCTGGATGATGAAGCAGTCCTCGCCGCGGACGTTCTCGTGGATCTCGACGAACACTTCCATGTCGGCGAAGCGGTGCACCGTCGCCTTGGTCAGATCCACCCGCAGATAAGCGGCGATCGCTTCGGCCAGCGGCCGGTTGGCGTTGCCGGCGATGAGCTTCATGGGCAGGGGTTCCGAGAGGCGTCGGCGCGCGGCCGGGCTTCTACCAGCCCCCCCGCGGCCGGGCAATCCGCACGGGCCGGGCAGCTACCGCACCGCAGCGGGCGGATGACGCCGGATCACGCCTCCTCGAGCGGCACGCCCTCGTAGATCTCCGAAAGCGGCAGCTCGATCCCGAGTTCGGGAAGCACGACGACGCCAGCGGCGCCCTCGGCCGGTTCCTCGTCGACCCAGCCCGTCTCGCGCCGCCGCATGAGATCGACGCGCATCCGGTCGGGGTGCACCCAAAGCACGACCTTCAGACTCGGGATGCTCCGATAGGCGAGCCGCTTCCTGGTCAGATCGTGGACCGCGGTCGAGAGCGAGAGCACCTCGACCACCACGACCGGGTCGTCCACGTGGGTCGCGCGCGGATCGCCGGGCCCGCAGCGCACGAAAGCATCCGGGTACATCACGTCGCCGCGCGGCGAGACCACCTTGAGGTTCGAGCCGTGCACCCGACAGCGGCCGCCCCGGAGCCGGCTGCCGAGCTCGACGATCACCTTGGCGCCGATCCCGTCGTGGCCGAGCGTGCCGCCGGCCATCATCCGCACGACCCCGCCCACCCGCTCGAACCGCTCGGGCTGCCGGTTCTCCCAGTCGAGGAACCCCTCGAGCGAGAGGTCTTCCTTGCGCACCTCGCCCATCGGCCACCTCCGCGCCGGGATAATGCCACGGGACCGCCGGCACGGCGAGGCGGAGCGCCGCATCCACGTGCCGGCCCGCGCGCCCGGCGGGGCGTCGGCGCGAACCGCGAGCGGCAGCCGTCGAAGCTCCGGCCCGGACATCTTCGGCAGCCGGCGGGACTGGCGGGTGCCCGTCACGCCCGGGCCGAGATGCCGATTCGCATCGCTCACCTCGTCCGCAGGGGACCACGCAAGAAGGCGAGGTCGCACCCCTCCGGCGCCTGCAAGATTTCCTGCTGCCAGAGCCGTGCCCAGCCGCGCACGGGCGTCTCGGGCGGCCGCCAGGCTTCGCGCCGGCGGCCGAGCTCGTCCTCCTCGACCAAGAGATCGAGCCGGCGCTCGCGGACCGAGAGCCGGATCCGATCGCCCGAGCGCACGAGCGCGAGGGGTCCGCCCGAGGCGGCATCGGGTGCCACGTGCAGCACGACCGTGCCGAACGCGGTGCCCGACATCCGCGCGTCCGAGATGCGCACCATGTCCTTCACCCCGGCCCGGGCGAGCTTCTTCGGGATCGGCAGGTGGCCGGCCTCGGGCATGCGCGCGGGCGAGGCGGGCCCGGCGTTCTGCAGCACGAGGACGTCGTGGGGCTCGACCTCGAGATCGGGATCGTCGATCCGCCGGGCGAGATCCTCGAGGCTCGCGAAGACCACGGCTCGTCCTTCGTGCTCGAACAGCGCGGGCGTGGCGGCCGCCCGCTTCAAGATCGCCCCCTCGGGCGCGAGGCTCCCGAACAGGGCCACGAGACCGCCCACGGGCGAAACCGGATCCGAAAACGGCCGGATCACCGCGCGGTCGACCGGCTCGCCAAGCGGCTCGGTGAGCACCTGCGCGAGCGTCCGGCCGTCGATCGTCGGGACGTCGAGGTGCAGGAAGGGTGCGAGCTCGCGCAGCACGGCGGGCATCCCACCGGCTGCGAAGAAGTCCTCCATGTAACCCTGGCCCGTGGGTTTCAGATCGACGAGGACGGGTGTGGTTTCCGAGAGCGCGTCGAGCTCGCGCAGATCGAAGCGGAGACCGAGCCGACCGGCGATCGCGGCCAAGTGCACGACCGCGTTGGTCGATCCCGAGAGGGCGAGGAGCACCCGCATCGCGTTCTCGAGGCTCTCCTGCGAGACGATGGTGCGGAGGCTGCGGCCGCTGCCGACCAGCCGGGTGGCGAGCGCACCCGTGGCTTCGGCGATCCGCAGCCGATCGGCGTGCACCGCGGGGATCGCGGCCGAGCCCGGCAGTGCCACGCCCAAGGCCTCGGCGAGGCAGGCCATGGTCGAAGCGGTGCCCATCACCGGACAGGTCCCGGCGGTGACCGCGAGGCGCCCCTCGACCGCGCGGATCTCCGCCTCGTCGAGCTCGCCCGCCCGGTAGCGCGCCCAAAAGCGACGGCAATCGGTGCAGGCCCCGAGCCGCTCGCCGCGGTGCCGGCCGGTCGCCATGGGGCCGACGACGAGCTGGACGACCGGCAGCTCGGTCGAGGCCGCACCCATGAGCTGGGCCGGCACGGTCTTGTCGCAGCCGCCCACGAGCACCGCGGCATCCAGCGGCTGCGCCCGCAGCATCTCCTCGACGTCGATCGCCATGAGGTTGCGCAGATAGAGCGAGGTCGGATGCAGGAAGGGCTCGCCGAGCGAGATCGTCGGGAAGGCCAGGGGCAGGCCCCCGGCCGCGAGCACGCCGCGGCGCACCGCCTCGACGAGCTCGCCCATCGTGCGGTGGCAATTGTTGAGCTCGGAGGGGCTCGTGACGATGCCGACGATCGGCCGCTCGAGCATGGCGTCCGACAAGCCCGTCGAGCGGGCGAAGGAGCGGCGCAGATAGAGCGCGAACTCGGGGTCGCCGTACTGTGTGAGGCCGCGGCGCAAGCCTTGTGGCCGATCGGTCACCAGCCCCTCCCCCCGCGACGCGCCGCGGCGACGGTCCGGCGCGTCGCGTCACGGTGCGCTTGATGCGCATCCGCGCGCCGGCTTTACTGCCGCTTAACCGTTGGTGGGTAGAGGGGGAAGCGCCGGTGCGGGCCGCGCGCGGTGGTCGCCGGGAGTGCGGGCGATGAAGGTCGGCATCCTCGCGGGCGGGGTCGGCTCGCGCCTTTCCGAGGAGACCGTCGTCAAGCCGAAACCGATGGTCGAGATCGGCGGCCGGCCGATCCTTTGGCACATCATGATGCATTATGCCACCTACGGCTTCAAAGATTTCGTGATCGCCCTCGGCTACAAGGGCGAGGTCATCAAGCGCTACATGGCGGATTATTGTGCGCTCGAGAGCGACATGACGGTCGATCTTCGAACCGGCAAGGTCGAGCTGCATCGCCATCACAGTCAGGATTGGCGGGTCGAGCTGATCGACACGGGCCAGCACACCGGCACGGGCGGGCGGATCAAGCGGCTCGTGCCGCACATGGGCGGCACCTTCTTCATGACCTGGGGCGACGGGGTGTCGACCGTCGACCTGCGCGGCTTGCTCGCCTTCCACAAGCGCCACGGCAAGATCGCCACCGTGACCGCGGTCCGCCCGCCGGCCCGCTTCGGCCGGCTCGACGTCGAGGGTGACCGGGTGGCGCGCTTCGCCGAGAAGCCGCAGCTCGAGGAGGGCTGGATCAACGGCGCTTTCTTCGTGCTCGAGCCCGAAGTGGCGGATTACATCCCCGACGACTCCACCATGTTCGAGCAGGGCCCGCTCGAGCGCCTGGCCAAGGAGGGCCAGCTCATGGCCTGGCGGCACGAGGGCTTCTGGCAGTGCATGGACACACTCCGCGACAAGGTCCTCTTGGAACGCCTCTGGGAGTCCGGCAAGGCACCATGGAAGATCTGGGATTGAGGGGGTGAACCGTGGGCGACCGACCGTGCGCGTGCTCTTGACCGGTGCGGACGGCTACGTGGGCCGCGTGCTCTGGCGGCAGCTCCGCGAGCGCGGCCACACCGTCCGCACCCTCGATTCAGGCCTTTTCAGGGGGTGCGCGCTCGGCCCCGAGCCGACCGAGCCGCTCGACCTGCCGCTCGACGTCCGCGCGGTCGAACGCGGTCACCTCGAGAGCGTCGACGCGGTCCTCCACCTGGCCGGCATCTCGAACGATCCGTTGGGCGACCTCGACCCGGCCTTGACCTTCGCGATCAACCACGAAGCTTCGGTGCGGCTCGCCCGGCTCGCCAAAGAAGCGGGGGTGATGCGGTTCGTCTTCGCCTCCTCCTGCTCGGCCTACGGTGCGGCGGGCGATGCGATCCTCGACGAGACCGCCCCCTTCAACCCGGTCACCGCTTACGCCGAGAGCAAGATCCGGGTCGAGCGCGACCTCGCGGCCCTGGCCGACGAGCGGTTCTCGCCCGTCTTCCTGCGCTCGGCCACCGCCTACGGGTGGGCGCCGCGGCTGCGCGGCGACCTCGTCGTCAACAATCTCCTGGGCTGGGCCTTCACCACGGGCAAGGTGCTGATCAAATCGGACGGCACGCCCTGGCGGCCGCTCGTCCACGTCGAGGACATGGCCGCGGCCTTCGTGGCCGTGCTCGAAGCGCCGCGCGAGGCGGTCCACGGCGAGGCCTTCAACGTCGGCCGCGATCGGGACAATTGGCGGGTGCGCGATCTCGCCGAGATGGTCGCAGCCGCCGTCCCGGGTGCGAGGATCGCCTGGGCCCCGGGCGGCGGGCCGGACAAACGCAACTACCGGGTGAGCTTCGCCAAGATCCGCGAGCGCGTCCCGGGCTTCCGCCCGCGCTGGACGGTCGAAGAGGGGATCCGCGACCTCGCCGCGGCCTACGAGCGGCACGGCCTCACCCTCGCCGACCTCGAGGGCGGCCGACTGATCCGCCTCGCCCGGATCAAGGAGCTCCTGGCCCAGGGCCGGCTCGGCGCCGATCTCGCCTGGAAGAAGGCCGCATGAGCCGGATCACGGCTTGCCGCTCCTGCGGCGGGGGCGAGCTCTTGCCGGTGCTCTCGCTCGGCGCGCTACCGCTCTCCGACGGCTTCGTGGCGGCAGCCGAGCTCGACCGGCCCGAGCCGCGCTTTCCCCTGGATGTCGCCTTCTGCCCGGCCTGCGGGCTCGTCCAGATCCTCGACACGGTCCCACCCGAGATCCTCTTCGGCCGCGATTATCCTTACTTCTCCTCGGTTTCGGCGACGCTCCTCGCACATTCGAAGGCGCACGTGGCCGAACGGCTGGCGGAGCTGCCCCCCGGGCCCGAGACGCTCGTCGTCGAGCTCGCCTCCAACGACGGCTATCTCCTCCAATTCTACCGCGAAGCCGGCGTGCGCGTGCTCGGCATCGACCCGGCACCCGGCCCGGTCGCGGCCGCGCGGGCCAAGGGTATCGAGACGATCGAAGCCTTCTTCGGCCGCGACCTCGCCGAACGGCTCGTGGCCGAGGGCCGCCGCGCCGATCTTTTGCACGCCAACAACGTCCTCGCGCACGTGGCCGACGTGCACGGGTTCCTGGACGGGATCCGCCTCCTCTTGAAGGACGGCGGTCGGGCGGTGATCGAGGTGCCCTATGTGCGCGACCTCGTCGAGAAGCTCGCCTTCGATACGATCTACCACGAGCATCTCTGCTACTTCTCGGTGCGCGCGCTCGACCGGCTCGTGCGTCCGCACGGGCTCTTCCTCGCCCGGGTCGAGCGGGTGCCGATCCACGGCGGCTCCTTGCGGCTCTTCTTGAGCAAGGAGGACCGGCCGGATGCCACGGTCGGGGCGATCCTCGCCGAGGAGGCGGCGATCGGCCTCGACCGCCACGCTTGGTTCGCGAGCTTCGCCGCCCGGGTCGAACGGCTGCGCGAGGATCTCCGCTCCCTGCTGTTCGACCTGAAGCGCGCCGGCCATCGGATCGCGGCCTACGGTGCCGCGGCCAAGGGCACGATCCTCCTCAACGCTTGTGGGCTCGGGCCCGAGCTCCTGGATTGGGTCGCCGACAAGAACCCCTTCAAGCAGGGCCGCTTCGTGCCGGGGGTGCGGCTGCCGATCGTGGCCCCCGAGCGCATCCTCGCCGAGATGCCGGATTTCCTCTTGATCCTGCCGTGGAACATCGAGGCCGAGATCGTGGCCCAAGAAGCGACCTATCGCGCACGCGGCGGCCGCTTCCTCGTGCCCGTGCCGTCCCCGCGGATCGTCGCGTGAGCCCCGCCCCCGCCTGCCCGGCCTGCGGCGGGAGCACGCTCGAGCCGGTCTGGCAGGTGCCCTCGGTCCCGGTCCATTCCTGCCTCATGGTCGAAAGCGAGGCCGAGGCCCGCGCCTTCCCGCGCGGCCGGCTCGATCTCGTCTTCTGCCCGGCCTGCGGCTTCCTCTTCAACGCCGCCTTCGATCCCGCCCTGCAGCATTATTCCCCGGCCTACGAGGAGACCCAGGCCTTCTCGCCGCGCTTTTTGCGTTTCCTGGCCGAACTCTGCGAGGACCAAGCGAGCAAGTACGCCCTCGCGGGCAAGCTCGCCCTCGAGATCGGCTGCGGCAAGGGCGAGTTCTTGGCGGCCCTCGTCGAGCGCACGGGCTGTCGCGGCATCGGCATCGACCCGGGCTTCCGGCCCGAGCGGCTCACGACGCACGCCGCCGCGCGCCTCACTTTCGTGCGCGACCTCTACGGCCCCGCCTGGTCTCGGCTCGCCCCGGACTATCTGGCTTGCCGGCACACCCTCGAGCACATCGGCCCGGTTGCCGCCTTCGTGCGCGACATCCGCCGCACGCTCGGCGCCCGGTCGGACACGGTCGTGATGTTCGAGCTCCCCGATCTCCGCCGGATCTTGGTCGAGCAGGCGTTCTGGGACCTCTATTACGAGCATGCGAGCTATTTCACGGCCGGCTCGCTCGCCCGCCTGTTCCGCCGCGAGGGCTTTTCGGTCCACGCCCTCTGGCGTTGCTACGACGATCAATACCTCGTCCTCGAGGCCCGCCCGGCAGCCGGCCCGACCGCGCCTGCGCTGCCGCTCGAGGACGATCTCGCCGAGACCCGAGCGCTCGTCGCGGCCTTCCGCACGGGCATCGGTGGCAAACTCGCCGAGTTGCGCGACCGGATCGAGGGCGGGCGGCGCGAGGGGAAGCGGATCGCGATCTGGGGCTCGGGCTCGAAGGCCGTGGCTTTCCTGGTCGTGCTCGGGCTCGGCGAGGAGATCGCCGCCGTGGTGGACGTCAACCCGCACAAGCACGGCCGTTGGCTCGCCGGCACCGGCCACCGGATCCTCGGCCCCGACGATCTCGTCCGGGTTCGCCCCGATGTGGTGCTCGTCATGAACCCGATCTACGTGGACGAGATCCGCCGCGACCTCGGGGTGCGCGGGCTCGCCCCCCTGCTCGTGCCGATGCGCTGAGCCGCGCCCGGGGCCGGCCCGCGTCCTCACCGCGGCTCGGGCCGGGCCGCCTTGGCGCCTTCCCCGGCCTGATCTAGAAACGTTCCAACCCCGTACCGTTCGAGGCAATCCGCTTTCCGTCCGCCCGAGAGGCCCGATGCTCGGCTTCGCTTTGCGCCCGCAGAAGCGCTTCACCGACCTTTCCGAGCGCGAGATCCTGGCGCTCGCCATCACCCTCGAGGAAGAGGACGGGCGCATCTATCGTGACTACGCGGAAGGCTTGTGTGAGCAATATCCCGCCACCGCCAAAGTCTTCGAAGCGATGGCGGAGGAGGAGAGCGAGCATCGCCGCCAGTTGATCGACCTCT
Organism: Geminicoccaceae bacterium; assembly: GCA_023512415.1. Lineage (GTDB taxonomy): Bacteria > Pseudomonadota > Alphaproteobacteria > Geminicoccales > Geminicoccaceae > JANXAZ01. Next base: position 962 of record JAILZQ010000092.1, on the reverse strand, counting down.
ACCGCGAGAAGTTCGGCGAGCACATCCCGCTCGTCCGACGCGAGGACATCCGCGGCTTCGTCCGCCGCAAGCCCCTTTGGCTCACCCGCCCGCTCGGCCTCGAGGCGGTCCGCCGGCAAGCCGCCGAGATCGAGGAGGAGACCGGCAACTTCTACCGCAAAGCCGCCCAGCACGTCACCGATGCGAGCATCAGGAAGCTCTTGATCGACCTCGCCGAGACCGAACAGCGGCACGTCGCCACCGCCGAGCGGCTGGAGGCCGAGCACGTGGCGGGTGAGGTCGGCAAACGCGAAGAGGAGGAGGCCCGTCGGCGCTTCGTGCTGCAGTTCGTCCAGCCCGGGCTCGCCGGGCTCATGGACGGCTCGGTCAGCACGCTCGCCCCGCTCTTCGCCGCGGCGATGGCCACCGGCAGCTCCTGGGAGACCTTCCTGGTCGGCACCGCCGCCTCGGTCGGGGCCGGGATCTCGATGGGCTTCGCCGAGGCCCTCTCCGACGACGGCGCCTTGACCGGGCGCGGCCACCCCTGGGTCCGCGGCTGGGTCTGCGGCGGCATGACCACGCTCGGCGGCCTCGGCCACACCCTGCCCTACCTCATCCCGGACTTCTGGATCGCGACCACGCTCGCGGTGATCATCGTCCTGTTCGAGCTCTGGGCGATCGCCTGGGTCCGCGCCCGGTACATGGACACGCCCTTCCTGCAGGCCGCCTTCCAGATCGTGGTGGGCGGGTTCCTGGTCTTCTTGTCGGGGATCTTGATCGGCAGTGCTTGAGACGCGTCCGCCGTCCCGCGATGGCCGCCTGCGACCCTGCCGCGAGGCGCGCCGCCTGCCGGCCGCCGCTCAGACGGAAAAGCTCGCGCCGCAGCCGCAGGAGCTCGAGGCGTTCGGGTTCGCGACCTTGAAGTAGGAGCCCGTGAGATCGTCGACGAAGTCGAGCTCGGCACCCAACACGTAGAGCAGCGA
>JAILZQ010000091.1 GCA_023512415.1 Geminicoccaceae bacterium | reverse complement strand
TCGGCGGGGTCGTCATGGGGGCGGTCACCCACGTGGCCCATGCCCGGCTCGGGCCACTTCCCCAGGTGCGCCTTCCCTGGCGCTTTGCCGAAGCGAAAGCCGAGCCACGCTGCGCTCCGCCGCTCTTAGGGCAAGATACGGTGACCATCCTGTTGGAACAAGGCTACGGGTCGGCACAAATTGCCGAGTGGATAGCGCAAGGCGTGGTGGCCGGAGATGCCGCCGGGCTGCGGCAGCATCCCGCAGGGTGAGCGGCATAGTGGCTATGCCACCGCGCGTGCCAAGAAGAAGGCGGCACCGGCGGCCAATCCCCCTACCAACGCGGTTTGAAAGCCGCCGCGCACCGCGCTGGACCCGGTGTAATGCCCTTTCACCATGCCGAAAAGGAACATCACCAGGGTCACGCCCATGATGGAGTACCCCGTGCCGGTCATCCCCGGCGCGATCTCGGCCTTTACCCTTACCGCCGGGCGCACGGCCCTCTCCCGCCGCGTCGGATGGCCAGCGGGCTTGGACGCCGCCCGCGCGTCGCGGCGCAGGATCCGGAGTTCGTTGAGCGCGAAGGCGAGCACCGAGACGGTGAGCCAACCCTTGAGCAGCAGGAACGCGGTGCCCTCGGACATGCCCTCCCTCCCCGGTCGACGCGCTACCGAATCAGTTACGGCCGTCCGCGGCCAGCCGATCACCGCGGGCCGGTGCGCTCAGCCGGGCGTGATCCGGGTGATCTTGCTGCCCTGGATGCCGATGCCGGCCATCAGCCCCTTCGGGTCGAAGAAGAAGGCGTAGATGTCGTCGTTCGCCGTCGTGGTCGAGAAATTGGCCGCCTTGCCGGCATCGAGGATGGTGATCGTGGGTCCGACGCCGACCTCCCAGCCCTCGCTCTTGTCGAGATAGGCGAGCGCCTTGTCGTTCATGAAGAAGAGCGCGTAGCCGAAGCTCTGCACGCCGATCTGCAGGCCGTAGGAGGCGGCGACCGTGTTGTAGTAGGCGACCGGTCGGCCACCCTTGACGAGCGCCCCCTCACCGTACTGGCCGCCGACGATGAGCCCACCCTTGACGATGTCCGGGAAGACCAGGACCGCGACCGCCGACTCGGCCAGCGCTTTGGCCGCGGCGTTGGAGCCGAGCAGGTGCTTCAGGGCGAGGTCGACCTTGGCGTCGATCTCGTGCTTGCTCGCGGCACGGCTCGGCCCGGGCCGGAGCAGGGCCGGGACCGCGAGAGTCGAGGCGAGGAAGATTCGGCGCGCGAAACGGGACATCGTCGGCTCCCGAGGTGTTCGATCATCAGAGCATGCCGGCGAGGCCACCGCAAGGGGGGCCGAAGGGTCATCCGGGGCCCGGCGGCCGGCCCCCGGCGGATTGCTGCCGGCGACGCTCGGCGAGCCGCCGCTGTTGGGCGATCGCGATCCGGTACCAGGCCGGCTCGGGTGGGACGAGGCCCCGGGCGCGCAGCCGGTCCTCGCGACGCAACAGCAGGAGCTCGCGGACGGCGAAGGCGAGCGGCAGCGCGAAGATCAAGGTGAACTCGAAGACCAGCGAGGCCCAGGCGGCGAGTTCGGGGTTCACGCCGCCTCTCCCACGAGCCCGGCGAGCGGCGCCGGCACGGGCCCACCGGTGGCCCAATCCAGCAGCTGGACCGTGTGCACGACCGGCAGCCGCGTCGCGGAACGCAGCTGGGTGATGCAGCCGATGTTGCCGGTCGCCACCACCCGAGCTCGGGTGCGCTCCAGGTTGCGCGCTTTGCGCGCCGCGAGCCGGGCGGCGATTTCCGGCTGGAGGATGTTGTAGGTCCCGGCCGAGCCGCAGCAGAGATGGCTCTCCTTGGGCTCGCGGACCGTGAAGCCGGCGGCGGCCAAGAGGCGCTTCGGCAGATCGCCGAGCTTCTGGCCGTGCTGCATGGAGCAGGCCGAGTGATAGACGAGCTCGAGGTCGAGATCGCGGGAGGCGGGCGGCAGGCCGAGCCGGTCGATCAGCTCGCTCACGTCGAGGGCGAGGGCCGCGACGCGCGCGGCCTTCTCGGCCATCGCCGGATCGTGGCGGAACATCCAACCATAGTCCTTGACGGTCGTGCCGCAGCCGGATGCGTCGATCACCACGGCATCGAGCGGGCCCGAGCGCTCGAGCGCGAGCCACGCCTCGATGTTGGCCCGCGCCGCACGGAGCGCCGGGGCCTCCTTGCCCATGTGGTGGGTCAGTGCCCCGCAACAGCCGGCACCCTTCGCGACCACGACCTCGACGCCCATGCGGGTCAGGAGGCGGATCGTGGCCTCCCCGATCTCGGGGAGGAGCACGGGCTGAGCGCAGCCCAGGAGATAGGCGACCCGGGCGCGCCGTGGGCCCTGGGCCGGGAAGATCTGCGGCTGTTCGATCGGCGAGGGCGGCGCCGGCCCGGTCCGCGGCGCGAGCTCGAGCATCGCCCGGGCGCGGCCCAGGGGACCCGAACGCGGCAGGAGGTGGCGGGCCGGGCGAGCGAGGGCGGCTGCCAGTAGTGCCAGGCGGAAGAGGCCCGGCCGGGGCAACACGCTCGCGAGCACCGCCCGCATCGCCCGATCGGGGAGGGGGCGCCTGTAGGTCCGCTCGATCCAGGCGCGGGCGTGGTCGACGAGGTGCATGTAGTGCACGCCCGAGGGGCATGTCGTCATACAGGATAGACAAGAAAGACAGCGGTCGATGTGCCGAACGGTCCGCTCGTCGGCCGGCCGACCTTCCTCGAGCATCTTTTTCATCAAATAGATGCGGCCGCGCGGACTGTCGAGCTCGTCGCCGAGGAGCACGTAGGTCGGGCAGGTGGCGGTGCAGAAGCCGCAATGGACGCAGGTGCGGACGATCCGCTCGCTGTCGCGGATCTCCGGGTTCTCGAGGAGATCGGGGCGGAAGCTCGTCTGCAAGGGTCTCAGGTCCCCGCTGCGCGAAGGCCCGGATCGAACAGGCCGAACGGATCGAAGGTCTTCGCGATCTCGGCCTCGAGGGCCCGCACCCGGTCGGCCACGGGGTGGAACGGAGCGATCCGGGCGCGGAGCTCGCGCGAGCCGCGCAGGAGCAGCGCATGGCCGCCGAACCGCCGGGCGATCGCCCGGATCGGGGCACAGCCGGCGTCCTCGTCTTCGTCGGTCGCGAGCCAGACGAGCCCACCCGACCAGTCGTAGAGGACGTTGCAGGCCCGCTCGGCGCGGATCGCCGCTGCGGCCTCCGCACCCCGCTTCGGCGGGAGCGAGAGGCGCCAGACGGCCCGCCCGTGCGGCTCGGCGAGCGGCTCGACGTCGCGGATCGCCCGCCAGAGCGCAGCGCTCGCCTCGCCCTCGATGCGCTCCGCCCGAGCGTGCTCCGCGAACCGGTCGGCGAGCCGGTCGGCGCGGTAGCGGATCGATTCGGCAAAGCCCTCGAGCCGCAGGACGGTCCGGGCGCGCGGCGCACCGACCCCGGCCGGCAGATGCGCGGCCCCGCTCGGGCCGAAGGGAGTGCCCATCGCCGCGCAAAGGAGTGCGACGGCCCGGTCGTCGGGGAGACCCTCGAAGAGCAGGGTGAGCTCGGCCTCGGGTCGGGGGAGGACCTTGAACGTGGCCTCGGTGAGAAAGGCGAGGGTGCCCCAGGAGCCGCACAGGAGCTTGCCGAGGTCGAGCCCGGTGACGTTCTTCATGACCCGGCCGCCGGTCCGCAGGAGTTCGCCCCGGCCATCGACGAAGCGTAGGCCGATCAGGGCATCGCGGCAGGCCCCGGCGGCGAGGCGACGCGGGCCCGAGAGATTGCCCGCCACCACGCCGCCGACCGTGGGCTCGCCCGCGCTGCCGAGGAGCACACGGTGATCGGGCGGCTCGAAGGGGAGCATCTGGCCCTTCGCGGCGAGCGCGGCCTCGAGCTCGGCGAGCGGGGTGCCCGTCCGCGCGGCGACCACCATCTCGGCCGGCTCGTAGAGCGTGATGCCGGCGAGCTTCCGGCTCGAGAGGGTGGCCGCCGTCTGGATCGGCCGGCCGACCGCCTGCCGGGTGGCGCCCCCCTCGATGCGGGTGGGCGTGCGATCGCGCGCGAGGGCGCGGACCAGCGTGGCCGCTTCCGCCTCGCTCGCCGGCTCGAGCCTCATGCCGCCTTCTCGAGGTCGAGTGGGAAGACCTTGCCGGGGTTGAGGATCTCGGCCGGGTCGAAGACCCGCCGGACGGCCGCCTGGAGCGCGAGCTCGGCCTCGGTGAACTGGTGGCGCATGAGGTCGCGCTTCTCGATGCCGACCCCGTGTTCGCCGGTGAGGCAGCCGCCGACCTCCACGCAGAGCTTCAAGATGTCGGCGCCGGCCGCCTCGGCCTTGGCGGCCTGCTCGGGATCGTTGACGTCGTAGAGGATCAAGGGGTGCAGATTGCCGTCGCCCGCGTGGAAGACGTTGGCGACCCGCAGCCCGTAACCCCGGACGATCGCGTCCATCCGACGCAGGACCTCGGGCAGGCGGCCCGTGGGGATCGTGCCGTCCATGCAGATGTAGTCGGCGATCCGCCCGGTGGCGCCGAAGGCCGATTTGCGGCCCTTCCAGATCTGCGCCGTTTCGGTCGCCGAGCGGCTCTCCTTGACGGCGGTCACGCCGTGGCGCCGGGCGATCGCCACGATCCGGAAGAGCTCGGCGGTGATCTCGGCATCCGAGCCCTCGACCTCGACGATGAGCATCGCCGCGGCGTCCGTGGGATAGCCGGCTTTCGCGAAAGCCTCGCAGATGCGGATCGCCGGATTGTCCATGAACTCGATCGCGACCGGGACGATGCCCGCGCCGATGATGTCGGCGACGCACGCCCCCGCCGCTTCCGAACTGGCAAAGGCCAAGAGCACGGGCCGGGCACCTTCGGGCTGCGGTAGGATCCGGACGACCGCCTCGGTCACGATGCCGAGCTGGCCCTCGCTGCCGCAGACCAGGCCCACGAGGTCGTAGCCCGGGGCGTCGAGCGCCTCGCCACCGAGCTCGACCACCGAGCCGTCGGTGAGGACCAGCGTGACACCCAAGAGATTGTTGCTCGTCACCCCGTACTTCAGGCAGTGGGCGCCGCCCGAGTTCATGGCGATGTTGCCGGCGAGCGTGCAGGCGAGCTGCGAGGACGGGTCGGGGGCGTAGAAGAAGCCGTGCTCGGCCGCGGCTTGGGTGATCGCGAGGTTGGTGATCCCGGCCTCGACGCGTGCGGTCCGGTTGGCGGGATCGATCGCGAGGACCCGGTTCATCCGCGCCACGCCCACGACGACCGCGTCCTCGAGCGGGATGGCGCCGCCCGCGAGCGAGGTGCCGGCCCCGCGCGGCACGACCGGGACCCGCTCGCGGGCGAGGTAGGCCAGCACCCGGCTCACCTCCTCGGTGGAGCCGGGCAGGACGACCGCGAGGGGGACGCGCCGGTAGGCCGTGAACGCGTCCGTCTCGTAGGGGGCGAGTTCGACCGGATCGTCGATCACCGCTTCGGGGGCGGCCACGAGCCGGCGCAGGGCGGCCACGATCTCCCGCTTGCGCGCGAGGATCGCGGGGTCGGGGGCGGGGAAGGCGATGCCGGTCATCGGACGACCTCAGACTCGAGACGGGAGGAAGCGGAAGACTCGAGACGGGAGGAAGCGGACCGCGGCGATCGGCGCGAGGTGGCCGGCCGCGAGCCGCCAACTCGTCCCGCCGTGGTGGCCGACCCAGAGATGGCCCGTGGTCGAGCCCATGGCGAGATGCTCGCCCGTGGCGTCGACGTCGGGGGCGTGGCGGTAGACGAGGTCGAAGCAGTGGCACTCGGGCAAGCCCCGGCCCAGGGCCTCGAAGCGCCGCCCGCCGTCGCGGGTCCGGGTGACGACGAGCCGGCCGTCGACCGGCACGCGCCGCTCGTCTCGGATCGCCGGGACGAACCAGGCGGTCTGTGGGTCCACGGGGTGGACGGCGACCGCGAAGCCGAAGACGGCCGGTTCCACCCCCTCGATCTCGGTGAAGCTGGCGGCCGCGCCGGTCGAGCGGAAGATCCCGTTGTGGTGGTGGCACCCGACGACATCGGGTGCGGCGGCGCAGGCGGCGAGGCGATGCGGGTCCCGGAAGCCCGGATCGAAGGTCAACTCGGGCGGCAGGTGCTCCTGGCGGAGGCCGGCCCCGCCGAGCGACCAGCTGCCACCCCCGTCGGTGCTCCGCCGGATGCCGCCCGTCGAGATGGCGACCGTGAGCTTTCGCGAGTCGCGCGGATCGACCAGGGTGGAGTACAGGCCCGGCTGATCGTAGCCGCCCATCCGGCCCTTCTTTTCGGGCCGCTCCCAAAAGGGTTCGACCAGCCCCCAGCTCTGGCCGCGATCGTCGCTCACGAAGAGCGCCGCGGGCAGCTGGCGGGCGAGGTGCGAGGTGAAGCTCCCGAAGGCCACGGGGCGGCGCTCAACTGGCGGCCTCGGCCACGAGGACCGCGCGGAAATCGTTGACGTTGGTGAGCGTGGGGCCGGTCACGAGCTGGTCGCCGAGGGCGGCGAAGAAAGGATGCGCGTCGTTGCGGGCGAGCATCGCCTTGGCGTCGAGGCCGAGCCGTGCTGCCCGCTCGAGACTGTCCGGGCGCAGGATCGCCCCCGCCACCTCCTCGGCGCCGTCGATCCCGTCGGTGTCGCCGGCCACGGCGAAGATCCCGGGCTCGCCGCGCAGGGCCACGGCGAGGGCCAGGAGGAACTCGACGTTGCGGCCGCCCTTGCCGTCGCCGCGGACCGTGACCGTGGTCTCGCCACCCGAGAGCAGGACGCAGGGCGGCCGTGCGGGCTGACCGCGGCGGCGGACCTGCCGGGCGATCGCGGCCATCACCTTGGCCACCTCGCGAGCCTCGCCCTCGATCGCGTCGCTCAGGATCACCGGGCGGATGCCGGCCCGCTCGGCGACCTCCCCGGCGGCCTCGAGCGAGCGCTGGGGTGTAGCAACGAGCCGGAACTCGGTGCGCGCGAGACGGAGGTCGCCGGGCTTGGGCGTCTCCTCCTCGCCGCGGGCCAGATGGGCGATCACCGCAGCCGGCTCGGCGATACCGTACTTGACGAGGATCGAGCGGGCTTCGGCGAAGGTCGTGGGATCCGGCACGGTCGGACCCGAGGCGATCACCGCCGGATCGTCCCCCGGCACGTCGGAGATCGCGAGCGTCACGACCCGGGCCGGGAAGGCCGCCGCCGCGAGCCGACCGCCTTTGATCGCCGAGAGGTGCTTCCGCACGCAGTTCATCTCGCCGATGTCGGCACCCGAGCGCAGGAGTGCCCGGTTGACGGCCTGCTTGTCGGCGAGGGTCAGGCCCGATGCCGGCAGCGCCATCAGTGCCGAGCCGCCGCCCGAGATCAAGGCGATCACCAGATCGTCGGGCCCGAGCCCGCGGACCGCTTCGAGAATCGCCCGGGCGGCCGCCTCGCTGTTGGCGTCCGGCACCGGATGGGCGGCCTCGAGGATGCGGATCCGCTCGCAGGGCACGGCATGGCCGTAGCGGGTGACGACCACGCCCTCGAGGGGGCCCGGCCAGTGCCGCTCGAGCGCCCGCGCCATGGCGGCCGAGGCCTTGCCGGCGCCCACGACGACGGTGCGCCCGGCGGGCGGGTCGGGCAGGAAGGCGGACACCACCCGTTCGGGGTCGGCGGCGCGAACCGCGGCCTCGAACATCGCGCGCAACAGCGCCTCGGCTTCGCCCGCGAGCACCCGTTCCTCCCTGCCGGTACCCGCGCATCGTTCCACGCCCGCGGGCGCGATGCAACGCGCCCGGAAGAGGGTCAGGCGGGCACGGGCGGACGCGTGCTCGCCTCGGCCTCGGGCTCGAGGTCGAGGACCTCCTCGAACTCGGTGATCTTGTCGATCTCCGGGCCCATCGCGATGTTGGTCACCCGCTCGACGATGAACTCGAGGACGACCGGCACCCGGTGCTCGGCCATGAGCCGCTCGGCCTCGGCGAACGCTTCCTTGAACTGGTTCGGCGAGGTCACGCGGATGCCCTTGCACCCCAGGGCCTCGGCCGCCGCGACGTGATCGACGCCGTAGCCCGCGACCGGATCGCTGCCGAGCTTCTCGGCGTTGATGTTTTCGAAGGCCAAGGAGACCTCGTAGTCCATCTCGAAGGCGCGCTGCGCTTGGCGGATGAGCCCGAGATAGGAATTGTTGATCACGACCTGGAGGAAGGGCAGCTTGTACTGCGCGCCGACCGCGAGCTCCTCGATCAGGAATTGGAAGTCGTAGTCGCCGGCGAGCCCGACGATCTTCGCATCCGGGTCGGCGGCGCGGACCCCGAGGGCCGCGGGCAGGGTCCAGCCCAAGGGTCCGGCCTGGCCGCAATTGATCCAGCGGCGCGGCGCGTAGACCCCGAGGAACTGGGCGCCGGCGATTTGCGAGAGGCCGATCGTCGTGACGTAAGTGACGTCGCGGCCGAGCGCTTCGTTCATCTCTTGGTAGACCCGCTGCGGCTTCAAGGGCACCTGATCGAAGTGGGTCTTGCGCCGCATCCGGCGTTTGCGGTCGAGGCACTCGGCCGCCCAGGCGCTTCGATCCGGCAAGCTGCCGGCCGCCCGCATCTCCTCGGCGACCGCGCAGAACAGCTCGAGCGCGGCTTTGGCGTCCGAGACGATCCCGTAATCGGGGTTGAAGACCCGCCCGATCTGGGTCGGCTCGATGTCCACGTGCACGAAGCGGCGGCCCTTGGTGTAGACCTCGATCGAGCCGGTGTGCCGGTTGGCCCAGCGATTGCCGATGCCGAGCACGAAGTCGGAGCGGAGGAAGTTGGCGTTGCCGTAGCGGTGGCTGGTCTGCAGGCCGACCATGCCGGCCATGAGCGGGTGGTCGTCGGGGATCGCCCCACAGCCCATCAAGGTCGGGATCACCGGCACCCCGGTGAGCTCGGCGAAGCGGACCAAGAGCTCGCAGGCGTCGGCGTTGACGATCCCGCCGCCCGCCACGATCACCGGCCGCTCGGCCGCGACCAGCATGGCCATCGCCTTTTCGATCTGCTTGCGCGTGGCCCGCGGCTTGTAGACCGGCAAGGGCTCGTAGGTCTCGTCGTCGAACTCGATCTCGGCGGTCTGCACGTCGACCGGCAGGTCGACCAGGACCGGCCCGGGGCGCCCCGAGCGCATCACGTGGAAGGCCTGCTGGAACACCCGCGGCACGAGGCCTGGCTCGCGCACCGTGACCGCCCATTTGGTCACCGGCTTGGCGATCGACTCGATGTCGACCGCCTGGAAGTCCTCCTTGTGGAGCTTGGCGCGCGGCGCTTGACCGGTGATGCAGAGGATCGGGATCGAATCGGCCTGCGCGGTGTAGAGGCCGGTGATCATGTCGGTGCCGGCCGGACCCGAGGTGCCGATGCACACGCCGATGTTGCCGGCCTTGGCGCGGCTGTAGCCGTCGGCCATGTGCGACGCGCCCTCGACGTGCCGGGCGAGGATGTGGCGGATCGAGCCGCGCTTGCGTATCGCCGCATAGACCGGGTTGATCGCCGCACCGGGCACGCCGAAGGCGACCCGCACCCCCTCCTTCTCCAGGACCCTGATCGCCGCTTCCGCCGCCGTCATGCGCGCCATGATCGTGCTCCCCGCTTCCCAACACCGGACATGTTGGCACGGAGAGCCTCGCGCAATGCCTGCGAGACAGCTTTCCGCGATACGGAAAGCACGAGATAACTCTATGAAGAAGAGCGTGATTCAGCTTTCCGGAGCGGTCCGGTCGGGCTCCGCCCCGCCGATCGCGCGGGTCAGCTCGCGGGCGGTGCGGCGGACCGCCGCGGCGAGCTCGGCGAGCCGCTCGTCGGGCAACCGCACGCTCGGGCCGGAAACCGAGACCGCAGCCTGCGGCCGGCCGTGCTCGTCGAGGATCGCCGCGGCCACGCAGCGCAGCCCGAGCGCGTTCTCCTCGTCGTCGAGCGCCCAGCCGCGGCTGCGGATCTCGGCGAGCGCCGCTTCGAGCCGCCGTGGGGTGTCGATCGTCCGCTCGGTGAGCCGCGGCAGGCCGTGGCGGCGCAACACCGCCTGCACCTCCTCGGGCTCGAGACCGGCCAGGATCGCCTTGCCGACACCCGAGGCGTGCATCGGCACGCGGCCGCCCGGTCGGGCGATCGCCCGCATCGTCTGGCGGCACTCGACCTGGGCCATGCAGACGGCCTCGCCGTCGACCGCGAGGTAGAGGTTGGCGGTTTCGCCGGTCTCTTCCATGAGCCGGCGCAGATGGGGCCGGGCGATCGCCGCGAGATCGCGGATCCGCGCGAAGGCGTTGCCCACCCGGAACGCTTCGACCCCGATCTGCCAATGGCCTTCGGCCGGATCGAGCCGGACGAAGCGCTCGGACTCGAGCGTGGTGAGGAGGCGATGCGTGGTCGAGACCGGCAGGCCCACGACGAGCGCGAGCTCGGAAAGGGTCATCCCGTCGCTCGTGGCGGCCAGCGCCTTCAACAGCCGCAACGCCCGCTCGAGCGATTGGACCTGACCGGTGCTCGGCTCCTTTCCGGACGAGCCGCGCCGGCTCGCAGTCCGGCCGCTGCGCAGGGTCGGCGTGCGGCCGGCCAGCCGCTCAGCCCTGCCGCGCCTTGAAGCGCGGGTTCGTCTTGTTGATGACGTAGACCCGGCCCTTGCGCCGGACGAGGCGGCAGTCCTTGTGCCGGGTCTTGGCGGTCTTGAGCGAGTTGCGGACCTTCATCGTCGCCGCTCCTGGATCAGCCGGGGGCCGCTCGCGCGAGCCTCACTTCTTGCGACGGAAGCTCTGGAAGCGGCGGTTGAACTTCTCGACCTGGCCGCGCTCGATCACCTGCATCTGGCCTCCGGTCCAGGCCGGGTGCGACTTGGGATCGACGTCGAGCGTCATGGTGTCGCCCGGCTTGCCCCAGGTCGACCGCGTCTTGAAGGTCGTCCCGTCGGTCATCACGACGGTGATCTCGTGGTAGTCCGGGTGGATGTCGGGCTTCACGCTGCTTCCCTCCGCGCGCGGCGCCGCTATATAGGGCGGCGGCGTGCCGGGCGCAAGCCGGGCGCGGAACGTTTGTTGCGCGTCGTCGCGGCCGACCGGCCCGGACAGCGGAGCCCACCATGCAGCACGGATCCCGCAGCCTCGCCCAGCTCGCCGAGGGGCGCGAGCGGGGTCGGGATCTGCGACGGTTGCGCTCGCTCGCCCGCTATCTCGCACCCTATCGCGGCACGATCCTCGCCACCTTCGTGGCCCTCGTCGTGGCGGCCGCCTCGGTCCTCTCGCTCGGGATCGGCCTGCGCTTCTTGATCGACGGGGGCTTCGCCGGGGGCCGCCCCGCGGCGCTCGACCACGCCCTCGAGGCGGTCTTGATCGTGGTCGTCGTGCTGGCGGTCGCGACCTTCTTCCGCTCCTGGCTCGTTACCCGGCTCGGTGAGCGGGTGGTGGCCGATCTCCGGCGCGACCTCTTCGCCCACGTGATCCGGCTCGAGTCCGGTTTCTTCGAGATCACGCGGACCGGCGAGGTGCTCTCCCGGCTCACCACCGACACCGCGGTGGTCCAGACCGTGATCGGCGCCTCGGTCACCCAGGCGCTGCGCAACCTGTTGTTGCTGCTCGGCGGGATGGTGTTGCTGTTCGTCACGAACCCCAAGCTCACCGGCCTCGTGCTGCTCGTGGTCCCGCTCGTGATCCTGCCGATCGTCGTGATCGGCCGGCGGGTGCGTCGGCTCTCGCGCGCAGCCCAGGACCGGGTCGCCGACCTCGGCGCGACGACCGAGGAGAATTTGAACGCCGTGCGGATCGTCCAGGCCTTCGCCCAAGAGGCCACGGTCGCGGCCCGCGTCGCGCAACTGGCCGAAGCGGCCTTCGCCGCCGCCTCGCGCTACGCCTTCGCCCGGGCGCTCCTCGGCGCCATCGTCATCTGCCTGGTCTTCGGCGCGATCGTCGTCGTGCTCTGGATCGGCGGCCGAGACGTGCTCGCCGGGCGGATCACCGGGGGCGAGCTCGCCGCCTTCGTCTTCTACGCTACGGTGGTGGCGAGTGCGGTGGGCGGGCTCTCCGAGATCGTGGGCGATCTGCAGCGGGCGGCCGGGGCCACCGAACGCCTGGTCGAACTCCTCGAGACCGAGCCCCGGATCCGCGCGCCCGAGCGGCCGGTCCGGCTGCCGGCCCGCGGCCGCGGCGTGCTCCGCTTCGAGGGTGTGACCTTCGCCTACCCGGCGCGACCCGATCGGCCCGTACTCCTCGACTTCGATCTCGAGGTCCGGCCCGGCGAGACGGTGGCACTCGTGGGGCCTTCGGGTGCCGGCAAGACCAGCGTGCTCCAGCTCGCCCTGCGCTTCTACGACCCGGACGCGGGGCGGGTGAGCTTCGACGGGGTCGACCTCCGCGAGCTCGACCCGGGCGAGCTGCGCCGCCGGATCGGGCTCGTGCCGCAAGACCCGGTGATCTTCTCGGCCGATGCCCGCACCAACATCGCCTTCGGTCGGCCCGAGGCGAGCGAGGCCGAGATCCGCGCCGCAGCCGAAGCGGCCGCCGCGCTCGACTTCGTCGAAGCCTTGCCGCAGGGCTTCGCGACTTTCCTGGGCGAGAAGGGGGTGCGGCTCTCGGGCGGCCAGCGGCAGCGGATCGCGATCGCCCGGGCGCTTCTTTGCGATCCCGAGCTGCTGCTCCTCGACGAGGCGACGAGCTCGCTGGATGCCGAGAGCGAGCGGCTCGTCCAAGACGCCCTCGAGCGACTGCGGCGGGGCCGCAGCTGCCTCGTCGTGGCGCATCGGCTCGCGACCGTGCGCAAGGCCGATCGGATCGTCGTGCTCGACGAGGGCCGGGTCGTCGACCAGGGGCGCCACGACGAGCTCGTGAGCCGGGGCGGCCTCTACGCCCGACTCGCGAGCCTGCAGTTCGGGCTCGACCGCGCCGCCTGATGGACGATCGGCGTCGGGGCTCGGAGGCGCGGCCGGCCTGTCTCAGCGCTCGACGAGCCGGATCACCACCGCCCGCTCGTCGCCGCCGCCCGGCCGATCGCCGGGACGGCTCAGGAGCCGCAACCGCTCGCGCGGCACGCCCTGCGCGACCAGCCGGTCGGCGACGGCGGTGGCGCGGGCCGCCGCCAGGCTCTCGTTCGACTCGAAGTTGGCGCGGGCGACGGGCCGGGCGTCGGTCCGACCCTCGACCTCGATCCACCAGGCCGCGTCGGCCCGGCTCTCCAAGGCTGCCCGCAGCTCGCTCAGGAGACGGGCCAACGCCCGCTCGCCGAGCGGCCCGAGGTCGGCGCGGCCGAGGCCGAACGGCACGACACCCTCGAGCAGGATCCGGCCCACTGCACCGTCCTCGCGCGGCGTGGCCGCGAGCGGCCCCGTGGGCCGGCTTTCGAGCTTGAGCGCGTCGAGCTCGAGCCGGCGCAGCCGGTCGACGGCGTCGCCCAAGGCGGCGCGGGTCTCGGCGAGCTCGGCCTCGAGGCGGCTCCGCTCGCGCTCGGCCACGAGGAGCCGGGCCTCGAGCGCGGCGGCCCGCGACTCGGCCTCGCGCCGCTCCGCCTGGAGTGTCGCGACCCGCCGTTCCGCGTCCGCTGCGAGCGTGGAGAGTTGCTGTTCGGCCTCGGCGCGCGCTTTCGCCAGTCGCTCGACCTCGCTGCGAAGGCTCGCGAGCTCCTGTGCCGCAGCGGCGCTCTGCTGCTCGAGTGCCACGCGCAGCTCGGCGCGTTGCCGTTCCGCTTCGGCGCGTGCGGCCTCGAGCTCGCGAGCCAGGGCCTCGGCCCGTGCGGCGGCCTCCGCCTGCGCCGCGGTCGCCGTGGCCAGCTCTCGCTGCAGGCGGGCGATCGCCTCCTGCAAGAAGCGGGTCTCGCCCTCGAGGATCTGTCGGGTCGTCTCCAGCTCGGCCTCGCCCCCCATGAGCTGGGCGTGCAGCTCGGCGAGGCGTTCTTCACGAGCCAGCCGCTCGGCCTGGAGTGTCTCGCGCAGATCCTTGAGCTCGTGGGCGAAGAGCTGGGCGCGTTGGGCCAGGGAATCGCGCTCCCGGGTCCGTTCGGCCAAAGCCTCCTCGGCCCGCACGAGCCGACTCTCGAGCTCGGCCAGCCGCCGGTCGCGTTCGGCCGCATCCCGGGCCGCCGCCGCTCGGGCGTCCGTCAGTTGCCGCTCGGCCTCCGCGAGCTTCTGCGCGGCCTCGGCTCGGGCTCGCTCCGCCTCGCTCCGGGCTTCCGCGAGTTGCCGGTCCGCTTCGGCGCGCAGCTCCGTGAGCCGGCGTTCCGCTTCGGCGCGGCTGGTCTGCAAGTCACGGGCGAGCGCCTCGCCGCGGGCCGTGGCTTCCTCGCGCGCGGCGGTCGCCGCGGCGAGCTCCTGCTGCAGCCGAGCGATCGCCTCCTGCAGGAAGCGGGTCTCGCCCTCGAGGATCTGTCGGGTCGTCTCCAGCTCGGCCTCGCCCCCCATGAGCTGGGCGTGCAGCT
>JAILZQ010000090.1 GCA_023512415.1 Geminicoccaceae bacterium | reverse complement strand
GTGTCGGGCCAGCCGCCGCAGTCCGGTCGGAGGATCCCGCAGTCCCAGCGCCAGCCGGCCGGCGTTCCCGTCATCCGGCCCGCCCGCTCGAACCGGCAGGCGCACAGCCGCCCGGCCATGCAGGTGACGATGCCGGCGGTCTCGGGCCGGCAGGCCGGCGGCTGCTGGGCGGTCGCCGGCACCGCCGCCGCGAGGAGCGGCAGGGCGAGGGCGAGCCGGATCGGGCGGGGCCGGGGCACGCGCATGCCCGAAGCTTAGCTCGGGCGCGGCCGGCGCGGGCGGCCCTCGCGCCTCCGGCATAAGCGGGGATGCCCGAGCTCAGGAGAGGTCGGAGGTGAGCGCGAAGGCGGTGAAGCTCGCGGGCAGGTCGTCGGGCCGGCGGGCCCGGCAGCGCTCGAGCCAGTCGCGGCTCCGCATCTCGCGCAGCCGGCTCACCGTGCGGCGGAACTCGAAGGCCCCCTCGCCCTCGGGGTAGAGCGCTTCGGGCTCGGCCGCCGCACTCGTGAGGAGGATCACCTTCCGCTCGTAGAGCGCATCGACCAGGGTGACGAACCGGCGCGCCTCGTTGCGCCGATCGGGCGTCAGGAGCGGCACACCGCGCAGCACGATCACGCCGAACCGCTCGGTGAGTGCCAGATAGTCGGCGGGCCCGAGCGGCCGCGCGCAGAGCTCGAGGAAGTCGAAGACCGCTACGGGGCCGGCCGCCTTCGGCACGGAGAGTGGCCGGCCGCCGACATCCAGCGTCTCGGGGCCGAACGGCCGACCGTCGGCGAGCACCGCCACGATCCGCTCGAGCTCGGCGTCGGTCTCCGGGCCGAGCGGTGCGAGATGGAGCGGCAGGCCCTCGAGCCGGCGCAGCCGGTAGTCGATCGGCCCGTCGAGGGCCACGACCTCGAGGCGCGAGCGCAAGAGTTGGATCGTCGGCAGGAAGAGCTCGCGGTTGAGCCCGCCCTCGTAGAGCCGCTCGGGTGCGAGGTTCGAGGTCGCGACGATCGCCACGCCCGAATCGAGCAGGCCCTGGAACAGCCGGCCGAGGATCATCGCGTCCGCGATGTCCCGCACCTCGAGCTCGTCGAGGCAGAGGAGGCGGGTGCCACGGGCGATCTCGCCCACGAGGGCGGCGATCGGATCCGCCTTCGGCGCCTCCGCCCGCAGGGCCGCGAGCCGGGTGTGCACTTCGAGCATGAAGGGCTGGAAATGGACCCGCCGGCTCGCGGCGATCGGCACGGCCTCGAGGAGGAGGTCGACGAGCATCGACTTGCCGCGGCCGGGCCGGCCGTGGAGATAGACCCCGCGCGGCGCGGCCGGGGTCGGCCGGGCATTGCCGCCCACGAGCCGGGCCAACAGGCCCACGGCGGGGGCAGCGGGCGGGGGTCCCGCGAGCGCCCGGGCCAGCGCGTCGAGCCGCTCGGCCGCCGCGCGCTGCGACGGGTCGAGGTCGAGCTCGCCGCGCGCGGTCCGCTCATCGAGGAGGGCGACGAGCAAGGCGGGTCCTCGGCGGGGCGTTCAGGCGATAGGCGGCTCGGCGCGCAGCGCCCGGCGGATCGCCGGCCACTGGGCGAGTACCGCACCACCCGCCACGAGCGCACCCCCCAGGATCTGGCCGAGCCGCGGGGCGGTGCCGAGCAGCAGGAGGGCCATGAGCATCACGTAGAAGGGAGCGAGGTTGGTGTGGATCGCGGCGATCGTGGCCCCCAGGATCCGCACGCCCGCGAGCCAGAGCGAGACCGACACGGCGATCGAGAAGCCGGCGAGCCAGCCGAGGAGCGCGAGGCTTTGAGGCCGGGTGTCGATCTCGAGCGGGACGAGCCCCGAAAGCGTGCCGATCGCCGCCACCGCCAAGAGGAAGAGCCCGCCGATCGTGAGGCCGAGGGTCGACTTGGCGATCGCATCCAGCGCACCCAGGCCCGCGGCCGAGATCCGCGAGTACCAGATCCAAAGGACCTGCGAGAGCAGCACGAGGAGCTCGCCGCCGCGCGGGGCGGGGACCCAGGAGCCGGGTGCGAGGCTCGCGAGCACCCCGCCGGCCATCGCCATGAGGATGCCCGCCCAGAGGTGCGCGCTCGGCCGCTCGCTGCCCTCGAGGATGCCCAACAGCGCCGAGATCAAGGGGCCGGTGGTCACGATGATCGCGGTGGTCACGGGATCCGCGAATTGCTGCCCGACCACGATGCAAAGCCCGGCCATGCCGAAGCCGAGTACGCTCGCACCGGTGAGCCGCGACCAGGATTTCGGCCGGAGCGTGCCGAGCCGACCGGTGAGCGCGCAGAAGGCGAGGAGGAGGAGCCCGGCACCCAAGATCCGGCCGACCGTGAGCCAGACCGGGTTCCAGCTCTGCAGGAGCCGATCGGTGACGAGGAACGAGCTCGCCCAAAGGACGATCGCCGCGAGCGTGAGCGCGTTGCCGGCGAAGAGCCCGCCGGCCGCCCTCGTATCTCCGGAACCATGCATGCCGCCTCACCCGGCGGACGGACCCATATCGATCGGTCTGTCGGTCGAAGTTGCGGGCCCGTAACGCGGGAGACGGGTTCTTTCAAACCCGAGCGCGACGTTCTGCCGCGCCCCTCAGGCCTCGAGCCAGCCCTGCAATTCGCCCGTGGCGAGCTCGGCCAAGAAGTCGATGTGCTCGTCCGTATCGTTGAGGCAGGGGATGTAGGTGAACTTCTCACCGCCCGCTTCGAGGAAGGTCTCGCGACCGGCCTCGGCGATCTCCTCGAGCGTCTCCAGGCAGTCGGTGACGAAGGCCGGCGAGATCACCGCGATCTTCTTCACCCCGCGGGCCGGGAGAGCGGCGAGGGTCTCGTCGAGGTAAGGCTGCAACCACTCCTCGCGGCCGAAGCGCGATTGGAACACGACCATGACCTTGTCTTGCGGCCAGCCCAAGGCCTCGCGCACGAGCCGCGAGGTCTTCTGGCAGTGGCAATGGTAGGGATCGCCTTCGAGGAGGAACCGGCGCGGCACCCCGTGATAGGACATCAAGAGCAGGTCGGGGACGAAGTCGAGCCCGGCCAGGTGGCGGCGGATGCTCTCGGCCAAGAGCCGGATGTAGGTCGGGTGGTCGTGGTAGGGCGGCAGCGTTCGCACTGCCGGCTGCCACTTGAGCGTCTTCAAGGCCTCGAAGGCCTTGTCGTAGGCGGTGGCGGTCGTGGGGGCGGCGTATTGCGGGTAGAGCGCCATCAACAAAAGGCGCCGGCAGCCCTGGGCCGTGAGCCGGTCGATCGCGCTTGCGATCGACGGGTTGCCGTAGCGCATCGCCCAGTCGACCCGGATCTCCGGCCGCTTGCCCACGAGCCGGGCGGCGAGCTTGGCGGCTTGGCTGCGGGTCACCGTCTTCAAGGGGCTCTCGTTCAGCTCCTTGTTCCAGATCGCCTCGTACTCCTTGCCCTTGGAGAAGGGCCGCTTGCTCAAGATCACGAGCTGCAGGAGCGGCTGCCAGAGCCAGGCCGGGTAGTCGATCACCCGCCGATCCGACAGGAACTCCGAGAGATAGCGGCGCATCGACCAGTAATCGGTCGCATCGGGCGTGCCGAGGTTCAACAACAGCACGCCGATCCGCGAGGGCTCGATCGGCGGATGGTCGGCAGGCAGCGGCCCGCTGCGCGCCCCTGTCCGTTCCGCTTGCCGCTCGAGAACCCCCGTCCCGACCATGTCGAACCCATTCACGCGCACGACAGCCCAGATAGCCTCTCCCACACGACCGACAAGCCGGCCCGCGCCGCGCCGCGTGGACGAGTCGCGGGGGCGATCCTACACTCGCGGGCGAGAGCCGCTCCCTCGGGCCGGGGGCCGGCCGCAGGAGAGCTCCATGAGCCAGGCACCGAACTCGCTGCAGGCGCGCGACAAGGCGTACGTCGTCCATCCCTACACCAATCTGCGCGCGCACGAGCAGCAGGGCCCGCTCGTCATCACCCGCGGCGAGGGGATCTGGGTCTGGGACGACGACGGCAAGGCCTACATCGAGGGCCTGTCGGGGCTCTGGTGTGCGTCCTTGGGCTTCTCCGAGAAGCGGCTCGTCGAGGCGGCCCGCCGCCAGATGGAGCGGCTGCCCTACACCCACGTGTTCGCCCACCGCTCGAGTGAGCCCGTGATCGAGCTCGCCGAGAAGCTCGTCTCGATCGCCCCGCAGCCGATCGCCAAGGCCTTCTTCGTCAATTCCGGCTCCGAGGCGATCGACACCGCGATCAAGCTCATCTGGTACTACAACAACGCCCGCGGCAAGCCCGAGAAGAAGCGGATCCTCGCGCGCAAGCGTGCCTATCACGGCATCACGCTCGCGGGCGGCCACCTGACCGGGCTGGCCTATGCCCGGACCGGCTTCGATTTGCCGATGTCCGACCGCTTCTTCCACCTCACCTGCCCCTCGCACTACCGCGACGCCTTGCCGGGTGAGAGCGAGGGTGTCTTCGCGAGCCGGCTCGTGGAGGAGCTCGACACGCTGATCCGGGCGCTGGGGCCCGAGACCATCGCCGCCTTCTTCGCCGAGCCGGTGATGGGCGCGGGCGGCGTGGTGGTCCCGCCCAAGGGCTATTTCGAGAAGATCCAGCCCATCTTGAAGAAGCACGACATCCTCTTCGTCGCCGACGAGGTCATCAACGGCTTCTGCCGGACCGGCAACATGTGGGGCTGCGACACCTTCGGCATCCGTCCCGACCTCGTGATCTGCGCCAAGCAGCTCTCCTCGGCCTACGTACCGATCGCCGCGGTACTCATGAGCCAAGAGTTCTACGAGGTCATCGCCGATCAATCGGCCAAGCTCGGCACCCTTGGCATGGGCTACACCTACAGCGGCCATCCCGTGGCCGCGGCGGTCGCCCTCGAGACCCTGAGGATCTACGAGAGCGACAAGATTTTGGACCACGTGCGGCGGGTGAGCCCGCGCTTCCAGGAGCGGCTGATCCGCCTCGCGGCCCACCCGCTCGTGGGCGAGGCGCGCGGGGTGGGCCTTCTGGGCGGGCTCGAGATCGTCAAGGACAAGAAGACCAAGGAGCAGTTCCCGCAAGAGGCCAAGGCCGCCGCACAGATCGTCCAGCGCTGCCTCGAGGAGGGGCTGATCGTCCGACCCCTGCCGGGCGACGTGATCGGCATCTGCCCGCCGCTGATCATCGAGGAGCACGAGATCGACCAGCTCTTCGACCGGCTCGAGCGGGGGCTGGATGCGGCCCTGCCGGCGATGCCGAAAGCGGCCTGAGCGACTCAGACGACCCCGTTGACGAGCGTGCTCTCGCCGCGCCGCAGCCGCGCCAGGTTCTCGACCAACAGATCGAGCACCCGGTCCTCGTAAGAGCGGGTCTCGCCCGCCGTGTGCGGCGTGATCAGGAGGTTGGGCGCGGCCCAAAGGGGCGAATCGGGCGGCAGCGGCTCCTCGCGCGCCACGTCGATCGCCGCCGCCGCGAGCCGGCCCGAGGCGAGGGCCTCGAGGAGCGCCTCTTCGACCACGCAGCGGCCGCGCGCGACGTTGACGAAGAGCGCCCCGGGCTCGAGGAGCGCGAGCCGGCGCGCGTCGATCAGGTCCTCCGTATCGGGGGTGAGCGGGCAGGCGAGCAGGAGCACGTCGGCCGCGGGCAACAGCCGGTCGAGCGCGTCGAGCCCGTGGACCTCGTGGGCGCCCCCCGCGCCGGCCGCCGGGTCGCGGCGGACCGCCACCACCCGCATGCCGAGCGCCGCGGCGAGGGCCGCGATCCGCGCGCCGATCCGGCCGAGCCCGACGAGCAGCAGGGTCTTGCCGGCGAGCTCCTGCTCGCGCCGGTCGAGCGCGCCGATCATCCCGCGCCAGAAGCGCCGGTCCTGGTTGCGCACCGCCTCGGGCACGAGCCGCGTGAGGGCCAAGAGGAGCGCGATCGCGTGCTCGGCCACGGCGTTCGCGTTGACGCCCGCGGCACTCGCGAGGCGGACGCCGCGGGCCGCGAGCGCCTCTTTGCCGTACTGGTCGGTCCCGGCGCTGATCGACTGGACGAAGCGGAGCTTGGGCGCCTTTTCCAAGAGCTCGTCGCGCCAAAGGCCGGAGATCACGAGCACCTCGAGCTCACCGATGACGCCCTCGAGCCCCTCGCGGTCGCGCACCTCGACGAAGCGCAGCGGCAGGGCACGGGCGCGGGCGCGCTCGCCCAGGCGGTAGGCCGCGTGTGCGAAGCCGACGAGCGGGTCGGAGGAGATCATGGCTGCTTTGGGCTCCCCGAGTGGCGAGCAGGAGCCTTGCCGCGCGCGAGCGGCTTCGACAATCCGCGGCGGCGCTCAGGCGGGGGCGCGCCAACGGTAATGGGCGACGAGCCATTCGGAGCCCTCTCGGAAGCCGAACAGCTCGGCGCAGGCCATGAAGAAGATCCGCCAGCGCTGGAACCAGAGCCGGGCGTCCTTTTCCCCGTAGGTCGCGGCGAACAACGGCAGGAGCTCGGCGCGCGCGGCATCCTGCGCGGCGAGCCAGGCTTCGAGCGTCTTCTGATAGTGCGTGCCGTCGACCTTCCAGCTCTCCTCGAGCTCGAGCAGGCCCCGGGCCGCCTCGGGCAAGAGATCGAGCGAGGGCATGAGCCCGCCCGTGAAGAAGTGGCGCGCCATCCAGGTTGCCGGGCCCTCGTCCTCGAACGGGTAGGCGTAGATCCGGTGCGCGAAGACGTGGACGAAGAGCGCGCCACCCGGCACGAGCCAGCGGCCGATCCGCCGGAAGAGCTCGCGATGGTTGCGGACGTGCTCGAACATCTCGACCGAGACGATCCGGTCGAAGCGTTCGGCCGTGTCGAAACGGGCGATGTCGGCGGTCACCACCTCGAGGTTGGCGAGCCCCCGATCACGCGCTCGGCCCTCGATGAACGCCCGCTGGGTCCGCGAGTTCGAGAGCGCCGTGATCCGCGCCGACGGGAAGTGCTCGGCCAAGTACAGGCAGAGCGAACCCCAGCCGCAGCCGAGCTCGAGGATCCGCTGGCCGTCTTCGATCGCCGCGCGCTCGGCGGTGAGCGCGAGCATCGCTTCTTCGGCCGCCGCGAGCGTGGTCACGCCCTCGGGCCACAGGCAGGCGCTGTATTTGAGCCGCGGGCCCAAGACGCGCTCGAAGAAGGCGGTCGGCAGCTCGTAATGCTGGGCGTTGGCGGCATCGGCGTGGATCGTGACCGGCCCCTCGGCGAGCCCGGCGCGCCAGCGGGTCCGCTCGGCCACAGCTGCCGCCTCCTCCTCGAGCCGGCGGACGAGCATCCGGCGGATCCCGATCCGGATCATCGTATCGGGCAGGATGCCGGCCTCGGCGAGCTCGATCGCGGTCTTCACGCGCGCTTCTCCTTGGGCGGCCAGGGGATGAACATCGAGGTGGTCGCTTGATAGTCGCGGTAGTCCGCGCGCGAGGCCGCGGCCTGCATCTCGGTGTAGGGGATGCCGGTGCCCTTGAGCAGCGTGGCCAGCATCAAGGCCGGGCCGAGGAAGGCCACCGCCACCGCCCAGGGCTCGCCCCAGGCGAGCAAGGGGTAGGTGAACCAGTGCAGCCACTCGAAGAAGTAGTTGGGGTGGCGCGAATAGCGCCAGAGCCCCTCGCGGCAGGTCTTGCCCTTGTTGGCCGGGTCGGCGCGGAAGGCCGCGAGCTGCCGGTCGGCCACGGTCTCGCCCACGACCGCCACCACCCAGACGAAGACGGCGGTGACGAGCGCCCAGCCGGGCGGCGGGCTCACGAGCGAGGCCGCGGCCATGAACGGCAGGGCGAAGACCGCGGCGGCGAGCGCCTGGGCCTGGAAGAAGAGGAAGAACATCGGCTGGGCGCGCTCGCCCCAGTGCGCGCGGAGCCGCTGGTAGCGGCCGTCCTCGGGCTTGCCGAGGACCCGGTCGGTCGCGATGTGCCAGGCAAGGCGCGCGGCCCAAGCCCCGCCGAGCGCACCGACCAGGAGCCGGCGGGCCGGGTCGCCCTCGGCCCAGAGGGCGCACCAGATCGCGAGGAAGCCCATCGCCGCCGACCAGCAGACGTCGACGATGCCGGCATCCCGATGCCGCCTCTGCCAGTCCCACGCCCAGACCATGGCCAGGGCGACGATCGCCCAGCCCGAGCCGAGCACCAGAAGCCAGCTCATGCCCGTCGCTCCGCGGTCGCGAAGGCGTCGAGCTCGCGCGCGAGCAGCCCGAGGACGGGTGTGGCGACGGCGTAGACGAGCCCGACGAGAAGGAGTCCCGCCCAAGCGGGCTCGAGCAGCGTGGCCGCCCCGAGCCGCGCGCCCGCCCAATAGGCGAGCGGCCCGCCCACCGCACCCAAGACTGCGGCGAGGACCGGCTTCGCGCGCAGCCAGCGCAGGCTCAGATCGAAGGTCGAGGCGAAGAGGGCCCAAAGACAGACCATCCAGTAGGGGGCGAACCCGTCGAGGAGGATGCCCTGGGCGAAGGCGATGCGCTCGGCGCGGATCAGGAGGGTGTCGAGCCCGAACCCCGCGAGGGCGGCCGCTGCGAGCAGGAGGGCGGCGCGGCCCGGTCGGGCCGCACTCGCGAGGTGCCAGGCGAGGATCGGCGCGGCCACGAGCGGCCCGAGCCAGGGGACACCGTGGGCGGCGCCGAGCACGCAGGCGAACCAGCCGAGCTGGAAGCCCGCGACGTTGAGGAGGATCGCCGCGGTGGACGGCCCCGCTCGGCCGCTGGTCGGAAGGTCGCTCGGCGCGCGCGCGAGCATGATCGGGTCGGCCCGGGCCCGGACGACGGCGGCGGACGGCCGCGGCCCCTCGGCCGTCCGACCCTGCTTACGCCCTTGCGGCCCGGGCGGATCAGCCGCAGCCGACCGATCGGCGAACCGAGCTCAGGCGGCCGCGACCGAGTAGAGGTCCGGGTCGTGGACGTAGCCCGCGGCGTCGAGCTCGGCCAGGAGCCGCTCGCCCTCGGCCGGGTCGAGCTCGACGAGCGGCGGCCGGACGGTCCGCCACACCGGATCGTGCCGGCCGTCGGCGATCACGTGTTTGATCGCCGGGATCAGCGGCCGCTTCTGCAGGACCTCGCGGACCGCCGCGACCTTGGCCATCCCCGCCTCGGCCGCGGCGAGGTCGCCCCGCTCGAAGGCGTCGAACACCACCCGGCTCGCCGCGCAGTTGAGGTTGGCGGCGGCCGAGATGGTCCCCGCCCCGCCGGCCTTCAGCACCTCGAGGAGGTGCTGGTCGGCGCCCGCGAACACCGCGAGGCCCGGGAAAGAGCGGACGAGGTCGAGGGTGTGGGCGAGATCGGCCGAGCTGTCCTTGATGCCCTTGATCGTCGAGGGATAGCGCTCGACCAGCCGGGCGATCACGGGCTTCGGGATCGCCACGCCGGCGACTTGCGGGAAATGGTAGAGGAGGAGCTCGAGCCGCGGGTCGGCAACCTTCTCGATCACCTCGGAAAAGGCCCGCAAGAGGCCCTCCTCCGGCACGTTCTTGTAGAAGAAGGGCGGCAGTGCCAGCATCCGTGTCACACCGAGGCCGAGGCCGTGGCGGATCAGTGCGACCGTGTCGGCCCGGGCGCAGCAGCCCACGCCCAGGATCACCCGATCGGCCGGCAGGCCCGCGGCCAACAGCGCCTCGAGCGCGGCGCGTCGCTCGTCGACCGAGAAGGCCTGGGTCTCGCCGGTCGTCCCGAATACGCCGAGCCCGTGGCAGCCCTGGCGCAACAGCCAGCGGGCGTGCCGCGCGCAGCGCTCGAGGTTGATCTCGCCGTCCGGGTCGACCGGCGTGACGATCGCGGCCCAGATCCCGCGCAGCCTCGGATCCTCCATCGTCCCCGCTCCCGCGAAGCCCCGGTGCCACCCTAGCGCGGCCGGGGCCGGCCCGCAGCCGCCAACCTGTCGCCCCCGTCCCTCGTGGCGGACGCGGTTCGGAACGCTTAAAAGCAAGGGGAGGTATCCCGGCCTCCAGGAGCCCCGCGCTTGCCGAGCCCCGAACCGTCCGTCTGGTCGAGCCCGCACCGGCTGGCGCTGTTGTGGGCGCTCGCGGCGCTCACCGCCGGGCTGCTCGCCTGGGCCGGCGACCGGGCCGGGCTCGCCGATCTCCTCTGGGCGGCCGGGATCGTCCCGCCCTTGGCGCTCCTCTCGGTCGAGATCGCCAAGAACCTGGCCAAGGGCGAGACCGGGGTGGACGCGGTGGCCGCCCTCTCGATGGGCGGGGCGCTCGTCTTGGGTGAGCATCTCGCGGGCGTGGTCGTGGCGGTCATGTTCACCGGCGGCAACGTGCTCGAGGAGCACGCCCGACGGCGCGCCTCCCGCGAGCTCGGCGCGCTCTTGGATCGAGCGCCGCGCAGCGCCCGACGGGAACGGGAGGGCAGCCTCGAGACGGTGCCGGTCGAGGCGATCGGGCCCGGCGACCGGCTGCTCGTGGCCCAAGGCGAGATCGTCCCGGTCGACGGGGTGCTCCTCGAGGCCCCCGCGACGCTCGACGAATCGGCCTTGACCGGCGAGCCCCTGCCGGTCCGCCGCGAGCCCGGCGAGCGGCTCAGGAGCGGGGCGCTCAACGCCGGCCCGCCCTTGCGGATGGAAGCTCGCGCCCGGGCGGCCGAGAGCACCTATGCGGCGATCGTCCGGCTGGTCGAGACCGCGCAGGCGAGCAAGGCCCCACTCGTCCGCCTCGCCGATTCCTTCGCGCTCCCCTTCCTCGGCGTCACCCTCGCCATGGCGGCGGCGGCCTGGCTGTTCTCGGGCGATCCGGTCCGGGCTTTGGCCGTGCTCGTCGTCGCCACGCCTTGCCCCTTGATCCTCGCCGCGCCGGTCGCGATCGTCGCCGGCATCTCGGCGGCCGCACGGCGCGGCGTGCTGTTCAAGACCGGTGGTGCCCTCGAGACGCTGGCCAGGGCCGAGACCCTCGTCTTCGACAAGACCGGCACGCTCACCACCGGCCGCGCCCGGCTCGTCTCGGTGGTCGCCTGCCGCGAGCTCGACGCCGAGGAGCTCTTGCGCCTCGCCGCCTCGCTCGACCAGGTCTCGACTCACCCCTTGGCGGATGCGATCGTCCGCGCCGCCCGCGCCCGCGGCCTTCCCCTCGAACTCCCGAGCGAGGTCCGCGAAGCCCCGGGCGAGGGCATCACCGGCCGGGTCGGCGGCCGGCTCGTGCGGCTCGGCCGGCTCGCCCACACCGACGGCCGCCGACTGTTCGAGGACTGGGCCGAGCGGACCATCCGCCGCGCCGAGCGCGACGGCGCCACCCCGGTCTTCCTCGCGGTCGACGGCGAGCTCGCCGGCGCCCTCCTCTTGGCCGACGAGATCCGCCGCGAGACGCCGCGGGCGTTGCGCGCGCTGCGCGCCGTGGGCCTGCGCCGCACGGTGATGCTGAGCGGCGATCGCGCCGACGTCGCCGAGGCGATCGGTGGTGCGCTCGGGATCGACACGGTGCTCGCCGACCGCAGCCCGGCCGACAAGGTGGATGCGGTCCGCGCCGAGCGGGCCGAGGGCACGACCGTGATGGTCGGCGACGGGATCAACGACGCGCCGGCGCTCGCCGCCGCCCACGTGGGCGTGGCGATGGGCGCGCGTGGTGCCGCCGCGGCGGCCGAGGCGGCCGACATCGTGCTCTTGGTCGACCGGCTCGACCGGCTGGTCGACGCGATCCGGATCGCCCGGCGGGCACGCGGCATCGCGCTCCAGTCGATCGCCGCCGGCATGGCGCTCTCGGGCCTGGGCATGGTGGCGGCCGCCCTCGGCTTCTTGCCACCGGTCGCCGGCGCCCTCGTCCAGGAGGCGATCGACGTCGCCGTGATCGTGAACGCCCTGCGCGCCCTGGGTGCCGATGCCGCGCTCGGGGAGAAGGTGCGCGGCCTACCGGCCGAGCGCATCGCCGCGCTCGAGGCCGATCATCGGGCGCTCCGGCCGGTGATCGAGCGGGCGCGGGCGCTCGCCGACCGGCTCGGGATGGGCGACGGACCGGGGCTGCGGGCCGAGCTCGCCGATCTCGTCGGCGCCCTCGAAGCGCAGGTGCTGGTCCACGAGCGCGAGGACGAGCAGCGCCTGCACCCCGAGATCGCCCGGATTCTCGGCGGCCGCGATCCGATGGCGCCGATCAGCCGGACCCATCGCGAGATCGCCCACCTCGTCCGCAGGCTCGGAAGGCTCGTGGCCGAGATCCCGCCCGAAGGGCCGCTCGCCGAGGACCTGCCCGAACTGCGCCGCACCCTCTACGCGCTCGAGGCGATCCTCGACCTGCACTGCGCGCAGGAGGAGGAGCTCTACGAGGCGGTCGTGGCCGAGCCGGCCGGCGCGCCGGCCGCCCTCAGGGCGCCAGCACGATCCGCCCGGTGACCCGCCCGGCGGCGAGATCGGCCATCGCCCGATTGACCTGCTCGAGCGGCACCTCGGTCACCGGCAAGGGTTTCAGGCGCCCTTCCTTGGCGTAGCGCACGACCTCCCGGAGATCCTCGAGCGTGCCCACGTAGGAGCCGCGCACCGAGAGCACCCGGAGCGGGAAGAGCGGCAGGGGATAGACGAGCTTGTCGCCGTAGAGCCCGACCACGACGAGCGTCCCGCCCTTCTGCCGCAAGGCGTCGATCGCGAAGCGGGCGGTCTCGGGCCGGCCGACGAAGTCGATCGCCGCGGTCGCCCCGCCGCCCGAGAGGTCCTTGACCGCCTGGACCGCGGCCTTGGTGTCGCGATTGTCGACCACGTGGTCGGCACCGGCGGCGAGCGCCGCCTCGCGCTTCACGGCATCCGGCTCGGCCACGACGATCCGGCCCGGGACGACCGCGCGGGCCATCTGCAGCGCCTGCAGGCCGACGCCGCCGCAGCCGACCAGGAGCAGCGTCTGGTCGTCGCGCGTGAGGCCGGTCTTCTTGAGGGCGGAGAGCGCCGTCACCCCCGAACAGGCGTAGGTGCAGGCCACCGCCGGGTCGAGCCCGTCGTAGTCCACGAGGTAACGGGCATCGGGCACCAGCACGTGCGTGCTGTAGCCGCCGTCGCGCCAGGTCCCGACCACCCGCGGCTTGACGCACAAGAGCTCCTCGCCGCGCGCGCAATCGGCACACGAGCCGCAGCCGATCCAGGGATAGACGATCCGCCGGTCGCCCGGCCGGACCTCGTGGACCTCGGGGCCGACCGCCACGACCTCGCCCAGGACCTCGTGGCCGAGGGTGAAGGGTAGCTGGAGCCCGCGGGTCGTGATGTCGAGCCGCTCGCCGCCGCCCAGATCGAAATAGCCCTGCCAAAGGTGCAGATCGGAGTGGCAGATGCCGGAGGTGAGCACGCGCAGGACGACTTGCCGCCCCTCGGGCACGGGGTCGGGATAGTCCCGGGGCTCCAACGGCTCGCCCCAACGGATGATCTGCCAGCTCCGCATGCCCCCTCCTCGCCCGCTCGCCCGGCCCGCGATCCGGCCGGCAGAGGCCGCCGGCTCCTCAGGTCCGTCGATAGAAGACGTTCTGCCCGATCACCGCGGCGCGGCGAAGCGTCTTCGTGTAGGCGGGGGGTTTGCGCGAGGCGGCGTGCATGAAGAGCGCGCCCTTGGTCGGATCGGGCGGCGGGGCCGCCGAGAGCAGCTCCTTCGCCACCGCGAGGGCGAGGGCGAAGCGCGCTGGGTCGCGCGGCCGGTCGTCCTTCCCGTCGCAGGTCCAATCGAAGGCGCAGCCGGCGCCGTTGGCGTCGAAGACCACTTCGTAGAGGCTCTTCGGGAAATCGGGGTGGCGCAGCCGGTTGAGGGTGAGCCACCCGACCGCGAGCATCGCCTGCCGGCCCGGGCCCGCCTCGTGGTAGATGTTGAGGGCGAGGGCCCAGAGATCGTGGTCGAGCTCGGCCGTCTCGGCCGGCCCCGTGGCCAAGAGGGCGCCCACGAGCACCCCGGCCGCGATCCTCGCGCGCGCCATGGATCCCCCCGTTCGTGACGCCGTCGCGGCGGCCTCCCCACCGCCTTCGCCCCTCCTTTGGCCGGCAGCGGTCGACCGCGCAAGCCCGCGAGCCCGCGCGCCGGACACCCGACCCGCCGAACCCGCCCGATCGCTCCGGGCGGCCCGTCCTCCTAAGCCAATGTTCCTTCAATCTTGCCTTTTCGCCCAGGAACTGATAAAAAACCTACAGACCGAAGGAGCGAACCATGGAAGTCCAGCCCGGGACCGCCCCGCACTCGACCGACCCCACCTTCGAGCGGCTGCGCGCCGCCTGGGCGGCGCGTCTGCCGCCCGGCGACGCGGTCGAGGAGCTGGCCCTCGAGAGCCTGGTCGCCGCGCAGTGGCGGCGCTGGCGGCTGGATGCGCTCGAGAGCCGGCTTCTCGAGGCGATCTTGAAGGGCGAGACGCGCGAGGGCCTGCCCTCGCTCGAGGCCGTCTGCCGCTACGCCGGCCGGATCGCCAAGGACCTTGAGCTCGCCCGCGAGCGGCTGAACCGGTTGCGCCGCGAGCGGCTCGACCGCCGATCGGCGCGCGACGCCTTCCGCGCAGCGGCGGAGCCGACCTCCTGGCCGGCGGTGGCCGACGGGCCCGGCGGCTCGTGGCACGCGGCTCCCGAGCAGCCGCTCGCG
>JAILZQ010000089.1 GCA_023512415.1 Geminicoccaceae bacterium | reverse complement strand
GACCTTGC
Organism: Geminicoccaceae bacterium; assembly: GCA_023512415.1. Lineage (GTDB taxonomy): Bacteria > Pseudomonadota > Alphaproteobacteria > Geminicoccales > Geminicoccaceae > JANXAZ01. The sequence continues at coordinate 14,568 of JAILZQ010000089.1, read as the reverse complement.
CCGCGTGCGAGTAGCACGGCAGGCGATTGGTGCCGCAGCGGAGCTGTTTGTGGATGCCAACGGTGCCTACACCGCCAAACAGGCGCTCCGGCTCGGCCGACGTTTTGCCGAGATGGGTGTCACCTACTTCGAAGAGCCGGTCTCCTCCGACCAGCTCGAGGAGCTGGCCTTCGTGCGCCAACAGCTGCCGGTGGATGTGGCTGCCGGGGAGTACGGCTACGACCTCTGGTACTTCCGGCGGATGCTCGAGGCCCCCGAGAGCGAGCTCATGGGGCTCCGGGGTCTGTTGACCCAGGCGATGCGGGCGGGCGACCGCGAGGAAGCGCTCGAGCTCGCGCGGCGGGCCTATCGTCGGGCGCCGGATGCGCCTTGGGCCGTGAGCGCGCTCTTCGAGCTCTTGACCGGGGCGCGCCGCTGGGCCGAGGCGCTCGGGGTGGTCGACCGGCTCGCGACGCTCGGGCTCGCCCGGCCCGAAGAGGTGGCCCGCTACCGGGCCGCGCTCCACCATCTGCGCGCGCTCGAGCTCGAGGCGGAGCGGCGGCCGATGGACGCGCTCAAGGAAGAGCGTCGGGCGATCAAAGCGCTGCCCGGCTTCGCCCCGGCCGCCGCCCACGCCTCGCGGATCGCGCACCGGCTCGGCCGCGACCGCGAGGCCCGCAAGCTGGTCGAGGAGGCCTGGCAGATCGCCCCGCACCCCGAGCTCGCCCGGGCCTATGCGGACCTCGCCCCGAACGAGCGGCCGGGCGAGCGGTTGCGCCGCTTCGAGCGGCTCAGGGCGCGCGCCGCCGACCATGTCGAGACCCGCTTGGCACTCGGCGAGCTCGCGCTCCTGGCCGGCCGGCTCGACCAGGCCCGCGAGCATCTCGAGGTGGCGCTCGCCAAAGGCGGCACGGCGCGTGCCTGCCGGCTGATGGCCGAGCTCGAGCGGGCCGCCGGGGCGCCCGCCTCGACCGTCCAGTCCTGGCTCGCCAAAGCGGGCGAGGCGACACCCGACCCGGCCTGGGTCTGCGAGGACACGGGCGAGGTGTTGCCGGAGTGGCGGCCGTTCTCGACGAGCGGCCGGTTCGGCGCGGTGGGCTGGGCGACCCCGCCGCGGGTGAGCGCGCTCGCCGTGCCGCCACGGCCGCCCTTCCTCTTGGTCGACAGCCGGCCGGAGAGCCCGGCCGCGCGCGAGGCCACGGCCGACGCTGCCTGAGCGCTCGGGCGCCTCAGGCGACCCGGAGCGGCGCGAGCGCGGCCCAGTCGAAGGTCAGCCCGTGGCCCGGCCGGTCGGGGGCGATCGCCTTGCCGTCGCGCAGCTCGAACGGCTCCAGGATGTAGCGGTCGAGCCCGAAGCCGTGGCATTCGAGCCAGCTCGCATTCGGCACCGCGGCCAGGAGGTGGACGGTGAGGTCGTGGGCGCCGTGCGAGGTCACGGGTAGATTGAAGCTCTCGGCCAGGTGGCAGACCTTCATGAACACGGTGATCCCGCCGCAGTTGGTGACGTCGGGCTCGGGGAAGCTCACCCCGCCGGCGGCGATCAGGTTGGCGAACTCGAGGAGCGTGTGCAGGTTCTCGCCGGTCGCAACCGGCAGACCGCCGTCGCGCAGGATCCGCACGTGGCCGGCGATGTCGTCGGGGATGGTCGGCTCCTCGAGCCAGACCGGGGCGAAGGGGGCGAGCGCGCGGGCCGCCCGGATCGCCTGGTCGGCCGTCCAGCGCATGTTGGCGTCGACCATGAGCGGGAAGTCGGACCCGAGATGCTCGCGCATCGCCCGGACCCGCTCGACGTCCTCGGAAAGCCGTGGCCGGCCGACCTTCATCTTGATCGCCCGGAATCCCGCGGCGAGGAACGCGTCGGCCTGCCGGAGCAATGCCTCGAGCGGGAAGTCGAGGTCGATGCCGCCGGCATAGGCGGGCACCGCCGGGTCGTGGCCGCCGAGGAGCCGCCAGAGCGGCCGGCCGAGGCGCCTGGCCTCGAGGTCCCAGAGCGCGATGTCCACCGCCGAGACGGCCAGGCTCACCGTGCCGCCGCGGCCGCCATAGTGGAGCGTCCACCACATGCGCTGCCAGAGCTGCTCGATCCGGCCGGCGTCGTGCCCGAGCAAGACCGGCGCCAGGTAGCGGTCGATCAGCTCCACGACCGCCCGGCCGGCGGTGCCGACCGTGTAGGTGTAGCCGGTGCCCTCGGCACCTTCGGCGTCGCGCAGCCGCGCCGTCACGAGCTCGAACGCGGCGATGGGGCCGTGCGTGCTGTCGGACAGGACGACGGGTAGCGGGATCCGGTAGCAGGCCGCTTCGACGGCGGCGATCGTCGGCACGGTTCGGGCCTCCCGAGAACGGCCCCGCGCGCGGCGGGGCGGTTCGAGCCGACCGCCGCCGAGCCGCGGCGTCAACCGTTCTTTAAGAACGTCGGGCCAGATTGGGGCGCGTGGCACGCGACCCGAACACCCGGCCGTCGGCAGCGGCGGCCCCGCCCGCATCGGCCGCCGACGCCGTTCTGGCGGCGAGCCCGGACCCTGCGCTGCTGCTCGATTCCCGTGGCCGGGTGCGGGCCGCGAGTGCTTCGACCGGAGCGCGGCTCGGCGCCGTGGTCGGCCGGCCGCTCGGCGCGCTCTTGCTTCCCGATCCGGCGGCGCGGCGGTTGGCGCGGGCGCGGCGAGCCGGTCGGCCGTTCCACGGCCGCCTCGTGCTGCGCGCCGGCGGCGAGGCGGCGGCCGGCTACGCCCCGCTCGACGGGGGTGGCCTCCTCCTCCTGCGCCCGGCCGGCTCCGAGCCGGCGATTCCGGACGATCCGCTCGCCCGCTACGGGCCGCTCCTCCACGGGCTGCCGCTCGCTTGGGCGCTGCTCGACCGGGAGCGGCGGGTGATCGCCGTCGATCGCCGGATGGCCGCCCTCGCCGCTGCCGCGCCGGACGAGCTCGTGGGCCGCCGGCTCGACGAACGGCTGCCGGGGCTGAACGAGGCCGAGATCGAGGCCTTCGACCGGCGGGCGCTGGCCGGCGAGACGCTCGGCTGCGTCGATCACGTCCAGGACCTCGGCGGCGCCGCCAAGCGCGTGCTGCGCCTGCACCGGATCCCGCTCGGAACGCCACCGCGCGCGCTGCTGGTCTTGGCCGACGACGTGACGGAGCGGCTGCGCACCGCCGACGGCATCGCCGTCGACGGCGCGCTCGTCCAGACCATCCTCGACTACATGCCGGGTTTCATCTCGCTCAAGGACGCGGCGACCCGGCGCTTCCTGTTCGCCACCGGCACCGAGCGCGTCCTCGGTGACCGGCCGGCGCACGATCTGATCGGCCGCTCCGCCGCCGATCTGTACGAGCCGGAGCTCGCCGCGGCGATCGACGAGGCCGAAAGCCGGCTCCTCGAGACACCGGGTGCCACGGTCGATCGCCGCTTCCCCCGCCAGGTCGGCGACCGGACCCGCTGGTTCTTCTCGCGCAAGCTCGCCGTACCCGACGGCGAGGGTCGGCCCCGCTACATTTTGACGTTCAACCTCGACGTCACCCACGAGGTCGAAATCGAGCAGGCGCTGGCCCGCGCCAACCGGTTCTTGGACGCCTTGTTCGACACCATGCCGGCGATGCTCGCGGTCCGCGAGCTCGGCGGCGGCGAGCTCGTCCGGGTCAACCCGTCCTTCTGCCGGTTCGTCGGCCGGCCCCGGGAGGCGATCCTCGGCCGGACGATGGACGAGCTCGGGCTCGGCGATCCCGCCGCGCGACGGAGCGACGAGGCGCGGCTCGTGGCCGGCGAGAGCCCGGTCGCCGACCGGACCGAGCCGGTCGAGGTGGCGGTCGGGCGGCGCTGGCTTCGGACCCTCGAGGTCCTCGTCCAGGGCGATCGCAGCCGGCCGAGCCACGTCTTGGCGCTCCATTACGACGTCACCGAGCGGGTGGTCGCCGAGCAGCGGCTGGCCCAGAGTCGGGCCTTCCTCGACACGATCGTCCAACATCTGCCGTGGCCGCTCGCGGTGGCCGACGCCGCCTCCGGGCAGGTGCTGTTGACCAACCCGGCGGGGCGGGAGGGCTTGTTGGCGCGGATCGCCCAAGCGCCGCCCGGCGATCGGCTGGCGACGGCGCTGGCCATCCTCGACAAGCGGGTGCGGGCCGCGCCGGATCGGCCGGTCGACGAGCTGTTGGCCGAGGGGTCGGGGGAGCGCCGTCGCTGGCACCGGGTGCGCAAGGTCGCGGTGCCGGACGGGTCGGAGGCCTGCCGCTATCTGTTGACGCTCGCCGAGGACGTCACCGAGCGGCACCGGATGACCGCCCGTCTGCAGCGCAGCGAGGCCCTGCTCAAGCGTTCCCAGTCGATCGCCCGGGTCGGGTCCTGGCGCTGGCTCGCCGGCAGCACCACGCTCGAGGGCTCGGAGGAACTCCACCGCCTGCTCGGTCGGCCCGGTCGTGCGGGACCGTTGCCGCTGCGCGCGGTGCTGCGCGCCGTGGCGCCCGAGGACCGGCCGAAACTGCGCGGCCTCCTCCGCTTGGTTGCCGAGGAGGACGGCCGGGTGAGCGTCACGCTCCGCCTGCGCCGACTGGACGGCGCGCTTCGGCATCTGAGCGTCGAGGCCGAGCTCGACCGGTCGGAGGAGGGTGGCCCCGTCGCCGTGTTCGGCACCGCGCAGGACGTCACCGAGCGGGTCGAGGCCGAGGGCCGGATCCGTCATCTGGCGCTGCACGACTATCTGACGGGGCTGCCCAATCGGCAGTTGTTCGACGAGCGGCTCGCAGCGGCGGTCGGGGCCGCCGCCGCGCGCGGCCGGACGGTCGCCCTCCATTGCATCGACCTCGACGACTTCAAGGGGCTCAACGACACGCTCGGTCACCAGGCCGGCGACGAGCTGCTGCGCCAGGTGGCCGGCCGGCTCGCCGGGCTCGTCGGGACGGCCGATCTGGTGGCCCGGCTCGGCGGTGACGAATTCGCGATCCTCCAACACGAGGTCGTGGGAGCGGAAGCGGCCGCGGCGCTGGCCTCACGGGTGACGGCGGCGCTCGCTTCGCCGTTCCGGATCGCCGACAGGGAGGTGTTCTCGACCGCCTCGGTCGGCATCGCGCTCTCCACCGGGGAGGGGCTCGGGCCGGGCGACCTCCTGCGCCAGGCCGACATCGCCCTTTACGCCGCCAAAGCCGCCGGGCGCGGCGTCTTCCGTTTCTTCTCGCCCGAGCTCAACGCGCGGCTGCGCGAGCGCAAGGCGATCGAGGCGCGGCTGCGGATCGCCCTCGAGAACCGGGCGCTGCAGCTCGCCTACCAGCCGCAATACGCGCTGCGCACCGGCCGTCTCGTGGGCGTGGAGGCGCTCGTGCGCTGGCGCGATCCGGAGCTCGGCCAAGTTCCTCCGGACCGCTTCATCCCGGTCGCCGAGGACACTTCGCAGATCCTGGAGCTGGGCGAGTTCGTCCTGCACGAGGCCTGCGCCCAGGCGAGCCGCTGGCGGGCCGCCGGCCTGCCGCTCGGCCGGATCGCGGTCAACCTCTCGCCCGCCCAATTCGCTTACCAGGACCTGGTCGAGACCGTCTCGCGCACGCTCCGGACGACCGGGCTGCCGCCCGAGGCCCTGGAGCTCGAGATCACCGAGGGGACCCTCATGCGCGACCGGCAGGGCGCCGTCGCCACCCTCGAGGCGCTCCACGCGCTCGGGGTGACCATGGCCCTCGACGATTTCGGTACGGGCTACTCTTCGCTCGCCTATCTCAAGCGCTTCCCGCTCGACAAGATCAAGATCGATCGGTCCTTCGTGACGGACCTGCCCGACGATCCCGACGACGCGGCGATCGCCCGGACCATCATCAGTCTCGGCAAGACCTTGGGCCTCAAGGTCCTGGCCGAGGGGGTCGAGACCCCGGCACAGCGCGACTTCCTCCTGCGCGAGGGTTGCGACGAGGCGCAAGGCTATTTCTTCGCCAAACCGCTGACAGCCGAGCAGCTCGAGGCCATGTTGACGGACGATCGCGTCGCGCTCGGCGCCTGAAGGGACCCGCGAGCGCGCCGCGGACCCTCGGGAGGCTCGCCCATGCGCACCCTTCTCCTCCTCGCGCGCGCGTCGATCCTCGGAGCCTCGCTGCTCGCCGGGAACGCCGTAGCCGCGCCCGCCGACCCCGCCGCGGCACGGGCCGAGATGGTCCGCCGCATCGAGGCCGAGGCCGCGGCCACGGGCGCGGTGACCGGGGTGGCCCGGCTCGACCCGCGCGTGCTCGAAGCGATGCGCGAGGTGGCGCGCGAGGCCTTCGTGCCGGCGGCACTGCGCGAGCGAGCCTACGGGCCCGGGCCGTTGCCGGTCCACCCCGAACAGAACCTGGCCGACCCGTTCCTCACCGCCCTCATGCTCCACCTCGCCGAGATCCGGCCCGGCGATTCCGTCTTCGAGACCGGCACCGACACCGGCTACCAGGCGGCGCTTCTCGTGCGCCTCGGCGCGCGGGTGACGAGCGTCGAGATCCTGCCCGAGCTCGTGGTGGTCGCCCGCCGGCTGCTGGCCGACCTGGCCGGCGACCGCCTCTTGCTCGTGGAGGGCGACGGCTACAACGGATGGCCGGAGCGGGCGCCGTTCGATGCGATCATCGTCAAAGAGGCGATCGACCACCTGCCACCACCCCTCTTGGCACAGCTCGCACCGGGTGGACGATTGGTCCTGCCGCTCGGCCCGACCGACGGCGTCCAGCATCTGACCGTGGTCGTCCGCCGTCCGGGCGACCGGCTCGAGCTGCGCCGCGTCCTGCCGGTCCGTTTCGCCCCCTTCCAGCGCGGCGGCCGCACCTGAGGCGGTTCCGCGGGTGATCTGCGGGTCGCCGCCCGGCGTAGGAAGGGGTGTCGTGACGGCTGTCGGCCGACCGGCACCGCGCCCGCCGGCTCAATCTCCCCCGGGGCCGGCGGGCGCACCCGGTCGCCCGTTGGGGGGTTCGGTGCGGATTGCGATCGTCGGCTCCGGTATCGGTGGGCTCGCCACCGCCTGGCTCCTGCACGGCCGTCACGAGGTCACGCTGTTCGAGGCCGAGCCCCGCCCGGGCGGTCACAGCCACACGGTCGACGTCCACCTGCCCGACCGGAGCCTACCGGTCGACACGGGCTTCATCGTCTACAACGAACACAATTATCCGGGCCTCACCCGGCTCTTCGCCTGGCTCGGCGTGCCGACCCGCTGGAGCGACATGTCGTTCGCGGCGAGCCTCGAGGGCGGCCGCTTCGAATATGCCGGCCATTCGCTGGGCGGCCTGTTCGGCCAGCCCGCGAACCTGCTGCGCCCTCGGTTCCTGCGTTTGTTGCTCGACATCCCGCGCTTCAACCGCGCCGGCCGCCGGTTTCTCGCCCGCACCCCCGACGATCCCGCGACCGTGGGCGAGTTCGTCCGCCGGCTGCGGCTAGGCCCGGGCTTCGTGCGCGGCTATCTCGTGCCCATGGCCGCGGCGATCTGGTCCGCCCCGCCGGCGAGCGTCCTCGAGATGCCGGCTGCGAGCCTGTTGCGCTTTTTCGACAACCACCGGCTGCTCGGCATCGACGGCCACCATCGTTGGCGCACGGTGGTCGGCGGCTCGCGCCGCTACGTGGCGGCGATGACCGCGCCCCTGCGCGGCCGGCTGCGCCTCGGCGCGCCGGTCCGGGTGGTCCGCCGTGTGGCGGGCGGGGTCGAGCTCGTCGTCGACGGCCAAGGCGTGGAGCGCTTCGATCGAGTCGTGCTCGCCTGCCATGCCGATCAGGCCTTGGCCGTGCTGGTCGATGCCGACCCCGAGGAGCGCGCGATCCTGGGCGCGATCCGCTATCAGCCGAACCGCGCCGTCTTGCACCGCGATCCCGCGCTCATGCCGCGCCGGCGGCGTTGCTGGGCGGCCTGGAACTATCTCGCGCCGGCCGGCGGCGACCCCACGGCACCCGCGAGCGTGACCTATTGGATGAACCGGTTGCAGGGTCTCGACACGGACGAACCGATCTTGGTGTCGCTGAACCCGCCGCGCGAGCCGCGGGCCGAACTCGTGCACGGCATCTTCCACTGGGCCCATCCGATCCTGGACGGCCCGGCGCTGCGCGCCCAGGCGGCGATGCCGCGGATCCGCGGCCGGGGCGGGGTCGACTATGCCGGGGCCTGGCTGGGCTGGGGCTTCCACGAGGACGGTTTGCGCTCGGCGATCGAGGCGGCGGCGGCGCTCGGTGTGCGGCCGCCTTGGGAGACTGGCGCGGTCGCCGGCGAAACCGTTGCCGCGCCGATGGTCGGAGCGCGGGTCGCGTGAGCGAGCTGCGCTCGTGTCTCTACCGCGGCCGGATCATGCACCATCGCCGGCTGCCCTTCGAGCACCGCTTCGTTTACCGCGTCTTCTCGCTCCTTCTCGACCTCGACGAGCTGCCGATCCTGGAGCGGCATCTGCGGCTTCTCTCCGTCGATCGGCCGAACCTCTTGTCCTTCCACCAGCGCGACCACGGCCCGCGCGACGGCAGCCCGCTCCTACCCTGGGCCCTCGAACGCTTGGCCGAGAAGGGGATCGTGCCCGAGCGGCCGCGGATCCGGCTCCTCTGCTTCCCGAGGATCCTGGGCTACGTCTTCGACCCGTTGAGCATCTATTTCGGCTACGACGGCGAGCGGCTCGTCGGCGTCGTCTACGAGGTCAAGAACACCTTCGGCGAACAGACGACCTACGTGCTGCCGGCGGCGCCGCGCCACGACCTGCGGATCCCCGTGGCGCACGGCTGTCCCAAGAGCTTCTACGTCTCGCCGTTCATCCCGATGCAGGCCCACTATGCCTTCCGCTTCCGCGAGCCGGGGGAACGGCTCGCCTTCGCGATCCGCGAGACGGTCGCGGAGGGAACCCAGCTCGTCGCCAGCCACACGGGCGAGCGCCGCCCGCTCGACGATCGCGAGCTGCTGCGCTGCCTGCTGCGCGATCCGCTGATGACGCTCAAGGTGATCGCGGGCATTCATTGGGAGGCAGCGCGACTGTGGCTGAAGGGAGCGCGCTACTTTCCACGTGAGGTAGAACCTTCGAGGCCGCGCGCCGCGCCCTGATGGAGATTTCTGGGATCGGCACGACCATGGAACGCTCGAGTGCCGGCGAGGCCGGCGAGCGACTCTCTCCTTCCCCCCGGACCGCTCCGGGCGGGCCCGTCTTGCGCCGGTTGGTCGAGCGCATGGGGGCGCTGCGGCGCGGCAGCCTACGGCTCGTCCTGCCCGACGGCACGGTACGGCTCCTGCGCGGCGCCGAGCCCGGGCCCTCGGCCGACCTCCAGCTGCACAGCGCGAGGCTCGCTTGGCGCACGCTTCTGGGTGGCAGCGTCGGCTTCGCCGAGAGCTACGTCGCGGGCGAGTGGGACAGCCCCGATCTCGTGGCCTTGCTCGAGCTCTTCGATCGCAACGCCGAGGCCTTCGGGCGGAGCTATTACGGCAGCCGGGCGCTCGCGCTGCTGCGCCGCCTGCGTCATGCCGTGCGCGCCAACACCCGTGTGATGGCGCGCCGCAACATCCGGGCCCATTACGATCTCGGCAACGACTTCTTCGCCGCCTGGCTCGATCCGACCATGCTCTATTCCTCGGCCTTGTTCGAGGACGGGGCCGCGGATCTCGAGGCGGCGCAGCTCGCCAAGTGCCGCCACCTGGCCCGGCTGATCGAGCTCGCGCCCGGCCACCGGCTGCTCGAGATCGGCAGCGGTTGGGGGGCGTTCGCGATCCTCGCCGCCCGCGAGTTCGGCGCCCGGGTCACGAGCCTCACGATCTCGCCCGCGCAGGCCGAGTACGCGCGCCGACGCGTGCAGGAGGCGGGCCTCGCCGACCGGGTCGAGATCCGTCTCCAGGATTATCGCGACGCCACCGGCCGGTTCGACCGGATCGCCTCGATCGAGATGATCGAGGCCGTGGGCGAGGCTTATTGGCCGGTGTTCTTCGCCCGACTGCGCGAGCGGCTGGCGCCGGGCGGGATCGCCGGCCTGCAGCTCATCACGATCGCCGACCCCTGGTTCGAGGCCTACCGGACCAACCCGGACTTCATCCAGACCTACATCTTCCCGGGCGGGATGCTGCCGAGCCCTTCGGTCCTCGCCCGGCAATACCGCATGGCCGGGCTCGTGCCGACCGCCGAGCGGACCTTCGGTGGCGACTATGCCCGCACGCTGGCACTCTGGCGCGCCCGTTTCGAGGCCGCCTGGCCCGAGCTGCGCGGCCAGGGCTTCGACGAGCGGTTCCGCCGCCTGTGGCGCTACTACCTCGCCTATTGCGAGACCGGCTTCCGCACCGGCTCGATCGACGTCCGCCAGGTGCGGCTCGAGCGTGGTTGAGGCCGGCACCGACCGCGCCGAAAGGGCCGGCCGCGGCGATCGGATCGGCCGCGTGCTGCGTATCCTGCTCCTGACGATCCTGCTCGTCGGCGGAGGATGCTCGCCCATGCGACCCGAGGATTTCGAAGGCAGCGGGCCCGCGTTCCTGCCGGAAACGTTCTTCGCCGGGAGGACCCGGGGCCACGGCTTCTTCCAGGACCGGTTCGGGCGGATCCGCCGGGAGTTCCGGGTCGACATCGTGGGCCGGGTCGAGGGCGACACGCTGACCCTCGAGGAGGAATTTTTCTACAAGGACGGCGAGCGGGAACGGCGCAGCTGGACGATCCGCCGCGTCGCGCCGGGCCGCTACGAGGGCCGCGCCTCCGATCTCGTCGGCGTCGCGGCCGGTGTCGCGGTGGGTCGGGCCGCCCAGTGGCGCTACACCTTCACCTTGCCGATCGGCGGCTCGCGTTGGTCGTTCGCGGTCGACGATTGGATGCTCCTGCAAGACGAGGGAACGTTGCTCAACCGCTCGACCTTCTCGAAGTTCGGGATCGAGGTCGGCCAGGCGGTGATCGTCTTCCACAAGCTGCCGGTCGAGGCCGGGCGAGCGAGCGTCACGGCGGAGGGGGCTCTCCTGGCGGCGGCCGAGTGACCGCCACCTCCGTGGCCCCGCCGCAAGCTTCGGCACGGAAACGCGCCGCATCGGCGCGGATCCGCTCGATCCGCTCGGCCGGGAAGCGGTCGAGGGTGCGGTAGGCCTGGGCGAGGCGCGGGTTGCGCCCGAGCCGCTCCCGTTGGGTGAGCAAGAAGTCCCAGTAGAGATAATTGAACGGGCAGGCCCGAGGGCCGTTCTTCTCCCGCACGTCGAAGCGGCAGCCGCGGCAGAGGTCGCTCATCCGGTCGATGTAGGCGCCGGAGGCGGCATAGGGCTTCGAGCCCATGATCCCGCCGTCGGCGTGCAGCGCCATCCCGAGCGTGTTCGGGAGTTCCACCCATTCGAAGGCGTCGGCGTAGACCGCGAGATACCAATCGCAGACCTCGGCCGGCCGGACCCCGAGGAGGAGCGCCAAGTTGCCGGTGATCATGAGCCGCTGGATGTGGTGCGAGAGCGCTTCCTGCCGGGTCTGCTCGACCGCTTGGCGGACGCAGGCCATCTCGGTCCGGCCGGTCCAATAGAAGGACGGCAAGGGCCGATCGGCGCCCAGGGCGTTGCGCCGGGCATAGTCCGGCATGAAGAGCCAATAGACGCCCCGCACATATTCCCGCCAGCCGAGGATCTGGCGGATGAAGCCCTCGGCGCTCGCGAGCGGCACCCGTCCGGCCCGCCACTCGGCCTCGGCGCGACGGCAGACCTCCTCCGGCAGGAGGAGGCCCGCGTTGAGATAGGGCGAAAGGCCGCTGTGGAAGAGCCAGGGCTCGCCCGCGCGCATCGCGTCCTGATAGGGGCCGAAGCGGGGCAGGGCGTGGGCGAGGAAATGCTCGAGGGCGACGAGCGCCTCGGTCCGCGTCACCGCGAAGCCGAACGGCAAGAGCTCGCCGAAATGGCCCGAGAAGCGCTCCCGCACGAGGTCGAGCACCTCCGCGGTGATCGCATCCGGGGCGAAGCGGGCGGGTCGCGGGAAGTCGAGATCGGCGGGCGCCCGCTCGCGATTCTCGGCATCGAAGTTCCAGCGCCCGCCCTCGGGCTCGCCGTCGGCTGTGAGGAGCAGGCCGGTCCGCTGCCGCATCCATCGGTAGAAAGGCTCCATGCGCAGCCCGCGGCGAGCCTGCGCCCAGGCGCGGAACGCCTCGGTCGAGCAGAGGAAGCGCCGGTCGGGGCGGATCTCGACCGGCACGCCGAGTGCCGCCTCCCAGCTGCGCACCTCCTCGAGCACCCGCCACTCGCCGGGTTCGCACACGACGATGCGCGCCGGCCGGTGGCGGACCACCGCGCGGCGGATCTCGCCCGCGAAGCTCTGCGTGTTGCCCGGCTCGTCGAGCCGGACATAGTCGACGCGGATGCCTTCCGCGCGGAGCTCGGCCGCGAAGTGGCGCATGGCGGACAGCAGGAAGGCGATTTTTTTCGGATGGTGCGGCACGTAGGTGCACTCGGCCGCGACCTCGGTCATCAAGACGACGTCGCGCGCCGGGTCGAGCCCCTCGAGGCTCGACACGCCGCGGCTCAGATGGTCGGCGAAGAGATAGCGGAGGGCGCTCACCCGGGGCCGGCGAGGGCGAGCGCGGGCTCGCTGAGCAGACGGTAAGTCAGCGCCGAGCCGTCCGGCGCGGTCGCGGCGAGCCCGACCCAGTGCCCGTCCCGGTACCAGAGCTCGAGGGCGAGATCGCCTTCGAGGCGGAAGCGACGCGCCGTGACCTCGCGGCCGGCGACCGGCACGACGTCCTGGCCGGCCGGCACGACCCGAGCCCGGCGGAGCCGGCCGAACTGGGTGTCGATCCAAGCGCCCCGGTCGAGGAAGCCCGGGTACCAATAGGTCGTGGGCCAAGCGTCGGCCGGCGCCAGGAACGCGCCGTCTGCGCCCTGAACGGCGATCCCGTCGGCGGCGCGCTCGGCCTGCACGGCGTATCTCGTGCCGTTGTCGTCGGTCCGGCTCGCGAAGCTCACGAACCGGCCGGCCCGCCAGCGTTCCAGGTTCTCGTGGGTGTAGCGGTAGAAGGTGATCGGACCGAGGCCGACCCGGAGCTCCACCTCGATTCCGCAGAGCACGTCCTGGCCCTCGCGGCGGAGCACGAGCCGGTGGCGGCCGATGTCGCGGCCGTTGCGCAAGACCTGGAACTCGATCGACGGCGGCGCCGCCACGGCCTCGACGAACGGCGCCGCGAACCACGCGCCTGCGCCGGCCAAGAGCGCTCGTCGCATCATCCCCGCCATCCTCGCCTCGGACATCGGACCTTACGCCCCACAGCCTTCGGCGGATCAGCTCCCTCGCGCCGCCGTGATCGGGACCGGGGGTCCGAGCTCGGCGAGCCGCGCCTCGACCGCCGCCCGTTCGGGCTGGCCCTCGCGCGCGCCGAGCCGCTCGCAGGCGAGCGCGGCCGTCACGCTCGCCCGAGCGAGCGCCTCGGGCAGCGAAAGGCCCAGATCGAGGAAGGCCGCGAGCGCGCCCGCGAAGGCGTCGCCCGCACCGGTCGTGTCGACCGCCCGGACCGCCAACGCCGGAACCCGCCAAGCGCCGTCGGGGCCGATGGCCAAGGCCCCCGCGCGGCCGAGGGTGAGCACGCAGGTCCGCTGCGGTCCCGCGAGCGCGGCCGCGGCCGCCTCGGGCTCGCGTTCCCCGCCGAGCAGCGCCGCCGCCTCGTGCTCGTTGACGAGCAGAAGGTCGACCGGATCGAGAGCCCCGGGAGGCAGCGCCGCCGCCGGCGCCAAATTGAGGATCGTGCGTGCCCCGGCCGCGCGCGCCCGCTCGAGCGCGGCGAGCGTGACGGGGAGCGGGATCTCGTTCTGGCAGAGGAGTGTGGTGCCCGGGCCGAGCCCGGCGCCGTCGAGCTGGTCGAGGGAGACGTCGAGATTGGCGCCGCTCGCCACCAGGATCAGGTTTTCGCCCGAACGGTCGACGGCGATCACCGCCGTGCCGGAGGCCCGTGGCGAGTTCGCGAGGCCGTCGACCTCGACACCGGCCTCCTCGAGCCCGCGGCGCAGGAGCGGGCCCCAAGGGTCGGGACCGACCCGGCCGAGGAAGCGGACCCGCGCCCCGAGCTTGGCCGCGGCCGCCGCCTGATTGGCGCCCTTGCCGCCGTGGGCGAACCGCCAGCCCGGGCAGAGCACGGTCTCCCCCGGTCCCGGCAGCGCCTCGACCTCGAAGACGAGGTCGGCGTTGATCGAGCCCAGCACCAGGAGCACGCCTGTCTCCCTCGTGCCATCCCGGCCCGCCCGAGCCGGCCCCGCCCGCCCGACCCGCCGGTCGCCGCCGCGCCCCGGAGGCGTGGCCGGCCGCTCAGCGCTTGGAGAACTGGAAGCTGCGCCGGGCCTTCCGCTTGCCGTACTTCTTGCGCTCGACGACGCGGTCGTCGCGGGTCAGGAAGCCGTTCGCCTTGAGCACCGGCCGCAGCGTCGGGTCGAAGTTGACGAGCGCCCGGCTGATCCCGTGGCGGACGGCACCCGCCTGGCCGGACAGGCCGCCACCCTCGACCGTGCACATCACATCGTACTGGGCGCGACGGTCGAGCACGTCGAACGCCTGGTTGATGATCATCTGCAACGTCGGCCGCGCGAAATAGGCCGGCATGTCGCGGCCGTTGACGGTGAAGCGGCCGCTGCCGGGCTTCAGCCAGACCCGGGCCACCGCGTTCTTCCGCCGGCCGGTGGCGTAGGCGCGGCCCAAAGCGTCGAGCTTCGGCGACTTGCGCTCGGGCTCGACC
>JAILZQ010000088.1 GCA_023512415.1 Geminicoccaceae bacterium | reverse complement strand
GGCGCCGGGGGGGGGGGGGCTCTCCTTGGGTGTGCTCGGCTTAGGGGGGGGTCGGGGGCGGCGGTCGCGGCCGAGCCGGCACCGCCCGAGCCCGTCCCGGACCCGCTCCCGGGCGTCCTCGCGGCCCTCCCGGCAAGAGCCGAGCCCGCCGTCGACCGGCCCGTCGAGAAGCCCGCTCGAGCCCTCCGCGAACGACCCGCGCGGCCGGTCGCGCCGGCCCGCGAGCCGAAGCGGCTCGGGGCCTCGCCGCCGGCTGCACCTGGCGACGCGGTCGGCACGGCTCCCGCTCCCGCGCCCGCCACGGGCGACGAGCCGGCCGGGGCGGGCGGCCCCGGCCGGGACGGGACGGCCGTGGGCGGCGGACCGGGCGAGCCGCCCGGCTTCGAGGTGGGCTCGGCCGACAATCCCTTGCCGCATTATCCCACACTCGCCCGCCGCCGCGGCATCGAGGGGACGGTCACGCTCGAGGTGCGGGTGCGCGCCGACGGGCTGCCCGAGCGGGTGGCGATCGGCCGTTCGAGCGGCTCCGGCCTGCTCGACGCGGCGGCCCTCGAGGCGGTGCGCCGCTGGCGCTTCCGGCCGGCCCGGCGCGCCGGCGAGCCGGTCGAAGGAGAGGTCACCGTGCCGATCACCTTCCGCCTCGTCGAGCCGGAGCGGGCGGCGTTGCGGTGAAGAGCCGGCACGGATAGCGTCGTCTGCCGATCGTCGGCGGGAGGTGATCGTGGCGAAGAAGAGAAAGGAGGCCGAACCGCTCGACCGGGCGAACGACGGCCCCGATCCGGACCGGATCGACGCGAGGGCCGCTCGGCCGCCGAAGATGAAACGCAAGGCGTTCGAAAAGGAGCTCGAGAAGCTCCAGGTCGAGCTCGTCCGCCTGCAGGAATGGACGGTGGCGACCGGTGCCCGGATCGTCGTGGTCTTCGAAGGCCGCGACACCGCCGGGAAGGGCGGCGTGATCGCGCGGATCGTGGAGCGGACGAGCCCCCGGGTGTTCAAACACGTGGCCCTGCCCAAGCCCTCCGACCGCGAGCGCACCCAGTTCTACATGCAGCGCTACATCGCGCACTTTCCGGCTGCCGGCGAGATCGTTCTGTTCGACCGCTCCTGGTACAACCGGGCCGGGGTCGAGCCGGTGATGGGCTTCTGCACGCCCGAGGAGACCGAACGGTTCCTGCAGGTCACGCCCTTTTTCGAGCGCCAAATCGTCGAATCCGGGATCCGATTGATCAAATATTTCCTCGAGGTGAGCCAGGACGTCCAGCTCGAGCGTTTCCGCGCGCGGCTCACCGACCCCATGAAACACTGGAAGCTGAGCCCGATGGACGTGGGAGCGGTCGAACGCTATTGGGAATACACCGAGGCTTACCAGCGGATGCTGGACAGGACCGATACCGAGTTCGCGCCCTGGTACCTCGTCGATTTCGACGACCAAAGGCGCGGCCGGCTCGCGCTGATCCGTCACCTCTTGAGCCTGATCCCCTACGAGCCGGTGCCACAGGACCTGCCGGCGATGCCGGAAGTCCCGAAGCGGCCGCCGGACGTGCCGGAGCGTCTGCGGGCGCTGCGGACCGTGCCGATCCTCCCCTGAGCGGCGCGCGTCGGCGCGGCCGGCTGGGACCGGCGCCCGAACCGGCCACGCCCGTGCTTCAGCCGGTCGGCAGGACGATGTCGAGCCAGCCCTCTGCCGTGACGCGCGCGCGATCACCCGGCCGCAGGAGCACCGTCGTCGTGGCCGATTCGACGAGCGCCGGCCCGTCGATCGTCTGGCCGGGTGCGAGCGCCTCGAGATCGAAGACGGGAGCCTCGCACCAGCCGTCGAGGAAGATCGACCGCCGGCCCCGCGGCGGCACGGGCGCACCCGCCGGCCTGGCGGGCTCTTCGGGCGGGTCCGCGAGCTCGCCGACCACCGCCACCCGGACGTTGACCAGCACCGGGGCGCGATCGGGCAGAGCGTAGGTGTAGAGCTCCTCGTGGCGGCGGTGGAACGCCGCGGCGATCCGCTCGAGCAGGTCCGGCGTCTCCCAGGGGATCGGGTCGAGGTCGACCGCGACCTCGAAGATCTGCTCGCCGTAGCGCATGTCGGCGACGCGGTGGACCCGCACCGGGCCGTCGAAGCCGGCGGCCGAAAGCCGTGCCCGGCCTTCGCGCTCGAGCTCGGCGAACAAAGCGCGCAGCTCCGAAGAGTCGAGGGCGTGCGCCTCGGCGACGTGCGAGCGGGCGAGCTCCACCCTGAGGTCGGAGGCGAGCATGCCGTAGGCCGAGAGCACCGAAGCCAGGCGCGGTACGACGATCCGGCTCATGCCGAGCTGGCGGGCGACCGCGCTCACATGCAGCCCGGCAGCGCCGCCGAAGGCGAGGAGCGCGAAGCCGCGCGGGTCGACGCCGCGGCGGACCGAGACCAGCCGGACACCTTCGGCCATCTTGGTGTCGATCACCCGCTGGATGCCGGCGGCCGCGGTGGCGAGATCGGCGTGCAGCGCCCGAGCGATCCGGCCGACCGCGCGCTCGGCGGCGTCCCGGTCGAGCCGCATGCGGCCACCGGCGAAGCGCTCGGCGTCGAGATAGCCCAGGAGCAGGTCGGCGTCGGTGACCGTGGCCTGCACCCCACCCCGGCCGTAGCAGGCCGGCCCCGGATCGGCACCGGCGCTCTCCGGTCCGACCTGCAGGATGCCGCCTTCGTCGACCCGGGCGATCGAGCCGCCGCCCGCGCCGATGCTCACGATGTCCAGGCTCGACAGGGCGATCCGCTGACCGGCGAGCCGCCGGTCGGCGGCGACGCTCGCCCGCCCGCCGCGCACGAGGGCGATGTCGGTCGAGGTGCCGCCCATGTCGAAGGGCACGAGGTCGGGGGCGGCCAGGACCCTGGCCACTTGCCGGGCGGCGGCGATCCCACCGGCGGGGCCCGACAGCACCGCACCGGCGGCGAGCCGGACGATCTCCTCGATCGTCGCCACCCCGCCGTGGCTCGTCATGACGAGCACCGGACCGGCGTAGCCGGCCGCCCGCAGCCGCTCCTCGAGCCGGCCCAGATAGCGGGCGAGCGCCGGCTGGACGTAGGCGTTGACGACGGTCGTCGAGAGCCGCTCGAATTCCTTGATCTGCGGCAAGACCTCGCTCGACAGCGAGACCGGGATGCCGGGCAGAAGCCGCTCGAGGGCCGTGCGGGTCGCGCGCTCGTGGCGCGCATCGCGCCAGGCGTGCAGGTAACAGACGGCGACCGATTCGACCTTTTCTTCGCGCAGCCGGGCGATCGCGGCTTCGAGCGAGGCAGGGTCGAGCGGGACCTCGACCCGGCCGTCGGCGCGGATCCGTTCGCGCACGCCGAGCCGCAGCCGGCGCGGGACCAAGGGCTCGGGCGGCGGCTGGCGGAGATCGTAGCGATCGTCCTTGAGCCCCTCGCGCATCTCGAGCACGTCGCGATGGCCCTCGGTCGTGAGCAGGCCGACCCGTGCCCCCTTGCGCTCGAGCAGCGCGTTGGTCGCGACCGTCGTGCCGTGGACGATCCGCTCGGTGCGGGCGAGGAGCGTGGCGCGGTCGAGGTCCATCGCCTCGGCGAGCCGGGAAAGCCCGTCGAGCACGCCGAGCGACTGGTCCTGCGGGGTGGAAGGGGCCTTGGCGTGGTACAGCCGGCCACTCGCGTCGACTCCGACGACATCGGTGAAGGTGCCGCCCACGTCGATGCCGATCCGGATCATCGGCCGCCCTCCGGCGCCTCCTGGACGTAGCCTTCGGCCGCGTCGCGGGCGCGCGCCGCAGCCGAGCGACGGGCCGGATCGCCCCAGCCGCCGCCGCCGCCCGAGCGGGCCACGAGCAGGTCGCCCGGCCGCACCACGATCCCGACCTCCTTGGTCCGGAGGATCCGCTCGCTCCCGTCGGCCGAGCGCAGCCGGTAATCGTGCGGTGCGCCGTCCTTTCCGCCGAGGATGCCGCATGCGCCGTGCCGCACGCCGTCGCCTGCCGTGTTGGCGACCGCGGGTTCGGCGACCTCGATCCGCATCTCGAGGATCGCGCCCGGGCCGCCCCGGTGTTCACCGTCGCCGCCGCTGCCGGGCCGGAGCTCGTGGCGAGCGAAGAAGAGCGGGAAGCGGACCTCGTGGACCTCGAGCGAGCCGAACTTGATGCCGCCTGCGGCCTGCCACTCGCCGGCCGCGGGCCAGCCGTCGCCGGCCGAGGAGGCGCCGCCACCCGGCCGGGCCTGGAAGAGGTGCCAGAGGAACGGCCGGCCGTTCCTGGGATCGGTGCCCTTGAGGGCGACTCGGAAGCGCCGTCCCCAGCCGGCCATCGCGCGCTCCGGGCAGGCCGGCGCCAGGGCCTTGACGATCGCCTCGATGATCTCCTGGCCGCAATGGTTGGTGCAGAGGGTGACCGGCCGGCCCTCGCGCGGATGGACCACGGTGCCCTCGCGGACCTTCATCGAGAGCGGGCGGAACGCCCCGTCGTTCTTCGGGATGTCGGCGTCGATCAGGTAAGCGAGGGCGACCACGCAGGCCGAATAGCTGTTGGGGTAGGAGGAGTTGACGAAGCCCGCGCACTCCGGGTCGCTCTCCGAGAGGTCGACCTCGAGGTCGCTGCCGCGCTTGGTGACCGTGGCGCGGATCGTCACGTCCGTGCGGCCGTGGCCGTCGTCGTCGAGCACCGCCTCGCCGCGATAGACCCCGTCCGGCCAGCCCGCGAGGATCGCCCGCACGCGCCGCTCGGCACCGTCCAGGACCGCCTCGACCGCCTCGAGGGCGGTCTCGGTCCCGAGCTCGCCGAGGAGGGCCTCGAGCCGGCGCGCGCCGAGACGGGCCGAGCCGATCATCGCCGCGAGATCGCCTTTGAAGTCGCGCGGATGGCGGACGTTGAGGGCGAGGAGGTCGAGCACGTCCTCGCGCAAGGTCCCGGCATCGTAGAGCCGCAGCGGCGGGACCCGGATGCCTTCCTGCCAGATCTCGGTCGCCGCCGGGTTGTAAGCACCGTGGGTGGCACCGCCGATGTCCGATTGGTGCGCCCGGTTGATCGACCAGAAGAGGTGCCGGCCGTCCGCGAAGACCGGCACGAAGGCCGTGAGATCGGGCAGATGGTTGCCGCCACGGTAGGGGTCGTTCAGGAGGAAAACGTCCCCCGGCCGGATCCGGCCCTCGAAGACGGCCTGCACGGCGCGCACGGCGAAGGGGAGCGCGCCCACGTGGATCGGCACGTGCTCGGCCTGGGCCACGAGCCGGCCCCGCGGGTCGGCGAGGGCGGTCGAGAAGTCGCGCGAAGAGTTGAGGATCTGCGAGTAGGAAGTGCGCAGCATCGCCTCGCCCATCTCCTCGACGATCCCGTGCAACCGGTGCTGGACGACCGAGACGGTGATCGGGTCGACGGGCATGGAGGAGGCTCCGCGCTGTCCGGCCGGGCCGGCCGCGCGGCACGCTAGGGCGGAAGCCTTCCGCTCGGAAGGGCCGCGCTCGCGGGGCCGCTCAGCCGAGCCGCGGGACGGTCCTCTGGAAGGAGGGCCGCGCCTCGATCCGCTCGAACCAGCCGGCCAAGCCGGGCCGCGCCGCCATGGCCGCCCGGCCCTCGGGGACCATGCGGAAATAGGCCAGGACCGGCGCGAGCCAGAGGTCGGCCAAGCTGATCGCAGCACCGGCGAGCCAGGGCCCGGCGCCCATCAGCCGCTCGATCTCGGCGAGCGAGAGCTCGGCCTTCGGACGGGCGGCGGCGATCGCCGCCTCGTCGACCGTGCCTCCCCGGGCAGCCACGATCGCCCGCTGGATGAAGATCGTCCGGATCATCGCGTCGTACCCGTAGGAATCGACGATCCCCTGGATCTGCAGCATCCGCGCCTCGGCCTTGGGATCGGCGGGGGTCAGCCGCGGCTCGCCCAGGATCCGATCGAGATATGTTGCGATCGCCCGGCTCTCGTAGAGTGCGAAGCCGTCGTGGTCGAAGGCCGGGACGGTGCCGAACGGGTTGCGCGCGAGATGCGCCGGCTCCCGGTGCTCGCCCTTCAGGAGGTCGACCTCCACCAAGTCGTAGGGCGTGGCCTTCTCCTCGAGCACCATCCGCACCGTCCGGACATAGGTGCTGTAGCCCGGCCCGTAGATCGTGAAGGTCATGGCGCCCTCCCCGGCAGCCGCCGCTCGACGGTCCGCCAGCCTAGAGCGGAGCAGCCCGCGCGCAAGCCGGGCCCGCCCGGCGGCCGCTTGTCGGGCCGGGCGCGGCCGTGAGAGGCTCCGCGCGCACGGATCGGGGAGGCGGCATGCGCCTCGTGGGCAAGGTGGCGATCGTCACGGGCGCGGCACGCGGCATCGGCCGGGCGACCGCGCTGCGCTTCTCGGCCGAGGGTGCCCGGGTGGTGCTCGCCGATCGCGACCGGGAGGCGCTCGCCGCGACCGCGGCCACCGCCGGACCCGCGGAAGCGGTGCTCGCCCGGCCCTGCGACGTCGCCCGGGCGGCCGAGGTCGAGGCCTTGGTGGCGGCGGCGGTCGACCGCTTCGGCCGGATCGACATCCTCGTCAACAATGCCGGCTACGGTCATCGCGGGACCGTCGAGCAGACGAGCGAGGCGGAGTGGGACGCCTTGATGGCGACCAACGTCAAAGGCGTCTTCCTCTGCTCGAGGGCGGTCCTGCCGGCGATGCGCCGGCAAGGTGGCGGGACCATCGTCAACGTCGCCTCGACCGTCTCGTTCATCGGCATCCCCGAGCGGGCCGCCTACGTGGCCTCGAAGGGCGCGGTCGCCGCGCTCACCCGGGCCATGGCGGTCGATCACGCGAAGGAAGGGATCCGCGTGGTTGCGGTGGCGCCGGGGACCGTGGCGACCGACTATTACGATCGGGTGGTGGCCGGCAGCCCCGATCCCGATGGTCTACGCCGGATGCTCGCCGCCCGCCAGTTGATCGGCCGGGCCGGCACGCCCGAGGAGATCGCCAATGCGATCCTCTTCCTCGCCTCCGACGAGGCGAGCTTCTGTGTCGGCACGATCCTGCTGGTCGACGGGGGCATGGTCGTGCAATGAGCCGGGGCCGGCCGCGGCCGGCGCGAACGGGACGGGGGAGGATCGGGGATGCCGCAGGTCTATGTGAGCGGGGTGGTGGGCGCATCGGCCGCCCGGGTGTGGTCGCTCGTGGCGCCGTTCGACGGCCTCGCCGGCTGGCACCCGGCCTTCGCGAGCAGCGTGATCACCAACGGCGTGCCGGCCAACCTCGTCGGCGCGGAGCGGCTCTTGACGCTACGGGACGGCGGCGAGATCCGCGAGCGGCTGGTGGGTTTTTCCGAGTTCAAGCGGACCTGCGTGTACACGATCCTGAGCTCACCCCTGCCGATCGGCGACTACGTGGCCACGCTGCGGGTCACGCCCGTGACCATGGGCGAGCGAGCGTTCGTCGAGTGGTGGTCGCGTTTCGAGGCGGCGCCGGCCGACCGCGAGGCGATGGTGAACCTGATCAGGGGCGTCTACGAAGCCGGGATCCGAGCCGTGGCCGAGAAACTCGGCGGCTGAGCGGCGGCTTCAGGGGATCACCCGCATCCGGCGGAACTCGGCGAACAGGCGGGCGAACATCGCTTCGCTGTCCTCGCAGAGATGGAAGCCCGCCTTGCGGATCTTGATCGTGTCGGTCATCACGTCGTAGTCGCGCGTGAGGCAATAATCGACGAACGGCCAGGACACGAGCTGCTCGTAGGGGATCGGTACGAGATCGTATTTCTTCTGCATCTCGGCCCAGAGCTGGCCCTTGTCGGCCATGAACTCGGCGAGCCGGATGGTCTGCACCCCACCCGGCTCCATGCCGAAGGCGCGGGCGAAGCCGGGCCAGAGATTCTCCCAGCGGAAATAGTCCGTGTTCGTGATGTTGAAGACCTCGTCGCGTGCCGCCGGCGTGGTGGCGCACCAATGCATGCAGGCGGCCAAGAGCTCGCTGTCGGTCACCTGGTAGAGCGAGCGGAAGGCCTTCTCGGTCCCGGGATAGCGCAGCGGCAGGCCGAGTTCTTTGGAGATCGCCGCGTACACCGCGAGACCGACCGCGAGGTTCATCGGGCTGCCGATCGAAAAGCCGCACACGGTCTGCGGCCGCAGCGCCGAGAAGGACCAGGGGCGACCTTCGCGGAACCGGCGCAGCCAGGTCTCCTGGGTGTGGTAGAAGTTGGGGAGCATGTGCGGCGGGTCGCTCTCCTTGGCCGGCGTCTTGAACGGGCCGAGATGCGAGCCGTAGATCTTGGTTCCTTCGACGAGATGGACGTGCTCGAGGACCTTCGAGGCGGCGGCGATCGGCTCGACGCTGTTGCGAAGGAGCGCGAGGTTCGGGGCGTCGTGGCCGGCCCAGGTCGGGGCGGGTTGGAAGGCCGCGTAGAAGACGTGGGTGACGTCCTCGAGCCCCGCGAGCTTCGCTTCCGCCTCCGCGCGATCCAGGAGGTCGACCGAGACGAACCGCGCACGGGTCGGGAAGTCGGGCGCCCGGCGTGCCAGGCCCACGAGCTGCCAATCGGTGTGGCGCTCCAGCCAGAGCAGGAGGTTGCGGCCGATCACGCCGAGCGCGCCCACGATCACCGCTTTCTTGTCGGCCAAGGCCGCCTCCCGCTCCGGACCGGCCGCGGAACCTAGGCATCGGCCCCCGGCCTGTCGAGCGGGGTGGCCGACGCGCTGCCGTTCGTGGGTTGCAGGCCGAGCCGGCCGAGGCCGGGGAGCTTGATCGCGAGATCGGTCGGGTCGAAGCCCAGCACGAGGCCCAGGATATTGATCTCGAGGCCCTCTCGGGCGGCGATCCCGACCCCGAGCAGGCCCCCGAGCGAGAGCTGGAAGCCCGTCCCGCTCGGCATCGGCGCGAACAGGTTCGCGCCCACGAAGTCCTTGCCGATCGCGGTCGGCGGCAGCTCGATCCCGAGTTCCGGAACGGCGCGCAGGAGGTGGGCGACGAAGCTGTTGGAGTTCGGGCCGGGCCAGGTGAGGTAGGTGTCGGCCCAAGGATAGGCGGCGATCGCCGCGCGGATCGCGGGGATCGCCGCGGCCGCCTCGGCACCGCGCTTCTCGCCCACGAGCTCGGGCGGGTTGCCGGCCCAATAGCCGTCGGCGGGCCGGAGGTTGCGGCGCACCGCCGGCAGGCCGCGGCGCACGCCCCAGCCCACGACTTCGTAGCGCTCGTACTCGCCCGCCCCTTCTTCCTTGAAGACGATCCAGGAATGGACCGCGAAGGCGCCCTTCCAGCCCCAGGTCCGTGCCGCCCAGACCTGGACGAGCGCCTCGGGGACCTCCGCCGGATCGGGTAGGAGCCCGGCCGAGGCCCAGCGGGCTTGGCTCCAGTGCGGTTGGCCGCCGGCCCGCTGGGCGACCAACGAGCAGCCGACCGGGCCGAGCAGCAGAACGACCATCGCGATCCAGAAAGACTTCACGTCCCGGCTCCGCAGCCCGCGTGTCCATCATCTGCCGCGCCCCGCCCTCGCCGACAAGCCCGAGCTTGCCAGCCGCGAAGCGCCCGCCCAAAAGCGGAGCGGAACCGAAGGTGGAGGCCGCCCCGTGGCGCTTCTCTTCGCGAGCCCGGACGACGATCCGGTCGCCTGGAGTGCGGCGCTGCGGCGCCGGTTGCCCGACCTCGAGGTCCGGGTTTTTCCGGACATCGGTGATCCGGCCCAGATCGACTGCGCGCTCGTCTGGCTGCCGCCCCCCGGCCTCTTGGCCCGCTTGCCGAACCTGCGGGCGATCTTCTCCTTGGGCGCCGGGGTCGACCGGCTGCTCGAGGACCCGACCCTGCCGCCGGACGTGCCGCTCTGCCGGATGGTCGATCCCTCGCTCACCGCGAGCATGGCCGAGTTCGTCCTCCTCCACGTGCTGCGCTACCACCGCGATCTCGACGTCTACGAGGCGCAGCAGCGGCGGGCGGAGTGGCGGCTCCTTTTGCCGAAGCCGCCTTCGGCCACGGTCGTGGGCCTCTTGGGGCTCGGCGAGCTGGGTACGGCGAGCGCCCGCCTGCTTCGGGCGCACGGCTTCGGCGTCGTGGGCTGGAGCCGGACCCGCAAAGCGATCGAGGGCGTGCGCAGCTTCGCCGGGCCCGCGGAGCTTCCCGCCTTCCTCGAGGGCCTTTCGGTGCTGGTCTGCCTCTTGCCGCTCACCCCCGAGACCCGCGGCATCTTGAACGCCGCGCTCTTCGCCCGGCTGCCCGAGGGGGCGCGGCTCGTCAATCTCGGCCGAGGCGCGCATCTGGTCGAGGAGCACCTCGAGGCGGCGCTCGATTCGGGCCGGCTCGCGCACGCCACGCTCGACGTCTTCGCCCGCGAACCCCTGCCGAAGGAGCATCCGTTCTGGCGGCATCCGAAGATCACCGTCACCCCGCACGTCGCGGCCTATTGCCAGCCGGAGAGTGCGGCCGAGCTCGTGGTCGAGAACATCCGCCGTTTGCGCTCGGGTCGGCCGCTCCTTCACCTCGTCGATCGGGCGCGCGGCTATTGAGCGGGCCTCGGCGATGAGTGCCCGGGTGGTCACGGTCGCCCAGCAGAAGGGCGGGGCCGGGAAGACCACGCTCCTCGTCCAGCTGGCCACGGCCTTGGCGGCCGAGGGGCGGAAGGTGGCGGTGGTCGACATCGACCCGCAGGCGACGCTCACCGGCTGGATGCGGATCCGCGAGCACGAGGCGCGCAGCGTCCCGGAGCTCCGCTTCGCGATGGTCGGCGGCTGGCGGCTCGGGGTCGAGCTCGACCGGCTCGTGCGCGAGGTCGAGCTCGTGCTGGTCGACACCCCGCCGCACGCCGAGAGCGAGGCCAAAGGCGCCGTCCGCCGCGCCGACCTCGTCCTCGTGCCGTGCCAGCCGAGCCCGGCCGACCTCTGGGCGAGCCGCGCCACCTTCGATCTCGCGGCCAAGGAGGCACGGCCGGCCCGGCTCGTCTGGATGCGGGTGCCGCCCCGCGGCCGGGCGGTCGAGGAGGCGCGCGCCGCGGTCGCCCGGGCCGGCTGGCCGGTGGCGGCCGCCGAGCTCGCCAACCGTCAGGCCTACGTGGCGAGCTTCGCCAAAGGCCTCGGGGTGGTCGAGGCGGAGCCCAAAGGTGCTGCGGCGCAGGAAGTCCGGGCGTTGGTCCGCGAACTCGCCGCCCTCCTTTGAGGGGGCCGCCGCGCGCCGGCTGCGCGCCGGGCGCCGAGCCGCCCCGATTGCCGCACCCCGGGCTCGACCGTTAAGAGGCTCCGGCCGCAACGGGAGAGCCTCATGTCCGCGCCACCCACAGGCAAAGGCGAGCCGATCACCGATCGGCGCCAGCTCGTCGAATGGTTCGAGCGGGGGTGCAAGCCGAAGGCCGCGTGGCGGATCGGCACCGAGCACGAGAAGTTCGCCTTCACGACCGCGGATCTGCGGCCTCTGCCCTACGAGGGGCGGGCGAGCATCCGCGCCCTGCTCGACGGCCTGGCCGACCGGTTCGGCTGGCAGCGGGTGCTCGAGGACGGGCGGCCGATCGCGCTCGTCAAGGACGGCTGTTCGGTGACCCTGGAACCCGGCGGCCAGCTCGAGCTCTCCGGTGCCCCGCTCGAGACCCTCCACCAGACCTGCTGCGAGGTCCACACCCACCTCGACGAGGTCAAGAAGGTGGCCGAGCCCTTGGGGATCGGCATGCTCGGGCTCGGCTTCAATCCCAAGTGGCGGCGCGACGAGATCCCCTGGATGCCCAAGGGCCGCTACGCGATCATGCGGGCCTACATGCCCAAGAAAGGCACACTCGGCCTCGACATGATGCTGCGGACCTGTACCGTCCAGGTCAATCTCGACTTCGCCTCCGAAGCCGACATGATCCGCAAGATGCGCGTGAGCCTGGCGCTCCAGCCGGTCGCGACCGCCCTCTTCGCCAATTCCCCGTTCCTCGAGGGCGAGCCTTCGGGTTACCTTTCGCTGCGCTCGCGCGTCTGGCTCGATACCGATCCGGACCGGTCGGGCATGCTGCCCTTCGTGTTCGAGGAAGGCTTCGGCTTCGAGCGCTACGTCGAATACCTGCTCGACGTGCCGATGTACTTCGTCTACCGCGACGGTCGCTACATCGATGCCGCGGGCCAGTCGTTCCGCGACTTCTTGGAGGGCCGGTTGCCGGCTCTCCCGGGCGAGCGGCCGACCGTCTCGGACTGGGCCGACCACGTGACGACCGCGTTTCCCGAGGTGCGCTTGAAGCGCTACCTCGAGATGCGCGGCGCCGACGGCGGCCGGTTCCGGACGATCTGTGCGCTCCCGGCGCTCTGGGTCGGCTTGCTCTACGACGAGACCTCGCTCGCCGCCGCCGCGGACCTCGTGTCCGACTGGACGGCCGAGGAACGCCAGCGGTTGCGCGAGGAGGTGCCGCGCCTCGGCCTCGCCACCCCCTTCCGCGGCGGCAGCTTGCTCGAGGTGGCGCGCACCGTCGTGGGGCTCGCCCGCGCCGGGCTCGCCCGCCGCGCCCGGCTCAATTGGGACGGCGAGGACGAGACGCGGTATCTGGCCCCGCTCGAAGAGACGGTCGCCACCGGGCTCACCCCGGCCGAGGTCAAGCTCCGCCGCTACGAGCAGGAGTGGGGCCGGTCGGTCGACCCCTTGTTCACCGAGTTCGCCTTCTGATTTCCGTTGACGACTGCTCCGGGCTTCAGCCGAGCGGGGACGCGTCGAGGGCTCGGCGGATCACCGCATCGAAGCGGGCCGCGACCCGGGCGAAGCCGCGTCCGTCGCGATCGGTCGGGTGGATCTCGTCGGCCCAGTCGGCGACGTCCTCGAGCAGCTCGCGGCAATCGACCAGCCAGCCGTGCGGAAAGAGCCCGCCCGGGCAATTGCCACCCATCAGCCGGGCGAGCCGCCCGTGCAGGCGGTCGATCAGCGCGCGGACGATCGCCCGCTGCTCGGCGGGGTCGGTGAAGCCGCGGCGGGCGAGCGGATCGCGCAGCCAACGCCCGTGCCGAGTCCACATCGGATCGCGCGGATCGGCCGGGAAAGCCGGGACGGCATAGGCGTAGACGTGGCCGAGGACGAACGCCCCCGGGCGAACGGCCGCCACGGTTTCGAGCACGTGCCGATAGCCCGCTTCGATCGCCTGGAGCCGCTTCTCGAGCTCGCGCTCGTCGATGTGGGCGGCCGGCGGGAGGTTCCCTTCCCGCGGCCGCAAAAGCTTCTCGAGGACCGGCTTTTCGCCGTCGGGACCGGGCTCGCTGCCGAGGATGTCGTTGCCTCCGGCCGAAAAGAGGAGGCCCCGCACGCGCGGTCCCGTGGTCGGATCGACGAGCGGCTCGACATATTCGCGCCCGGAGCCGGTCATGTTCGACAGCGTGTCGCCCGCGGCATCGAGGCTCCAGATCAAATAATGCGGCTCGAGCTGGTCGATCGTGTCGTCCAAGAGGAGCGGGAACTGGAACCAGCTGTCGCCTTCCGAGACCAGGACCGGGGCCGTCTCGCCCGCCTCGAGCCGGCGCTCGAAGCGCTTGCGGCGGCGCCAGCGCGACCAGCGGTTGGCCCAGTCGAGGAAGCCCAGGCCCTGCGCCCGGACCTGGTCGAGCGGGCGCATCGCGACCCGCTCGGGGTCGGGCACGACCACCGGATCGAAGGGCCGCGAATCGTCGGGCCGGGCCGCGAGATAGGGGCGGATCGCGGCGTCCGGCAGGTCGGGATCGGCGAGCATCGCCTCGAGCTCGTCGAAACTCTTCGCTGCGACGGTCATGAACCGGTCCCCGAAACCGCGCCCGCCTCCGGATCTTCGCCGAGGATAGGGCGCCGATGTGACCGCGTCGCGACGGCCGTCAACCCGGCCAGCCCTCGGCCGCGAGTGCCCCGAGGAAGGCGAGCTCGGCGGCCTGTTGCACGGCGCCGAGACCGTCGCCGTCGCAACCCCCGAGCCGGCGGACGAGGTAGACGGTGGTGACCGCCGCCGCGAGGGCCGCCCACAAGATGGCCTGGCCGGCGAGCAGGGGCGGCAAGAGGACGAGGGCGATCGCCGCAGCGAGGCCGAGGCCGAGCGCGACCCGGCTGCGCTCGGGCCGCAGCGTCGTGCCGGTCGGTGTGGCGAGGAGGACGACCGGCAGGACGGCCCGCGAGACCGCCGAAGCGGCGATCAGGGCTGCTGCGAAGCTCGGCGGGCTCCAGAAGCTCGTGAGTGCTGCCACCCGGGCGAGCAGCAGCAGCACGAGGGCGATCGCCGCGAGCAGGGTGCCGCGCTCGAGCCGCCCGCCGCCCGCGGGCTCCGTCGTCTCGCCGATCGCGGCGACCGTGCGGGCGAGACCCAGTTCGTGCAGCGCACCCGTGGCGAGCAGCTGGGCCGCGAGGGCTGCGAGCAGGGCCGAGAGCCCGGGCAGGCCCAGGAGCCCGGCGAGCAGATAGACGAGCGCCGCGATCCCACCCACGAGCGCGCCCGCGAGCGGGAACCACTGGACCGACGCCTCGAGCTCGCGCGGCCCGGGCGGGCTCGAAAGACGGCTCGGCAGGCGGGTGAGGATCGCGAGCGCGACCTCGAGGTCGTGGAGGGCCAAGGTGGGCTCGTCGGGCGACTTCGGGGAGGGCGCGCGGCGGCCCGCCCCCCCCCCCCGCCGGGGTGGGGGGGGCGGGGCCCCCGGGGGGGCCCGGCCCCGGGCGCGGCGGGGGGGGCGGCGGGGGGCGGCGCCCCGGGGGGCCGGGGCGGCCGGGGGGCCCCCGCCCGCGGGGCGGCCGGGGGGGAGGTGCGCTTCCACGGTCTGCGCTTGCGCCCGGGCACCCC
>JAILZQ010000087.1 GCA_023512415.1 Geminicoccaceae bacterium | reverse complement strand
CGCCGACCCGGAAGGCGTCGTCCATGAGATAGAAGGCGCCGGAAATGATGTCGCGCACCAGGGTCTGTGAGCCGAACCCGACCGCCACGCCGACCACGCCCGCGCCGGCGATCAACGGGCCGATCTCGATCCCGAGTGCGGAGAGGGCCATCATGATCGCGATCGCCGCGACCGTGACCATCAGGAAACTGCGGACGATCGGCAGCAGGGTGCGGACCCGGGCCCGGCGCCGCGCCTCCTCGGTGCCGGGATCGGCCTCGGCCCGCGCCTCGCCCAGGCGCTGGTCGATCCAGGCGCGCGCGAGGTGCCAGACGAGATCGGCCACGAGCAGGATCAGGACGGCCTCGAGCGCACCGGCCAGGAGCCGCATGGCGACCGTGTCACCGGCGGCGATGGTCGCCGCGTCGATCCCGAGGGTTCGGGCGAGGAACGCCACCGCTCCCGAGATCACGAGGGCCCGGAGCCCGCGGTGCAAGGCGACCGCGGCGAGGCCGGGCAGGGCCTCGGCGTCCGCCTCCTCGCCCGGCCGCAACAGGAGCGCGACCGACTGGTCGACCAGCCGGAGCAGGAAGGGGACGAGGACGACGGCGAGGCCGAGCCAGAACAGCGTCGGGAGGCCGGCGAGCACGAAAAGCCAGAGCAGCGCGAGATAGGCCGACACCGCCCAGGAGAGGGTGCGCGACGGGGCGGATCCGTCGGCGTGGCGGGCGGGCCGGCGCCAGACCGCGGCGAGGGCGAGGCCGAGCCAGACGAACGCGAGCGCGCTCGTGACCAGGGCACGGAAGTCCGATCCTGCGCCGAGGCTCGCCAACGCCGCGATCGTGGCCCGCCCGAAGAGGTACCAGCCGACCAGCAGCACGAGCCAACGGGCCCAGTAGCGGGCGGCCCCGTCCGCCATCGGCACGATCCGCAGCTGCGGTGCGTCGGGTTCGAGCAGGAAGTCGGCCGTGACGATGGTCAGCCGGAGAAGGACGAAGGCGACGAGGTAGCCCAACAGCACGCTGTGCAGAACCGGCGGCCAGGACAGGACGAGGAAGGCGCCGGCGCTCCCCACCGCGAAGGCGCCGACGCGCAACAGGCCCGAGAGCAGGCGGCGGCCGGCCGCGGCCAATCGGTCGGCCGGGGTCGCGATCGGCCGCGCGAGCAGACGGGCGCGCGACGGCGCCGCGATCCAACGGACGACGGCTTCGGCCCCGAGACCGAGGCCGACGAAGACGGCGAGCAGGAGGAGGATTCGCACCATGCCGCTCTGCAGCAACTCGCCCGCGAGAGCGGCCTCGAGCGGGGTGATCTCGGCCGGGAGGGTGGACACCGCGCGGACGATCCCACCGATCCGAGCCCGTATGCCGGACAGCGCGCTGTCGACCCGATGCTCGAGCGAGGCCTCGGCAGCCTCGGCGGGATAGGCTGCCGCCGCCGGCGGCGCAGCGGCCGGCGTCCGCTGCGCCTCGAGCCACCGTTGGACTTCGGGCTCGGCGAGGAGCCGGAGCAGCTCCTGGACGCGCTCGGGCGGCGGTTCGGCGGCGGGCCCGGGCGGTGCCGGTGCGAGGACGAGCAGGGCGAAGGCGAGGAGCCACGGGCCCAGGATACGGACCCCGGTCCGCGGGGAACGCGGGAGACGGAATCGGGCGGGCATGAGCGTCTCGCGTCGCGGTCGATCCGGACGCTCTCAGCAGGGTCGCCGCTCCGCGGCCTACCCTGCCCCTCCTACCATTCGAGGTGCAGCCGGCCGCCCTCGACGCGCCAAGCCGCCAAGCGGGCGAGAAAGCTCGCGCCCAGGAGCGAGACGCCGATCGGTGCCTCGTTGACCACCGCCGGCACGTGCCACATGGCGAGCTGGCCGATGCGGAGTTCGCGCAAGACGACAGGCGCCACCCGGACCAGGCCGTTGGCGGTCCGAAAGCGCTCGGAGAAGCGCAGCCGCTCGGGGCCGAGGCCGATCCGGCGGGCATCCGCGGGGTCGAGGACCACGGCGCTGGCCCCGCTGTCGACGAGGAACCGGATCGGCTCGCCGTCGACCCGCGCCTCGACAAAGAAATGACCGCCGGGTCCGCTCGGGACGGTGATGCGGTTCCAACTCGCGGCGGGCGCGGCCGACGGCGCCGGCCCCGGATCGGCGAGCCGAGCCACGAGCCGCGGCGCGAGGCTCGGCCAGATGGCCGCCGAGCCGAGCACCACCAGGAGGAGCACGATGATCCCGCGCAAGTCGGATTCCCGCCAGGCCACCCGGGCGGAACCTGACGTGCGCGGATTGAGAAAGGGTTGCCGTTCGCCCGTGGGGGAGAGCGGGGCAGGAACGCCGTGGCCGGGCTCGCGCGTCGGGCGGGCGCCTTCGTGATGCCGCGGTCGACGGGTAGCGCCGGGCCCTCCGAAGAGATCGAGTGGATCCGCTGGCCTTTGCTGGGCGCTCTCCGGGAGGATCTGCGGGCGAAAGGGGCGACTGAACCCACGCCCCCGGTACCGAGCGCGCCGGCACGCGAGCGCTACCGCCCGCGTCGCGGGTCATGACCGGAAGCGAGGACCAGTCGAAAACCCGCCCTGGACACTTCTCGCAGGAAAGAGCCCGACCGGCTCGCTCGCCGGCGCCCGGAGCGGGTCCCGCATGCTCCGCGGGAGCTCGCCCAAGAGGCCCATGGCGTGGCGCATGAAGAAGCGCTTGGCGGGCGGTAGCCGCTCGACCAGGCCGAGCCCGAGATTGCGCAGCACCTTGAGGGGCTCGAGGTCGTTGCTGAAGAGCCGCTCGATCCCGTGGCAGATCGACACGAGCGCCAGGCCGTCGAAGCTCCGCCACGCGGCGTAACGGTCGAGGGCCGCCGGATCGCCCGGATCGAGGCCGAGCCCCAGTCGCTCCTCGACCACCTCGGCCAAGGCGGCCACGTCGCGCAGCGCCAAATTCCAGCCCTGGCCGGCGATCGGGTGGATGCCGCGGGCCGCATCGCCCACGAGCGCCACCCGCGGCGCGACGACCCGCTCTGCCTCGACCAGCACGAGCGGGTAATAGTGGCGCCGGCCTTCGAGCTCGATGCCGCCCAACAGATCGCCGAACCGCTCCTCGACCTCGGCCGCGAAATCCCGATCGTCGAGATCCCGCATGCGCGCGGCCTTCTCCGCCTCGAGGGCCCAGACGATCGAGGAACGGCAGCCGCGCATCGGCAGGACCGCGAACGGCCCGTCCGGGAAGAACCGCTCGACCGCTCGGCCGCGGTGGGGCCGCTCGTGGCGGAGGGTGCAGACGATGGCGAGCTCGCGGTAGTCGAACCGACGATCGGCGATGCCCAGAAGTTCGCGGGTCGGCGAGAGCCGGCCCTCGCACACCGCGAGCAGCTCGGCCTCGAGCGTGCGACCGTCGGCGAGCGTGATCCCGAGCGCCCCGGACCCGGGCTCGACCCCGGCGATCCGCGCCGGGGCCAGGACCTCGAGGTCGGGCAGCTCGGCGATCGCCCCTTGGAGCGCCAGCCGCAGCGTGCGGTTGGGGACGATCCAGCCGAGCGGCTCGGCTCCCACCTCGCGATGGTCGTAGCGGACGCCGAGCGGGCTGCCCGCCTCGCCCACCAGGATCTCGAGGATGGGTTCGGCATCCGCGGCGATCGCCGGCCACGCGCCGATGCTCGCGAGGAACCGCTGGCTGCCGCGCGCCACGGCGGTGACCCGGCCGTCGTGTTCGGGCTCGACCAAGCTCGCGAGCGGCGCCTGCTCGACGAGGGCGAGCCGGGCACCCGCTCGGCCGAGCGCTGCGGCGAGCGCGAGCCCCGTGAGCCCACCCCCGGCGATCGCCACCTCGACCCGCTGCCGCTCCCCCGCTGCCCAGCGTTTGTCCATCGCCTGCCCGAACCTTGCTCGATGCCGCCGCCGTGCGCGCGCCCGATGCGCGAGCTAACCGCGCGGAGCCGGTTGGCACAGGGCTTGCGACAGAGGATCGCAGGTCGGCGGGTCCGCGGCGGTTCCCGGGCTCCCCGGCCTACGGTTTGGCCCGAGCGCCGCCTTCGGGTGGCGAGCTTGACCCGGGAGGCCTCGGCCCCCGGGTCCTTTTTTCCGCGAGCCGGGCCCCGACCGATCTCGCCGCCGCGGCTCGCGGCGCGGCTTCTACGCGGTGCTTCGTTTCGAGGCGGGGGCCCGATCGGCGAGCGAGGCGAAGGTTCGGCGGAGAACGAGGAGGTCCGGTCGGCCCGTGCTCTTGAGCGCGGTCTCGGCCTCCACGAGCCGGGCCAGCTCGGCCAGGAGTCTCTCCTCGGGCCAGCGGGTCAGTGCGGTGGCGAACCGCTCTTTCACGCGGAAGTGGATCGGCGGCCGGGCGCCGGCGAGCGCCGCGTCGAGGGTGGTACCCCGCTCGACCTCGGCGCGGAGGCGGAGGAGACGGAGCAAGGTGGCGGTGGCGACGCGGAGGATTCGCACCGGCGTCTCGCCCAAGGCGAGGAGGCGGAGGAGATCGCGCTCGAGCCGGGCGCGATCGCCCAGGAGTGCTGCCAGGACCACGTCGTCGAGGGCGAGAGCCGCACCGTCCCCCACCACGGCTGCCGCATCGGCGAGGCGAACCGTGCGGCCTCCCTCGGGGCCGAGATAAAGGGCGAGCTTCTCGAGTTCGGCGCGCAGGACCGCACGATCGGCACCCTGTTGCTCGACCAGGAAGGCGAGGGCCTCGGGCTCGGCCTCGAGGCCATGCTCCGCGAGAAGGGTCCGGATCGTTCGGGCGCGTTCGTGCTCGCCTTCGGGCCAGCAGCCGATCGCCGCGGCCGAGGGCGCCTTCTCGGCGATCTGGCGCAGCTTGGAACCCGGACCGAGATCGCCCGCCTCGATGACCACGAGCGCCTCGATCCGCTCGAGGCCGAGCAGCAAATCGACCGCCTTCGCGATCCCGTCGTCGGCGCCGCGCACCCGGACCAATCGGCGACCGCCCAGAAGGCAGAGCGCTTGCGCCTCGAGGGCGAGGCGTTGCGGCTCGGTGCGCAGGCGATCCGCCTCGAGCTCGCTCACCCGGAAAGGATCGGCGAGGTCCGGCACGACGGTCCGGCCGAGCCGCGCCGCGCGCTCGGCGACGAGCCCGGCATCCGGACCGAAGAGCAAGACGAGCCCGACCGCCGGGTCGGGTCGGTCGAGGAAGGCTTCGACGCGGGCCGGTTGCAGCCTCACGCAGCGGCACTCGCGAAGTGCACCGTCAGGCGGACACGGATCTCGCGGGCCAGTTACTTGGCGGCGCGCCGTTCGGCGTCCTGCTCGGCCACGAGGGTGGCATAGGGCGCGCGGACCACGTTGTAGCTCGCCACCCGGCGCACGGCGGAGCGGTACAGCACGTGACCGTCGGCCTTGCGGACCAGGTCGAAGCGGGCGGCGAGGGTCAGATCGAAACGCGTGGTGACGTCGTCGAGCTGGACGGCGAGCGGGCTTTTCTCGCGGTCGAGCCGGACCACCAGGAGGTGCAGCGGGGGCCGGTCGAGACCGGCCGGGTTCAACTCGCGGCGTAGCTCGTTGGCGAGGATTTGGCCGAGCCGATTGCGCGGCGCGTCGATCTCGATCGCCGCCAGCATCGGGTTGACGCGCTCGCCGAGGCCGGGGCCGTGCAGCGGCGTCAGCGCGCAGCCGGGCAGAAGCGTGACGAGGAAGCCGAGGAGCGCGCGGCGGGACGGCTCAGGCCACGACATTGACGATCTTGTCGGGGACGACGACGACCCGTCGTGGGCTCTTGCCGTCGAGCGCACGGCGGACCGCCGGGTCGGCGAGCGCCGCGGCTTCGACGGTGGCGCGATCGGCTCCTTTGGCCACGGTGATCTCGGCCCGCCGTTTCCCGTTCACCTGGACCGGCAGGGTGACCGTGTCCTCGACCAGAAAGGCCGGGTCGGCCACGAGCCAGGGTGTGTCCGCGAGCAGGGTCGCATGACCGAGGCGTTCCCAGAGCTCCTCGGCCAGGTGCGGCGTCATGGGCTCGATCAGTCGGACGAACGTCTCGAG
Source organism: Geminicoccaceae bacterium (assembly GCA_023512415.1). GTDB lineage: Bacteria > Pseudomonadota > Alphaproteobacteria > Geminicoccales > Geminicoccaceae > JANXAZ01. The sequence continues at coordinate 8,714 of JAILZQ010000087.1, read as the reverse complement.
CGCTAGGCGAAGGAGGGCGCCGTTGGCGCCGCGATAGTCCTCGATCCCGTTGGTGAGTTCGCGGATCAGCGCCACGGCTTTGTTGAAGTGGAAGCGCTCGAGCGCGTCCGTCACACTCGCGATCGAGCGGTGGACCAGGCGTGCGAGGGCGAGATCGTCGCCCACGAGGCGATCGCGCGGGACGGGCGTGCCGACCGGCGGCAGCAGCGGGAGACGTTCGTCGACGATCCGCCAGAGACGGTTGAGATAGCGCCAGGCCCCGTCGATCCCGGCATCGGTCCATTCGAGATCGCGGTCCGGCGGGCTGTCCGACAGCATGAACAGCCGCGCGGTGTCGGCTCCGTAGGATTCGATGATCTCGCTCGGGTCGACGGTGTTGAGCTTGGATTTGCTCATCTTTTCGACACGGCCGGCGAAGACGCGACGGCCGTCTTTGGTCCGGAGCTCCCCCGTCTCGTCCTCGACCACCTCCTTGGGTTCGAGCCAGTTGCCCGCCTCGTCGCGATAGGTTCGGTGGGTGATCATCCCCTGGGTGAACAGACCGGAAAACGGCTCGTCGAGGTCGAGATAGCCGCAATCGCGCATCGCGCGGGTGAAGAACCGGGAATAGAGCAAGTGGAGAACCGCGTGCTCGATCCCGCCGATGTACTGGTCGACCGGCAGCCAGTAGGCGACCGCGTCCCGAGAGAAGGGCAGATCGGGGTTCTTCGGATCGCAGAACCGGGCGAAGTACCAGGAGCTCTCGACGAAGGTGTCGAAGGTGTCGGTCTCGCGCCGCGCCGGCCCGCCGCAGCGCGGGCAGCGGGTGTGCTTCCAGGTCGGATGGCGGTCGAGCGGGTTACCGGCCCCGGTGATGTCGACATCCTCGGGCAACAGCACCGGAAGTTGGTCCAGCGGGACGGGGACGATCCCGCAGCTCGGGCAATGGATCATCGGGATGGGGCAGCCCCAATAGCGCTGGCGCGAGATGCCCCAATCTCGAAGCCTCCAGGTGACCTCGCCCTTGCCGGCGCCGAGCCGCTCGAGCTCCTCGACGATGCGCTTCTTGGCCGTCGGCACGTCGAGCCCGTCGAGGAAGGCCGAGTTGAAGAGCCGCCCGTCACCCGTATAGGCTTCCGCGCCGATCGTGAAACGCGCCGCATCCGCTCCTTCGGGCAGGACCACGGGCAACACCGGAAGGCCGTATTCGCGGGCGAATTCGAGATCGCGCTGATCGTGCGCCGGGCAGCCGAAGATCGCACCCGTGCCGTATTCGGAGAGCACGAAATTGGCCACGTAGACCGGCAGCAGCTGGTCCGGGCGGACCGGGTTCCGGCAACGGAGGCCGGTATCGAAGCCCCGCTTCTCCATCGTCTCGAGCTCGGCCTCGGAGGTGCTCCCCTTGAGGCAGTCGGTAACGAAGGCAGCCAGCGCCGGATCGCGCGCGGCGAGTTCGGTGGTGAGGGGGTGGTCGGGGGCGAGCGCCGTGAACGACGCGCCGAAGAGCGTGTCCGGCCGGGTCGAGAACACCTCGAGCCGGTCGTGCCGCCCGACGATCTCGAAGGAAATCCGAGCACCCTCCGAGCGGCCGATCCAGTTGCGCTGCATGAGCCGGACCTTCTCCGGCCAGCGATCGAGCCGGTCGAGGGCGGCCAACAGATCCTCGGCGTATGCGGTGATCTTGAAGAACCACTGGGCGAGCTTGCGGCGCTCGACCGGCGCGCCGGAGCGCCAGCCCTTGCCGTCGATCACCTGCTCGTTGGCGAGCACGGTCTGGTCGACCGGGTCCCAATTGACCCAACTTTCCCGCCGATAGACGAGGCCCCGCTCCCACATGGCGATGAACATCGCCTGCTCGTGCTTGTAATATTCGGGATCGCAGGTGGCGAACTCGCGCGTCCAGTCGATCGACAGACCCATCGAGCGGATCTGTGCCCGCATCTCGGCGATGTTGCCGTAGGTCCAGCTCTTCGGGTGGATTCCACGGCGGATCGCCGCCCCTTCCGCCGGCAGACCGAACGCATCCCAGCCCATCGGGTGGAGGACGTTGTAGCCCTGGGCCCGCTTGAGCCGCGCGATCACGTCGCCGAGCGTGTAGTTGCGCACGTGTCCCATGTGGATTCGGCCCGAGGGGTACGGAAACATCTCGAGCACGTAATATTTGGGCCGGGACGGATCGGTGCGGACCTCGAAGGTCCGGCGCTCGTCCCAGATGCGCTGCCACTTGGCTTCGCTCGCACGGAAATTGTAGCGGCTCATCGAACCTCGGCTCGAGATCTCGCGGAGAGAGGCTGTCGCCCGACCGACGACGGGACGCTGCGGCTCAGCCGCCGGCACTCGCGATGCGGATCTGACGGGCGCGGGTCAGGATCTTGTCTTCGAGTTCGGTCGCCGTGCGCGGATCGACCGGCACGTCGACCCACCCCGCGCGCGGATCGCGCCGCTGGCGCAGCACCGACACACGGACCGCATCGGCCCGCAGCGCCACGTCGCGGATCAAGACCTGCAGCTTGAACCGCTCGTCGGGAACCTCGGCCGGCTGGTACCAATCCGTGATGATCAGGCCGCCGAAGGGGTCGGCCGAGAGGAGGGGGATGAAGTCGAGGGTCTCGAGGCTCGCTCGCCACAGATAGGCGTTGACGCCGATCCCGGCTCCCCCGCCTCCGGCTCCCTGCGCAGCCGCCTGATCGGTGCCGCGTCGCCCGGTGCTGAAGAGCGTGATCCCGTCGCTGCCGGTGATCGTGCCGTAGCGCTCGCGGCGCGCCTGATCCCTCGGATCGTAGGGCGTCCAATCGGGGTACTGCACGTCGGCGCCGCAGCCGCCCAACAGCCCCGCCACAAGCCCGGCAGCCGCAACCCGCCCGAGGCGCGTCCCCTTGCTCATCCCGTTCGCCGCTCTCTTCGCTCGCTTACCGCGCGCCGCTCCGTGGGCGCGGCGCGATCCTAGCACGGCCGACACGGGGCGCCAGCCGCCCCGTCGAACCGGGCGCGGGCTCAGAAGTTGAGGCGCAGACCGATGCGGCCGACCGTGTCCGGCTCCCGATCGGGCCGGGTGGTGACCGCGAGGTCACCCTCGAGGGTGAGCCAGGAGCCGGTGACGAGGTCGGTGCCGAACAACCAGAGCTCACGCTCGACCCGGCCGAGCGTGGCTTCTTGACCGTAGCCGAGTCGGGCGGTGAGCGGTCCGTAGCCGACCCGCCCGGTCCACAGATCGAGCTGGCTGCCGGCCACCACCCCGGTCGCGTAGTTGCCGCCGACGGTCCACCCCGACCAAGCAAGCGCGCCGCCGATCGAGAGACCGCTCCCGGTATCGTCGGCGGGAGCACCGAACGGCCTCGGAAGGGCGGCGAGACCCAGCCCCTCGAGCCGACCCAATACCGCTCCGGCCGGCGCCACACCGAGCTCGAGGCCGAGCCCTCGACCGGGCTCCTCCCCGGCACCCAGCAACAGGCTCGAGCCTGCGCGCGGCGTGAAGCCGAAGCGGAGCTCCCCCGTCGCGAGCCCTGGTCCAGCCGCCGGACCGCGTGGAAGTTCGGTAAGGAGCACCACCTCGCCCGCTTCGTTCAGCACGCCACCCGCCCGCAACCCGGCCGCCTGAGCTCCGGTCACGCCGAGCAGCGAACTGATCACGAGTGCGGCGACCGCCCGAGCCGACATTCCCCGATCCCTCTACCACCGCGAGAAAGTAGCACGGGCCGCCTCGTTTGACGAGTGGCGTCCGGGCCGCACTCGACGTCGGACGTAGCGGGGGCCGCGAAACGCAACGGCGGGCCCGAAGGCCCGCCGCGCGTGGCGCCCGAAGGCGGTCGAGGTCTGGAGGCGATCAGAACGAGACGCCGACCCGAACGACGCCCATCACGCCGTCGTCGAAGGTCCCGCCGACACCGGCCTCGTCGAAGAAGAGGAGATCGCCGTCGAGGGTGACGCCCGGCAGGATCCCCACGGTCGCGCTGACCACGACACCCTTCGTCTCGATGTTGTCATCGGCATCGAGCACCCGACCGCCGGTCACCGACAGCGTCACCGGTCCCAGAGTGGCCGCGGCACCGGCGTTGAACCAAGTGATGTCGTTGCCGAACACGTCCTGCTTGCCGAAGCCGCCACCGACCGAGAAGCCGGCGAAGCTCAGCGTGCCGCCGCCGTAAAGCTTCCAGAAGTCCTCCTCGTTGTCGCCGTCGGTGCTGTCACCGATGTGGCCGATGACGCCGGCCCGGATACCGACGTCACCGAAAGTGCCGACATAGTTGAGGCCGGCCTCGATGACGTCCTTGGCGTTGTCGACGTTGGTCACGGCGAGGTTGTCGCCACTGCTACCCGCGTTCGGCGTGTAGCTGACGCCGGCCTGGAAGCCCGCGATGCGCGGCGTGAAGTAGACGATCTTGGTCGCGTCGCCGGTGTTGACGCCGGCCACGAGCCGCGGCAGGTCGACCGTACCGTCGATGCCGCCCGTACCGGCGGCGATCGTGAAGGCGCCGAGCTTCATGAGGTCCGAGGCGCCGTCCTCGTCGCCGAGGCGGAACTCGCCGAACGTCCCCTTCACGATGACCCAGGTCTCGTCGGTATTGTCGTTACGGTTGGCGTCGGCCTCGAACTCGACCGTGGCGCCGTATTCGATCCCGGTGCTCTCGTCCTTGCTCCGGGCGATGATGTGCACTTCCGTGTCGTTGCGGAAGTCGGAACTGCTCTGCTGGCCGCCGAAGCGCTCCTTGACGTCACCGGCCACCCAGACGAAGCGAGCGAAGCCGCTCACGGACACGTTGAGCTTGCCACCCGGGCTGACCGTCGGCCCTTGCTGCGCCGAAGCCGGGGAGGCGGTGGCCAGCAGGCCCGCACCGAGCAGCGCGGACGTCCCCAACAGAAGTTTCTTGATGGTCATCGCTTGGTTTCTCCTCCGCACCTCGGTTCAGGTGCACGTTCGAAGCCCGACCGTCGGTCGGCCGGCCGTGGCCGGCCCCCCGTTCCGGTGGCACGGTCCGTCCCCGCGCCACCCGCACCCGGGCCTTTATTCAGAGGGCTCGAGCACGCGGCAAGCGTTCGCCGTCGGCGTGCCGGCCGTGGCCGTGCCTTTGTGTCGGGTCTGCAACAAGGCCGATGGTCGCCGGAGCCGAGCCCTGGGGGCTCAAAAGTCCACCCCGAGGCGCACGACTCCGACCACGCCGTCGTCGTCCGGGCCGCGATTCTCGTCGAAGAAGGCGACCTCGCCCGAAAGGCTCACACCCGGGACGATCCCGAGCTCGGCGCCCAGCACGAGGTTCTTGGGATCGGGGCCGGGATCGAGGCTGGCCTGGCCCCAGGTCGCCGACAGCGCGACCGGACCGATCTCTCCCTTGATGCCGAGATTGTACCAATCGCGGTCGATGCCCGCGACCTCCTCGGTGCCGAGGCCGCCCGCGAGCGAGACCCCGAAGGCACCGATCTGGAGCCCGGCGAAGATGGTCTTCAGGTCGTCGTCGTCACCGTTGTCGAAATTGGTCTGTGCGTAGCCGGCCACCACACCCGCCTGGAGGCCGACGCCGCCGAACTCGCCGGTCCAGGTGAGGCCCGCCTCGACCCAGTCCTTGAAGCCGTCGACGTTCGTCACGGCGATGTTGTCGCCGTTGCTGTTGGCGTTCGGGGTGTAGCTCACGCCGAGCTGGAAACCGCCGAGCGTGGGCGTGTAATAGACGATCTTGGTCGCGTCGTCGCTGTTGGTCGGGCCCACGACGAGGCCGGTGTCGACCACCGTGCCGTCGATGCCGCCCGTGCCGACCGCGACGACGAAGCCGCCGATCTTCATGTTGTCGGCGGCACCGTCCTCGTCGCCGAAGCGGACCTCGCCGAACACCCCTTTCACGATGACCCAGGTCTCGTCGGTGTTGTCGGTCCGATTGGTGTCGGCCTCGAACTCGACGGTGGCACCGTACTCGATCCCGGTGCTCTCGTCCTTGCCCCGGGCGACGATGTGGACCTCGGTGTCGTTGCGGAAGTCGGAGCTCGACTCCTGGCCACCCAGCTTCTCCTTGACGTCACCGACCGCCCAGAGGAAACGCGAGAAGCCGGTGACGGTGATGTCGAGCTTGCCGCCGGGGCTCAACTTGGGGGCCTGTTGGGCGGCGGCCGAGCCTCCGGCCAGAAGGGTCGAGAGCGCGACGAGCGCGCTCGCTGCCGAAAGACGACCCGCCAGAGGCGGGCGATGCCAGGGTCCGGACACGGGGTCGATCTCCTGCCGAAGGTTGCGACGCCCGCCATCCGACCGATCGGAACGGTCGCGTTCAAGCGTGCCGCCATCGGCGACACGGCGGTCGAGACGAATCTGTCACCGGACCGCAACAGACGGTCACCCCGACTGCCCGTGCAGGAGGCAGGACTTGCCTCTTTCTCGGGCTCAAAGGGGGGCGATCACCCGCATCTTTTCGAGCTGGGCGAGGAATCCATCGAGCTGGGCCGCCGGCCGGCTCGGGAAGGCGCGTTCGAGTTCGGCGCGCTCGAACCCCTCGCGATCCACCACCCAACTCAGCAGGTCCTTGATGGCGGGCGGAACCTCGACGCCTTCGCGGGTGCTCGTGCGCACGAGCAGCGTCTTGCCGGCCCGCTCGATCAGCTTGAAATCGTCGTGCCGGCGCCGCCAGCGGCTTTCGGCCCGCTCGATCAGGCCCGGCAGGTCGTAGTCCTCGCGAGCGTAGCGGAAGCCGGCGGCGAAAGCCTGGATGTCGGCCAGGGTCTTGGGATCGGCGGTCACCGCCGCGAGCCGGTCGCCGAGGGCGGCGAGACGGCGCGCGAGTGCGCCCGGATCGCGCGGCAGATTGGCACGCGCGAGCGGTTCGGCCACCATCCGCTCGAAGAGGTAGGAGACGACGTCGAGCCCGATCGGATAGGTCACGCCGAAGGCGATGTGGCAGCAGGGGCCGTCGTCGGCCAGGGCGTAATGGTACTGCCCGCGCGGAAGATAGAGGAGATCCCCGGGCTTCAGGCGAACTTCCTTCCACAATTTGCCCTTGGCTTTTTCGTGATGTTCAAGGGGCAGGGATTTGAACATCGGATGGGCGATCGGATCCTCGGCGCGTCCCTCGAACACAGCCCAAGTCTTCTCACCCATACAGTGGACGGCGAACACGTCGTGCGTGTCGAAATGGACCGCGAAGCCCTGCCGCCTTTTGCTCGAGAGGTAGAGATTGGCCTGCACCTTGCCGCCGAGGGCTTCCTCCATCGCCCGGCAGAACGCCCGCAGTTCCGGCGTGAGCTGGTCGATGTCGTTGGCCACGAGGGTCGCACCGCGCTTCAAGAAGGCCTTGACCTTGGCCGGATCGGGGCGGAGCACGGTGCCGCCGTCGCGACCCGGGGCCGGAGCGCAATACGCCGCCGCCGGCACCGGCTCCTTGTCGAGGACGAGGGGGAGGGAGCTGTGCGCCCAGATCGTCGACGCACCCAAGAGCCGGTTCAGCACCTCCCAATTCATGACCGCAGCCCATTTGTCGGGGGGGCCCTCGAGATGGAGGGGGGCTCTGCCGAGATGCTCCTCGAGGAAGCGGGCCCCACCCAGGGGCGCCATGATCTCGTCGAACGTCACTTGACACCTCCCGACCGGAGCGCAGGTTCGCGGGCGGCCGGAGGATAGCCGGGGATGGACGAGGAACAAGGTGAAGCGGCCGCGGTCCGCGCGCGGCTCGAGGAGGTGCGACGGCGGATCGCGGCGGCCGCCGGCGCGGCGGGTCGCGATGCCTGCGCGATCACGCTCGTGGCGGTGAGCAAGGGCCAGCCGCTCGAGCGGATCGAGGCGGCCCTCGCGGCCGGTCAGCGGGTGTTCGGCGAGAACTACGTGCAGGAGGCGCAGAGCCGCTGGCCCGAGCTGCGCACCCGCTTCCCCGACCTCGAGCTGCACCTCGTGGGCGCGTTGCAGACCAACAAGGCGCGCGCCGCGGTCGCACTCTTCGACGTGATCCAGACGCTCGACCGGCCGAGCCTCGCCCGGGCCCTCGCCAAGGAGCTCGGCCGGCCGGAGGCGCGGACCCGGCGCCTCCTGGTCGAGGTGAACTTGGCCGAGGAGCCGCAGAAAGCGGGGCTCCCGCCGGGCGAGCTGGCCCCCTTCCTCGGCCTCTGCCGCGACGAGCTGAAGCTACCGGTGACCGGGTTGATGGCGATCCCGCCGGCCGAGGAGGACGTGGCACCCTACGCCGCGCTCCTCGCCAAACTCGCCGGCCGCCACGGCCTCGGCGAGGTGAGCGTCGGGATGAGCGCGGACTTCGAAACCGCGATCGGCTTCGGAGCGACCATCGTCCGGGTCGGCACCGCGATCTTCGGCGAACGGGCGGCACGCCCGCGCCCGGCCGCTCAGGGCTCGACCGCGACCAGCTCATAGAGTGCCGCGGCCTCGGCGGCACCCCGTCGGCGCGAGCCGAGATCCTTCACCCGGACCACCCGGATCCGCTCGTCTTCGGTGAAGACGAGCACGTCACCCGGCCGGACGAGCTGGTGGGTCTTGGCCACGGGCCGGCCGTTCAGCCGCACCCGACGCTCGGCCACGAGCACGGCCGCGAGCTCGCGGCGGCGGACGAAGCGGGCGTGCCAGAGCCACTTGTCGAGGCGGAGCGCGTCCGGCTCGCTCACGTCCGGACCTCGAGTGCGGCGAGCACGGCGAACGGCGAGTCGGGGCGCGGCCGGACCGCGCCCGCGCGGGGCCGGCCGCCGCGCGGGCGGCCGGTCGGAGCGCGCGCCCAAAGCCGTTGGTCGTCGAGCTCGACCGCGGCGAAGCCGAGCGC
>JAILZQ010000262.1 GCA_023512415.1 Geminicoccaceae bacterium | reverse complement strand
GCCCTACACGCGGCGGTCGGCGCCGGCCAGAGCGGCAGCCGCCGGCCCGCGCGGGGCGCCGGGCATCGGCTGCGGGCAGGCGCTCTCGAAGGCGCGGGCGGCGCGCAGCACGAGCGCGTCGGCATATTTCGGGCCGACGAACTGCAGCCCGATCGGCAGGCCCGCGGCGGTGAAGCCGCAGGGCACGCTGATCGCCGGCTGTTGGCCGAGATTGAAGGGCCAGGTGAAGGGCGTCCACTCGATCCACCGGCGATAGGGCCCGCCCTCGGGCACCTCGCGGCCGGCTTCGAAGGCCGGGATCGGCAGCATGGGCGTGACGAGCAGGTCGACCTCGGCGAAGAGCGCTTCGATCCGCTCGGCGAACGCCGCCCGGTCGAGCTGGAGCTGCTGCAGCTCGGTCGCCGTCACCCGCGCCCCCTCCGCCGCGATCTCGGCGAGGCCGGGGTCGATCCAGCCGCGCCGTTCGGCCGGGATGCGGCCCACGAGGAACGCCGCAGCCGCGTACCAGTGGCGCCGGAAAAGCGGCTCCCCGTCGCCGATGCCGGGATCGCGCTCGACGATCCGGGCACCCAGATCGGCCAGCACCGCGAGCGCGCGGCCGAAAGCGGTGCGGACCTCGGGATCCACCCGGGCGTGGCCGAGATCGACGCTCGCGAGCAGCGTGCAGCCGCGGATGCCGGCTTCGAGGCCGACCGTGAAGTCGATGCCCGGGCGCGGCAGGGCGTACCAATCGCGCCGGTCGGGGCCCGTGAGGGCGTTCAGCATGAGCGCGGCCTCGGCCACCGTGCGGGTCATGGGCCCCACGTGGCTCACCGTGCCGAACGGCGAAGCGGGCCAGGTCGGCACCAGCCCGAAGGTCGGCTTGAAGCCGACGATGCCCGTGAACCCCGCGGGGATCCGGATCGAGCCGCCGCCGTCCGAGCCCTGGTGCAGGGCCCCCATGCCGAGGGCCGCGGCGACCGCCGCACCACCCGAGGAGCCGCCCGCGGTGCGGCTCGTGTTCCACGGGTTGCGGGCGACCTCGCCCAAGGGATTGTCGGTCACCCCCTTCCAGCCGAACTCGGGGGTGGTGGTCTTGCCGAGGATCACCGCCCCCGCTTCGCGCAGCCGGGCGACCGGCGGGGAGTCGACCGGGTCCGGTGCGGCCCCCTCGGTCGTCCGGCTACCGCGGCGGATCGGGAACCCCTTCATGAGGGCGAGGTCCTTGACGGTCGTCGGCACGCCGTCGATCGGCCCGAGCGGTCGGCCCTCGCGCCAGCGCGCCTCGCTCGCCCGCGCGGCCTCGAGAGCGCCCTCGGCGTCGACCAGAGTGAAGGCGCCGACTTCGGCGTTCCAACGCTCGATCCGGGCGAGGCAGGCGCGTGTCACCTCGACGGGCGAAAGGGCGCCGCGGCGGAACAGGCGGGCGAGCTCCTGGGCGGAGAAGAGGGCGGGGTCGGTCGTGGACACGGGCGCTGCTCCCGGGGCTTCGACCCTCGATTAGCCGCGCCGTGCGGTGGCCGCCAGCCGATCCGGCGCAACGGCGTTAACCGGACTTTAGGAAACGGATGGTGGAATGCGCTCGGTCGGACCGGATCGGCCGGCCCGATCGGTCGGAGTGGCCAGCATGATGGCTCGCAGCTCGGCGATGCTGCTCGCCGTTCTCTTTTGCAGCGCCCCGCCGGCGACCGCGCAGGTGCCCTCGGGGGTCGCCCGGATGCTCTGCCACGACTACAAGGAGCTCGTGCGCCAGCTCGGCAGCCGCTACGAGGAAGTGCCGGTCTCGACCGGCCTGCAGAGCAACGGCAACCTCATCCAAGTGTTCGCCTCGCCACGCACCGGGACCTGGACGATCCTGAGCGTGGCGCCGGACGGTACCGGCTGCGTGGTCGCCGCCGGGCGGAGCTGGGAGACGACGCCCCCTCGGCCGAACGACCCGCCGGCCTGAGCGCCCGGCCGCACCGTCGGCCCGCGCCCGGCCGGGGTCCCAGT
>JAILZQ010000086.1 GCA_023512415.1 Geminicoccaceae bacterium | reverse complement strand
GCCGATAGATGTGCGTCTCGAGCGTGTGGGTCGTCACCCCGGAATTGTAGCCCCAAACCTCGCCCAACAGGACCTCGCGGGAGACCGGCCGGTCGCCCACCCGGTAGAGATATTTGAGGATCGCCGTCTCTTTGTCGGTCAGATGGATCTTCTTCGTCCCGGCGATCAGCATCTTGACCGCCGGGCGGAAGCTGTAGGGGCCGATCTGGAAGGTGGCGTCGTCGGAGAGCTCGAACTGGCGGAGCTGGGCCCGCAGCCGGGCCATCAGCACGCCCAGGCGGACCGGCTTGGCGACATAGTCGCTGGCCCCCGAGTCGAGCCCGAGGATGGTGTCGGCGTCGGTGTCGTGGGCGGTCAGCATCAGGATCGGGCATTTGATGCCGTTGCGCCGCAAGAGCCGGCAGAGGTCGCGGCCGTCGCCGTCGGGTAGGCCCACGTCGAGGACGATCGCATCGTGCACGGGCTCGTGCGTCGACTGGAGCGCCTCGCGCACGCTGCCCGCCTGGTCGACCGTGAACCCCTCGTGCAGAGCGAGCTGCTCGGCGAGTTCGCGGCGGAACTCGACATCGTCGTCGACGACCAGGATCCGATGGGTGATGGGCATCCGCTCGCCCCGGGCCGGACTCGTGCGGGGCGAAGCTAGCCGAGGGCCTCGGAAGCGGGAAGAGCGGGCGGACCCGGGTGCGCAGCGGGCGCGTCCTCCGCCAACGGGCGGGCGTCCGGGAGCTCGCCTCGGGCCATCCGGTGGCCGCCGCCCCTCGGCCGCTCTCGTTCGTCGTTCGCTCCGACGAGCCGCTCGACTTCGCCCTGCTCGGCGTGCCGGAGGAGGTCCGCTTCGCCCGAGCGGTGGGCCACGCCGGGGCCCGCTTGCTCCGCTCCGCTCCGTAGCTAAACTTCGGTGCGGGGCCGGCTTTCGTGCGAAGCCACGAGCCGCGCGCGGCCCCGTGGCGAGGGACGGAGGACGCCATGCTGCTCGCGGGTCTGCTCGACCGCGTGATCCGGGTCGGCACGCTCGGCGTGATCGACGCGGCCGGAGAGCGTCGGATCTTCCAGGGTTCCCGGCCCGGGCCGAGGGCCACCATCCGGTTGCACGATCGGGTGATCGAATGGCGCCTCCTGCTCGACGGCGAGCTCGCCCTGGGCGAGGCCTGGATGGACGGGCGGCTCACGCTCGAGGAGGGCACGCTCTACGATCTGCTCGAGCTCGTCATGAGCAACCTGGCCGAGGCCGACGGGCGGGGCTGGGCCGGTCTCGTCCAGCGCGGCTTGAACGCGCTGCGCACCGCCCACGACCGCAACCCGATCTGGCGCGCCAAGCGCAACATCGCCCACCATTACGACCTCTCGGGCGAGCTCTACGAGCTGTTCCTCGACAGCGAGCGGGAATACACCTGCGCCTACTTCCCCCGGCCCGAGGCCGACATCGAGGAGGCGCAGCGCGCCAAGGAGCGCCACATCGCCGCCAAGCTGCTGCTCGAGCCCGGCATGAAGGTGCTCGACATGGGCTGCGGCTGGGGGGCGCTCGGCCGCTATTTGGCGCGCACCTTCGGGGTCGACGTGACCGGCGTGACGCTCTCGAAGGAGCAGGTCGCGTATGCCAACGAGCGGGCGGCGCGCGAGGGGCTCGCCGATCGCTGCCGCTTCCTCTACCAGGACTATCGTGAGGCCCAGGGGCGCTTCGACCGGATCGTCTCGGTCGGCATGCTGGAGCACGTGGGCAAGGCGCATTACGGCGAGCTCTTCGCCAAGATCCAGGAGCTCCTCGTCCCCGACGGCGTCGTCCTGATCCACTCGATGGGCCACATGGCCGGACCGGGCTATCCCAACCCTTGGATCCGCAAGTACATTTTCCCGGGCGGCTACATCCCCGCCCTCTCCGAGGTCCTGCCGACGCTCGAGCGCTCGGGCCTCTGGCTCACCGACTGCGAGATCCTCCGCCTCCATTACGCCGAGACCCTGCGCTGCTGGCGCGAGAAGTTCGAGCGCAACCGGGCCCGCATCCGTGAAATCTACGATGACCGGTTCTGCCGGATGTGGGAGTTCTATTTGATCGCGAGCGAGCTGTCTTTCCGCGTCGGCGATCTCATGATCTTCCATCTGCAGATCGCCAAGGACCGCAAGGCGGTGCCACTCTTGCGCGACTACATGGTCGACCGTGAGCGCGAGCTCCTGGCCGCCGAGCGGGCGCCGCGGCTGCGCGCCGCCGAGTGAGCCGCGGCCCCGAACCGGTCGCGCTCGCCGTCCAAGAGCTCGGCGCGGGCCCTCCCGTTCTCGTCCTCCACGGCCTTCTGGGCCAGGGACGGAACTGGGCGAGCCTGGCCAAGCCTTTGGCCGCCCGCCGCCGAATCCTCTTGGTCGACCTGCGCAACCACGGCCGCTCGCCCCACCGTCCCGAGATGAGCTACCCGGCGATGGCGGCCGACCTCGCGGCGCTCCTCGACCGGCTCGGCCTCGCCCGCGCCTCCTTCCTCGGCCACAGCATGGGCGGCAAGGCGGCCATGGCGCTGGCCTGTACCGCTCCCGACCGTGTCGACCGGCTCGTCGTGGTCGACGTGGCCCCGGTCGATTACGGGCCGCGGCCCGACTTCGAAGCTTATCTGCGCGCCATGTCGGCGATCGACCCGGCCCGCTTCGCCCGTCGCGCCGAGGTCGAGGCGGCGCTCGCCGAGGTGGCGCCCGATCCGCGCAACCGTGCTTTCCTCGCGAGCAACCTCGACTCGCGCGACGGCCGGCTCGCCTGGCTGCCGAACCTCGGCGCCCTGCTGGCCGCCTTGCCGGCCCTCGCCGGCTTCCCCGCCGACCTGCCGCCGGCCCCTTCCGGGCTGCCGGTGCTCGCGATCCGCGGCGGCCGCTCGGACTATGTCCGACCCGACCACGAGCCCGCCTTCCGTCGCCTGTTCCCGGCGCTCCGCCTCGAGACGGTCACCGAGGCCGGCCATTGGGTGCATGCCGATGCGCCGGGTGCCGTCCTCGCGCTTCTGGAGGGGTTTCTGCCGGGGGCCGAGCTCTCGCGCATCGTGCTAACGTGACGCTGCCGCGCTCGCCGCGTTGGACAAAGGGCGCGGCTCGTGGCACGCTCGTGCGGTCGGGGCGCGATCGGCGGAGACGGGCGATGCGGCGGTGGCTGTCGGGTGGCGTCCTTTTGTCCTTGAGCCTCGTCGCCGGCCACGCCGCGGTCGAGGCGTGGATGGAGGCCCGCGCCGTCTTCGCCCTCGAAGAGGCGAGCCGGCAGTTGCCGGAAGGCTCGCGGCTCGCCTGGCAGCGGCTCGATGCCCGGCCGCTGCGGCTCGCCCTCGACGTCGAAGGGGTGCGGCTCGACCTGCCCGCGAGCGCGCGGGTCCGCGCGCTCGAGGTCGGCACCTTGCGCCTCGCGCAGGCGGCGGGCGGGGTCGACAGCCTCGGCCGGGTCGGCTCGGTTCGCGCCGAGAACGTCACGATCGAGCTCGCCGACGATGGCGGGACGGTGCGGATCGCGGCGATCGAAGGAGACCGGGTCGACATCGACGCGCTGACCGCAGCACTCGCCCGACCGCAGCCCTGGGAGGCGCTCGGCGAGCTGCGGCTCGGCCCGCTCGCCCTCGAGGATCTGACCTTCGTTCAGGGCGACGCGACGCTGCGCGTGCCGCGCCTCGCGATCGCGGGCTGGGCCGAGCGGCGCCTCGAAGGGCTCGCGCTCGAGGCGCTCGAGGCCCGGGACGGCCTCGGCAGCGGGATCGGGATCGGGGCCCTCGCCCTCGACCGGCTCGACCTGCACGCCGCCGATCCGGCGACCTTGGAGCAGCTCGGCGCGGATCCGATGGAGCTCCTGGGGTTCGTCGACCGGCTGCGGATCGACGGGCTGAGGCTCGCCGACCTCTCGTTCGGGGACGGCGCGGAGCGGCTCGACCTCGCCCGGCTGGAGCTCGGCCGGCTCGGCCAGGGCCGCCTCGAGGCCTTCCGCCTGGAGCGCTTCGAGGTCGAGAGCGCGGAAGGGCGGGGCGACCTCGCGCTCGCCGAGATCGAGCGGATCGACTGGAGCCGCGTCCGGCTGGAGCGGCTCGTGCGGGCCGGGACGCTCTTGGGCGAGCTCGCGGCGGTGGCCCGCGAAGCGGCCGAGGCCGCGGAGGAAGACGAGGACGGCGCGTCGGACGAGGCGGCGACCGACGACCCGGCGGAGGGCACCGAGGAGCAGGCGCTCGCCGGGTCGTTCGCCGGGCTCGAGTTCGCGGCCGAGCTCGCCCGGCTCGAGTTGGGCACGATCCGCGTGGAAGGGCTGGTCGCGGGCGAGCCGGCCGGCTCCGGGGCCGAGCTCGACCGATTCCGCTGGGACGGGCTGGTCGAGCGGCGGTTCGGGGCGATCGAGCTCGCCGGGCTCCGCGGCCGTGGCGAGGACGGGGTCGAGCTGCGCCTCGAGCGGTTCGAGCAGAGCGCCGTCACGGTGGCGCCGCCCGACTTCGCCGAGCGTGTCGAGCGGGCGCCGCGCACGCCCGAGGCGCTCCAGGAGCTCACTGCCGAGCTCGCCCGCCTGCCTTGGGACAGTCGGACCGTGCTCGCGGGCCTCGCGCTCGACAAGAACGGGTTGCGGGGCTTCGGGATCGAGCGCGCCGCCCTCGCCCTCGAGCAACAGGGCAGCAAGAGGGCGACCCGCTTCGAGCTCACGGGCCTCCTCCTCGACCCCGCCGTGATGGAGGACGAGGAGCTGAAGGGCAGCCTGGCGATGGCCGGCATCGACCGCCTCCAGCTCGGCTTCCGCCTGGCTTCGGTGTTCGACGAGGCCTCGCTCGAGGCCGCCCTCGATCCGCTCGAGCTCGACGCGCCGGGCTTCCTCGGCCTGCGCACGAGCGTGCTCGGCAAACTCGGCGCCGATCCGGCAGTCGACCCGGTGACCGCCTCGACCGATGCGGTGCTCCGCCGCGCCGAGCTCCGCCTCGAGGACAAGGGCCTGATCGACCGGCAACTGCGAGAGATGGCCGAGCAATCGCGCAAGAAGCGGGCCGATCTCGCCAAAGAGCTCGTCCGCGAGCTGCGCAGCGACGAGCCGATGCGCTCGCTCCTCGATCAGAAGCGTGCCGGGGAGCTCGAGAAGTTCTTGGCCAAGCCGCGGGTCCTCGTGATCCGCTTGGTGCCGCCCAAGCCCGTGACCTTCATGGCGGCGTTCATGGGCATGCTCGCCACGCCCGGCCAAGCCGCGAAGACCTTGGGCCTCACGATCGAGGCCCGCGATTCCTGAGCCGCCGGGAAGGGCTGCGCCCGGCCCGGGCTCTCAGCGCATTTCCGCGCCGGTCCGGTCCCAGGTCGGGATGTAGTCCGAGCGCAGATTGTGGGTGTGGACGTAAGCGCCCTTGGCGATCGGCTCCCGCGCGGAGCCGATCGGCGCCCCGTACTTGACGACCTTCTCGCCGGCCGCGATCGCTCGGCGGGCGAGCTTGTGCCCGGTCGGCACCTCGCGGGCGAGCCGGACCGGCTCGCCGTCGATGACGAGCTCGGTCCCGGCCGGCAGATCGCCGCAAGCGACGAGCACGTTGTCCTCCGGCGCGAGCAACAAGAGCCGCCGGTCGGTCGACCCGACCGCGACCGCCGCCTCGACCCCGCTCGTCACGATCCGGCCCATCGGCGCGCCCCCGGCTCAGAACTTCCCGTACTTCAAATAGGCCTGCTGCGGGTCCTCGCCCGCGAGGATGGCCTTGCGGATCAGGTTCTCGGTGCCGATCGCCCGTTCCGCCTCGGCCACCACCTCCTCCGCCTTCGCCTTCGGGATCACGACGATCCCGTCGGCATCGGCCAAGAGATAATCCCCCGGCAGGATGCGGACCTCGCCGATCACGATCGGCACGTCCACCCCGTCGACCCGCCAGAACGCGACGATGTCCTTGGGCGTGGTGTGGCGGAAGGCGATCGGGAAGCCGATCTTCTCGATGAAGGCGAGATCGCGCGTCGCCCCGTCGACCACGTAGCCGAGCACGCCCTTGTGCAGGAGCGTCTCGGCGGAAAGCTCGCCCATCAAGGCCACCGCATGCGTGTGCGGCTGGCAGACCAGCACGTGGCCGGGCTCGGCCCTGGAGAGGAGCCCGGTCCATTCGAGCAGCGTGGTGTGCCGGTCGGCCGCCTCGTCGACATGGCCCGAGACGGTCTGCACGGGACCGGCGAGCGGCCGGCTCCGGTCGTGCAGCCGGATCTCGGGCGGCAGGACGAAGTTCCGCAGCGCCATCGCCCGCATCACGTCGTTGAGCACACCCGTGTAGCACCGGGCGAGCCGTTCGGTGAGCGCGTCCCTTTCGGCCATGGTCGAGGCCTCCCTTCGCCACGCCCGGTGCTAGCACGGAGACCGGCGGGGGCGGAGCGGCGCCGGCGCACGGCCGCGATGTCACGCCGGCGGGTGATGGGCGTGCCAGTGCCGGGCGATGTCGAGCCGGGTCGCCACCCAGACCTTCTCGCGGGCGAGCACGTGGTCGAGGAAGCGGGCGAGGGCCGCGGCCCGACCCGGCCGGCCCACGAGCCGGCAATGCAGGCCGACCGACATCATCTTGGGGGCCCCGCGCCGGCCTTCTTCCCAGAGCAGGTCGAAGCCGTCCTTCAGATAGGTGAAGAACTGGTCGCCGGAGTTGAAGCCCTGGGCCGTGGCGAAGCGCATGTCGTTGGCGTCGAGCGTGTAAGGAACGACGAGCTGCCGCCGGCCTTCGACCTCGACCCAATAGGGTAGGTCGTCGGCATAAGAGTCGGCCGTGTAGAGGAAGCCGCCCTCCTCGACCACGAGCTTCAAGGTGTTGGGGCTGACCCGCCCGGTGTACCAGCCCAGGGGGCGCTCCCCGGTGATCTCGGTGTGCAGCCGGATCGATTCGCGCATCTGCGCGCGTTCGGCCTCGATGCCCACATATTGGTAGTCGATCCAGCGGAGCCCGTGGCTCGCGATCTCCCAGCCCGCCTCCTTCATCGCCGCCGCGGCCTCGCGGTTGCGGTCGAGGGCCATCGTGACGGCGAACACGGTGACCGGCAGCCGCCGCTCGCCGAAGAGCCGGAAGAGCCGCCAGAAGCCGGCCCGCGAGCCGTATTCGTAGATCGACTCCATGTTCATGTGGCGCACGCCCCAGAGCGGCTGGGCGCCCACGATTTCCGAGAGGAAGGCTTCCGAGGCCGGGTCGCCGTGGAGGATGCAATTCTCGCCGCCCTCCTCGTAATTGATCACGAACTGGACCGCCACGTGGGCACCGCCCGGCCAGCGCGGATCGGGTGGGTTGCGGCCGTAGCCGCGAAGGTCGCGCGGGTAGGCGGGGTCGTGCGGCATGACGCGGCTCAGCCCAGCTGGAAGGTGGTGATGCTCCAGATGCGGGCGAGCGGCAGCCCCGGATCGCCCTCGGTGTACATCCGGGCGGTCTCGAAGACCGGTTCGAGCCCGTGCCGGTGCGCGAGCGCCACCACCTCACTCCGCATCGAGGGCCCGGCAGTCGGCTGCGGCCCAGGAGACCTTGACCTTCTGGCCGGGGGCGAGGCGCATCTGGTCCTGGCGGTTCGCGAGCTTGACCACGAAATCCTCGTGGCCGAGCAGCGCGAGCCGGACCCGCAGATGGTCGCCGTGGTAGATCGTCTCCAAGACCTCGCCCTCGAGCTCGTTGTCTCGGGCGATCATCGAGTTGATCGACACCCGTTCGGGTCGGATCGAGAGGGTGGTGGCCGAGCCGGCACCGCCCACGTTGCCGGCCACGGCCGCGATCTTCCGGCCGGCTACTTCGACCAGGCAGCGCTCGCCGAAGCGCTCGACGACCGTGCCAAGGAGCCGGTTGTTCTCGCCGATGAAACGGGCGACGAAGGCGTTGTTGGGCCGCTCGTAGAGCTCGGCCGGGCTCGCGAGCTGCTGGATCCGGCCGTCGTTGAACACCGCCACCCGGTCGGACATGGTCAAGGCCTCGCCCTGGTCGTGGGTGACGTAGACGAAGGTGAGCCCGAGCCGCTCGTGCAGATGCTTGAGCTCGTACTGCATGCTCTCGCGCAGCTGCTTGTCGAGCGCGCCCAACGGCTCGTCCATGAGCACGAGCTTGGGCTCGAAGACGAGCGCCCGGGCGAGCGCCACGCGCTGCTGCTGGCCACCCGAGAGCTGCGCGGGCCGGCGGCTCTCGAAGCCCTCGAGGCGGACCATCGCGAGCGCGCGCTCCACCCGGCGGTCGATCTCGGCCTTGGGAAGGCGCCGCACGCCGAGCGGGAAGGCGACGTTTTCGGCCACCGTCATGTGCGGGAAGAGCGCGTAGTTTTGGAAGACCATGCCGATGTCGCGCTTCCAGGGCGGCAGCCGGCTGACCGGCCGGCCGTCGAGGAAGATCTCGCCTCGGGTCGGCTGCTCGAAGCCCGCGAGCATCATCAAGGTCGTGGTCTTGCCCGACCCCGAGGGGCCGAGGAGCGTCAAGAACTCGCCCCGGGCGATCTCCAGATCGAGGCTTTTGACGACCAGGCTCTGCCCGTCGTAGGTCTTCTCGACGCCCGCGAAGCGGACGATCGTGTCGGTTCGTTCGGCCATGCCCGCCCGCGGTCCCAGCCCGCCCGTGCGGCGCCTCGGTTAAACCAGCCCCGGCAGGGCCGCAACGGCGATCCCACCGCGCACCGGAGGTCCCCTTGCTGCCGACCGAACCGCTGTTCCGCGAGGACGCCTACCTCCGTACCTGCGAGGCTCGCGTGCTGGAGGCCGGGCCGGCCGGGATCGTGCTCGACCGCACGGTCTTCTACCCCACGGGCGGCGGCCAGCCGGGCGACCGGGGTGTGCTCGTCGCGGCCGACGGGACGGAGATCGCGATCGTCGACACCCGGAAAGGGGAGGGCGAGGCGATCCTCCACGTCCCCGCCGAGGGTGCGGCGCTGCCCCAGCCGGGCACGCCGGTCGAGGCGCGGATCGACTGGGAGCGGCGGTATCGGCTCATGCGGGCGCACACGGCCCTCCATCTCCTCTGCGCGGCGGTCGCGGCCCCGGTCACCGGTGGGGCGGTGGGCGAGCTCGAGGGCCGGCTCGACTTCGACCTGCCGGAGCCGCGCGAGCGCGAGGCGATCGAGGCGCGGATCGCGGGCTGGATCGCCGAGGACCGTCCGGTCGAGGCCCTCTGGGTCGAGGAGGCGGAGCTCGACCTTCGCCCCGAGCTCGTGAAGACCTTGTCGGTGCGGCCGCCGCGCGGTGCCGGTCGGGTGCGGCTGGTGCGGATCGAGGGCGTCGATCTCCAGGCCTGCGGCGGCACGCACGTCGCGCGCACCGGCGAGATCGGCCGCGTGCGGATCGGCAAGATCGAGAAGAAGGGCCGGCAGAACCGGCGGATCGCGATCGCGATCGAGGGCTGAGCCGTACGCGCCGCGGCGTCGGGCTCAAGCGTCGCGAGCTTCCCACAGATCGACCCCGTCGGGACGCGTCCGGCGGATCACGCGTCCCTCGCGCTCGAGTGCCACGAGATGGGCGAGCGTCTCGGCGAGCGCGAAGCCCACTTGGTGCAGGTCGAGCTCCGCGGTGAAGAGCCCGGCCATCACCTCGGCCGCGGTCGTCGGCCGGCGGCACAGCGCCGCGGTCTCGTCGAGCCGGGCACGATGGTGGGCGCGGAGCTGGGCGAGCCGCGGCCGCAGCCCGCGATAGGGCCGCTCGTGCGAGGGCAGCACGAGCAGCTCCTCGGGCAGCGCCTCGTACTGGGCGATGCTGCGGACGAAGGCACCCAGGGGGTCGCGCTCGGGGGAGGTCGGCCAGAGGCCCACGACCGGGGTGATCCGCGGCAGGAGCTGGTCGGCGCCGATCAGGATCCCACGCTCGGCCGAGAAGAGCGTCACCATCTCGGGCGAATGGCCGCGGCCGACCAGGACCCGCCAGCGCGTTCCCCCGGCCGCGAGCTCGTCGCCGGCTTCCAGGATCTCGATCGAGGCCGGCACCGGGCTCACCCCCGGCCGGTAGGCGTTGCCGCGGTCGCGCCGGCGCTCGATCAGCTCGAGCGGCAGGCCGGCGCGGCGGTCCTGGGCGAGCCCGGCGGCGACGAACTCCTCGCTCGTGTCGAGCTGCAGCATCCGGCCCGTGAGCCACTCGGTCCGGGTCATGAGCAAGGGCAGGCCGAAGGACCGGCAGAGCCGGCCGGCTTGGCCCAGATGGTCCGGGTGGAAATGGGTCGCGAGCACGCGGCCCAAGGGCTTGCCGAAGAGCTTCCCGCCCGGGAGCAGCCCGTCCCAGATCGCGGTCGTGCGGGCGTCGCCGTAGCCCGTGTCGACGAGCGTCCACGAAGCCCCGTCGTCCAGAAGCCAGAGGTTGATGTGGTCGAGCTTGAAGGGCAGGGCCAAGCGCAGCCAGAGGATGCCCTGGGCGATCGGCACGGGCTCGTTCAACGGAGGCACCGGCGCCGCCCAGACGACGTCCTGCGCCGGATCGCCGCGCTCGACCGGGGAGGGGATCCGTACCACTTTGCTCTCCGTGCGGGGTCGGCGCGTGGATAGACCTCCGGCCCCGGGCGAACAACCCGCGCCCACGAGGGGCGGGTCGACGCGTGGAGGAGGGGTATGGAGCAGCCGAACCCGAGCGAAGATCCGGGCCTCACCGTCCGCCGGCTGTTGCGCGCGCAGCCCCGCGCGGCCCTCGGCACGCTGCTCGCCGAGACGGGCGAGCCCTACGTGTCGCTCGCGATGGTGGCGGTCGACCACGACGCCCGGCCGATCCTGCTGATCTCCGACCTGGCCGACCACACCCGCAACATCCGCCGCGACCCGCGCGTCTCGCTCCTGTTCGACGGCACCGCCGGGCTCGCCGTGCCGCTCACGGGGGCACGGGCGAGCGTCCAGGGTAGGGCGGTGTGCGTCGACGGCGACGCTCGGCTCGCCCGCCGCTACGTGGCGCATCATCCCGACGCCGAGCTCTACCTCGGCTTCAAGGACTTCCACTTGTTCAAGGTCGAGGTCGAGCGCGCTCACCTGGTGGCCGGCTTCGGCCGCATCCACTGGCTCGAGGCCGGCCGCTTCCTCTACGACACGAGCTCGGCCGGGCCGCTCGCCGAGGCCGAGGCCGAGATCGTCGCGCACATGAACGAGGACCACGCGGATGCGGTCCAGCTCTACGCCGAGCGGCTCTTGGGCCGCACCGGCGGCGGCTGGAAGCTCGTGGGCGTCGATCCCGAGGGCGCCGATCTCCTGCGCGAGGGCGAGACCGCCCGGCTCTGGTTCGACAAGCCGGTCCACGATGCCGAAAGCTGCCGGGTCGAGCTGGTCCGGCTCGTCAAGCGCGCTCGGGCGATGGCCGAGGAGGCCGCCGCCGGGGCGTCGGGGTGAGCGCGCTCGCCCTCAGCCGCCGTTGACCGCGCCCCAGATCTCGAGGCCGCCGTCCCAGATCATCTTGAGCGCGACCCAGACGATGATCACGAGGCCCACATAGGCGATCCAGCGGTGGCGCTCGATCAGCCGGGCGATGTACCCGGCCGCGACTGCCATGAGCGCGATCGACAGCAAAAGCCCGAAGGCCATGATCCAGGGATGATCGCGCGCCGCGCCGGCGACCGCGAGGACGTTGTCGAGCGACATCGAGACGTCGGCGATCGCCACTTGGGCGACCGCGGAAGTGAAGGTCTTCTGTCCCGGCACGGTGGGGTGCGCGCCAGGTACGATCTGCGGGATCTCGTGCCGCTCGGCGGCCCGCTGTGCCTGCAGCTCGCGCCACATCTTCCAGGCGACCCAGAGGAGCAGGACCCCACCCGCGAGCAAGAGCCCGATGATCGCCAGGAGCTGGGTGGCGACCAACGCGAAAGCGATCCGCATGAGGAGCGCCAGGCTGGCGCCCAAAAAGATCACCTGACGCTGCTTGGTCGGGGGCAGGCCGGCCGCGGCGGTCCCGATCACCACCGCGTTGTCGCCGGCGAGCACGATGTCGATCAGCACGACTTGGGTGAGCGCGGTGAGCTGGGAGGCGAGCTCGCCGGAGATCATCGATCGCGGTCCCGAAGACGCGGTTGGCCGACCGCGCCCGACCGCGCGGCGGCGGGAAGCTAGCTCGCCCGCCGGCGATTTGCACCCCTCTCGAGCGATCCGACGTGCCGGCCGCGGCGACGTCCGACCGCGCGAGCCGGCACGAGCGGCCGGGCGTCCGCGAGGAAGTAGGCGAAGGGCAGGAGTGGCCCGTGGCCGCGCGCCGGGTCGTGCCAGCCGGGATGCGCCGCCATCCGCAACAGATGCTCCTTGAGGTCCTGGTTGTCGTGGATCGGCGTGGCGTGCCGGCCGGCCTTGCGGTGCTTGGCGAGTACGAGTGCCGCGAGCCCGGCCACGAAGGGGGCGGCCATCGAGGTCCCCGAGAGCTGCGCCCAGCCGCCCTCCTTCCAGGTCGACCAGACCTCCTGGCCCGGCGCCATGAAGTCGATCTCCGGCCCGCGCGAGGAGAAGCCCGAGGGATGGCCGAGCGCGTCGTGCGCCGCCACCGTGAGCACGCTGCCGTAGCGGCCGGGATAGCCGATCGTGTTGGCGCCGAGCGCGCCTGCGTTGCCGGCGGCGCAGATCACCATCCTGCCCGCCGCCAAGGCCGCGTGGACCGCGCGGTGCAGCTCGCGATCGTCGGCTTCGGCGGCGAGCGAGAGCGAGAGGATGTCGGCGCCCACCTCGACCGCCCAGTCGATTCCGGCGACCACCTGGGAGAGTGTTCCGCGCCCCTCGCCGTCGAGCACCTTGGCGACGACGAGTTCGCACTTGGGCGCAGCGCCGACGAAGCCCACCCCGTTGGCGCGTGCCGCCACGATCCCGGCGCAGTGCGTGCCGTGGCCGTTGCGGTCCTCGATTCCTTCGCCCGTGAAGTCGCGCGCCGCGACCACGGCACCTTCGAGGTCGGGATGGTCGCTGTCGATCCCGGTATCGAGGATCGCGACGCGGATCCCTTCGCCGCGCGTCTCGCGCCAGACGAGCGGCAGGCGCAAGAGCGTTTCCGCCCAGCGCAGCCGTTCCTCGCGCGCCTCCTGGCTGCGCAGGCCGCGCTCGCCGTGCTCGCGGACCGCGTGGACGATCACCGGCGGTAGGGCGACCTCGGCGTCGCCGTTCCATCCTCTGGCCATGATTCCTCGCCGTCGGGGGCGCCCGCGCGGGCGGCTCCGGTTGACGGCAAAGATCCTATCAACGGAATATTTACCTTTCAACCCCCTCGCCGCTCGAGGATCACCTCGACCCGGCGATTGGCCCGCCGCCCCTCGGGCGTGTCGTTGCCGGCGATCGGCTGGTCGGGGCCGCGGCCCTCGACCCGGGTGCGCGCCGGATCGAGCCCGCGGTTGCGCACGAGCCAGTCGCGCACCGCCTGCGCGCGGCGCTGGCTGAGCCGCCGGTTGGCCGCCTCGTCGCCCTGGGAATCGGTGTGGCCCACGAAGCGGACGCGCTCCGGCCGGACGAGGTCGATCAGCCGGCCGACCCGCAACAGCGCCCCGTTGGCCGCATCCGTGAGCTGCTCCGAGCCGAACTGGAAGGCCGTGCCCTCGATCACCGTGACGACCGTGCCGTCCGGCCCCTCGGCGGCGCGCAGCTCGGCGAGCTGGGCGCGTGAGAGCGGCTCGGGAGGGGGCTCGGGCGCGACCAGGCCGTCGACCCGCGCCGCGAGGCGGGCAGGCGGCGCTGCCGCCGGGGCGATCGTCTCGGAAGGCCGCTCGTGGGAAGCGAGGCGGCCGCGCAGCTCGGCGAGTTCGGCGGCGTAGCGTTCGGCGTCGCGGCGGGCCGCGGTCGCCTCGGCGAGCGCGAGCTCGCGGGCGACCCGGGCCTGTTCGATCGCCTGGGCGAGCGCCTGGTTGTCGGCCAGCACGCGCAGCAGCTGTTCGCCGAGGTTCTGCAGCTCGCCGACCGAGGTCGCGGCGATCGCCCGGAGCTCGCCCAATTCGCCCTCGAGCCGGGCGGCCGTGGCGTCCGCCGCGGCGAGCCGGCGGGTCAGCTCCTCGATCCGCTCGGCCTGCGCTTCGGCTTCGGCGCGGGCCCGGTCGCGGCTCGCCTGGAGCTCGCCCTGCAGCTCACCCAGACGGTTCACGAGCCCGGCGAGCTCGTTCTCCCGCTCCGCCCGCCGCCGGCTCTCCCGCTCGAGCGCCTCGCGCGCCTCGGCGAGTGCCCGCTCGCGCGCCGCCACCTCGCCCTCGAGCCGGGCGAGTTCGCGTCCGCGGCCCTCGTCGAGCTCGACGAGCCGCTGCTCGAGCGCCTGCACCCGCCCGTCGAGCTCGCGAACGACCTGCTCGAGCCGCTGGCCCTCGGCGCGCGCCGCGGCGAGCTCGTCGCGCAGTCCGTCGCGCTCGGCACGCAGCCGGGCGATCGTCTCGCCGAGTTCGGCGATCCGCGCGTTGGCCGCCTCGAGTTCGGCCGCGAGCGGCGACTTCCCCGGCGTCTCTCCGGGGCGGGCCAGGCGCTTCTTGATCTCCTCGATCGCCTGGCGGAGCTGCTCGGTGGAAGGCGGCGGGCCGCCCGGCGCGGGCTGCTGGGCCGCGGCACCCGCGACCCCGAGGGCGATCCCTCCTCCGAGGAACAAGACGGCCGGAAGCGCACCCGGCGCCCCGAACAACCGACCCGCCATGCTTCCTCCCCCCGGTCGCGCGGTCCTCGCTGCGCTCGACGGCATGCTCCACGCGGCGCCCGGCCCGTCAAGCGTGCGGCCGGCCGCACTCCCGGATCGCCCGGGCGCGGATCAGTGGGCCATCAGCACCGGCAGTTCGGCCGCGGCGAGGATGTGGCTGGTCGCCCCGCCGAAGATCATCTGCCGCAGTCGGCTCTGGGTGTAGGCACCCTTGACCAACAGGTCGCCGCCTTCCGCGGCCGCCTCCTCGAGCATCGCCTGGCCGTGCGAGCGGCCGCCCGCCTCCCGCTCGATCGCCGTGCAGTCGAGGCCGTGCCGGCGCAG
>JAILZQ010000085.1 GCA_023512415.1 Geminicoccaceae bacterium | reverse complement strand
GAGGAGAAGAGCCGCGGCCGTGACGGCCACCAGGGCGGCCATCATCGGCACCGCCGTGCGGTCGTAGAGCGCGCTCACCGCGAGCCCGACGAGCGAGGCGAAGAGGAGCTGGAGGAAGCCCAGAAGGGCCGAGGCGAGCCCGGCCTTCTCGGGATAGGGGCCGATCGCGAGGGCCATCGCGGTCGGCAGGGTGAAGCCGGCACCGAGCATGAAGAGGAACATCGGCGCCACCACCGCCGGCCAGGAGGGCGGTGCCGCGAGCGCCCAACCGAGCCCGGCGAGCGCCGCTACGGCCGAGAGCCGGGTGCCGTGGCGCAACAGGCCGGCGAGGCCGAGCCGTCGGTTGAGCTTGCCGGCGGCGAAGGTGCCGGCCATCCAGCCCGCCACCCCGGCGGCGAAGCAGAGCCCGTACTGGTCGGGGCGCAGCCCCACCGCGTCGATCAGCACGTGCGGGCTGCCCGAGATGAAGCTGAAGATGCCGGCATAGCCGAGGGCCGCCTGGGCGACCCGGGCGAGGTAGCGCCGATCGCCCAGGAGCGCGCCGTAATTGGCGGCGAGCCGGGCCGGGCTCGTCGCCTGCGGATCCTTGCGGCGGTTGGTTTCCGGCACCGCGAGCAGCACGCCCAGGAAGGAAAGAAGGCCGAAGAGCGCCAAGGCGGCGAAGGTCGATCGCCAGCCGAAGGCCAGGGTGAGCCAGCCGCCGAGCACCGGGCCGAAGATCGGCGCCAAGGCCATGGCGGTGCCGAGATAGGCCAAGACCTTGGCCGCCTCGGCGGGCTCGAAGAGATCGCGGACCACGGCCCGGCCGAGGACCACGCCCGAGCAGGCGGCGACCGCTTGGACGAAGCGGGCGCCCACGAGCGCCTCGATCGAGGGCGCGAGGAGGCAGACGAGGCTCGCGGCAACGTAGAGGCCCGTCCCGGCGAGCAGCGGCGGCCGCCGGCCGATCCGGTCGGAAAGCGGGCCCCAGGCGAGCTGGGCCACACCGAAGCCCATGAGGAAGAGCGAGAGGGTGAGCTGGACCTCTTCGACGCTCGCGCCGAGGTCGGCGCCGATCGAAGGCAGAGCCGGCAGGTAGAGGTCGGTCGAGATGGCCTGGAAGGCCACGAGGGACGGCAGGACCAAGAGCAGCCCCTTGGGCGCGGGGGAGGGGGCTCCGATGTCGGGTGAGGCCATGGCGGCGGCTCTAGCAGCCGGTCCCGGGCCTTCCAAGCCGGGCCGTCGGCTTGCCGGTCCCGTCCGCCGCGGCTAGCGTTCGTCCGGGGGGAACGGAGGCCCGACGGGGAGGTCGCCCATGAGGATCGCACGAACCGGGCTCGCGCTCGCTGCGGCTCTGCTCGCCGGCACGAGCCTCGCGAGCGCCCAGACGCTGAAGGTCGTGCCGCAGGCCGACCTCAAGAACCTCGACCCGATCTGGACGACGGCCGCGATCACCCAGAATCACGGCTACATGATCTACGACACGCTCTACGCGCTCGACGAGAAGCTCGAGCCGCGGCCGCAGATGATCGAGCGGCACACGGTGAGCGACGACGGGCTCACCTGGACCTTCACGCTGCGCGAGGGGCTCCGCTTCCACGACGGCACGCCCGTCGAGGCCAAGGACGCGGTCGCCTCCTTGAAGCGGTGGAGCGTCAAGCGGGCGGGCGGCCAGGCGCTCACCGCGCGCGCCGAATCGATCGACGTCAAGGACGCCCGGACCTTCGAGATCAAGCTCAAGTCGAAGTTCGGGCCGATGCTCACGGTGCTCGCCGACCCGGCGCTGCCGACCTTCGTGATGCGCGAGAAGGAGGCGCAGACCGACCCCAACACCCAGGTGACCGAGACCATCGGCTCGGGCCCCTTCGTCTTCGTCAAGGAGGAGTGGAAGCCGGGCGACACGGTCGTCTACAAGAAGTTCGACAAGTACGTGCCGCGCAAGGAGCCGTCCTCCGGTTTCGCCGGCGGCAAAGTCGTCAAGGTCGACCGGGTCGAGTGGAAGTACATTCCCGACACCAACACCGCCACCCAGGCGCTGATCGCCGGTGAGGTCGACGTCTACGAGATCCCGCCCATGGATCTCTTGCCGATGCTCGAGGCCGACCCGAACATCGTGGTCAAGGTCTTGGACCCGCTCGGCAAGATGGGCCACATCCGGCCGAATCATCTCCACCCGCCCTTCAACGATTGGCGGGCCCGGGCCGCGCTCCAGCTCTTGGTCGACCAGCGCGAGTTCCTGGCGGCGCAGGTCGGCAACCCGAAATACGAGAAGGTTTGCTACGCGATCTTCATGTGCGATGCGCCGTTCACGACGCTCGCCCATGCCGAGCCCTGGATGAAGCAGGACAAGGCCAAGGCCAAGCAGCTCTTCGCCGAGGCCGGCTACAATTTCAAAGACCCGATCGTCGTGCTGGTTCCGACCGACCAGCAGATCATCATGAACAACGTGCTCGTGATGATCGGGCTCCTCAAGGAGATCGGGGTGAACGTCGACGCCCAGTCGATGGACTGGTCGACCTTGACCTCGCGGCGGACCAAGATGGAGGATCCGAACAAGGAGCCCAAGGTCGGCTGGCACATCTTTCCGACCTGGTGGACCGGGATCCCGATGTCGAGCCCGATCACCAACGCGCCGCTCGTCGCTTCGGGCGATCCCAAGACCGCCTGGTTCGGCTGGCCGAAGGACGAGGAGACCGAGAAGCTGCGCGCCGCGTTCCTGGAGGCCGAGGGCAAAGAGGCGCAGATGAAGATCATCGAGGCGCTGCAGAAGCGCTATTACGAGACCTTCCCCTACATCAACACGGGCCAGTTCGTGACCCCGGTCGCCTGGCGCAAGACCTTGAAGAGCGTGCCCAACGCACTCCTGTTCGTCGCCTGGAACGTCGAGAAGGGGTGAGGGGGCGGGGAGCGGTCAACGCGGGCCGACCGGCACGGGCGCCCAGGAGACCTGCTCGATCCGCTCGGCACCGCTCGCCAGCATCACGAGCCGCTCGAGGCCGAGGGCGATCCCCGAGGTCGGCGGCATCAGCGTCAAGGCCTCGAGCAGCTCCTCGTCGATCGGGTGGCGCTCGCCGTAGAGCTTTTCCTTGAGGTCCATCGCGGCCTCGAAACGCCGCCGCTGTTCGACGGGGTCGGTGAGCTCACCGAACGCGTTGGCGAGCTCGACCCCGCAGGCGTAGAGCTCGAACCGCTCGGCGGTGCGCGGATCCTCGGGGCTCGGCCGGGCGAGGGCGGCTTCCGGGAGCGGATAGGCATCCAGGATCGTCGCTCGGCCGCGGCCGAGCTCGGGCTCGATCCGCGCCGTCAAGACCCGGGCGAACAGGTCCGACCAGCTGTCGTCCTCGGCCACCCTGAGCCCGGCCGCCGCGACCTGGTGTGCCAGATGCTCACGGTCGGTCGAGCCGTCCGCCGCGACCGTCGCGAGGAGGTCGATGCCGACGAACCGCTCGAAGGCCTCGGCCACCGTGAGGCGTTCCGGCGGCAGACGGGGATCGGCCTCGATGCCGCGGAAGCGCAGCGTCCTCGTGCCGGCCGCCTCGGCGACCGCCGCCAACAGCTCGGCGCAATCGCCCATCAAAACGGTGTAAGGCTCTTCCGCGCGGTACCACTCGACCATCGTGAACTCGGGATGGTGCAAAGGCCCCACCTCCCGGTTGCGGAACACCGGGCCGATCGCGACGATCCGCCGCTCGCCCGCGGCCAGGAGCTTCTTGCAGGCGAACTCGGGCGAGGTGTGCAGCCAGAGCGGCCGGACCGGCCGGCCCGTGGCGTCCTCGAGTTCGGTCCGAAAGCCGTGCAGATGCGGCTCGTTGCCGGGTGAAGCCTGCAGACAGCAGGGCTCGACTTCGAGGAAGCCGCGTTCCTCGAAGAAGCGCCGCAACGCCCGGACGATCCGTACCCGGGCGAGCAGGAAGGGGCGACGATCGGCGTGCCGGTCCGGCGCCCACCAGGGCCGGGGCCGCCTCATCGGCCGATCCCTCGGCCGCTCTGGACCGCGCCCGCCGCAGCGGGTAAGAGCCGGCTCCGGGGCGCCGGACGGCCCGGTTCGACCCGTGGGTGGCGCATCGGAGGCCTCGTGCCCAAGGTCATCGCGAGCTCGCTCAGGAAGGGCAATGCCGTCGAGATCGACGGCAAACTCTACGTGGTCCTGACGGCCCAGAACATCCACCCGGGCAAGGGTACACCCGTGACCCAACTGGAGCTCCGGCGGATCACCGACGGGGTGAAGGTCTCGGAGCGCTTCCGCACGACCGAGATGGTCGAGCGCGCGTTCCTCGAGGAGCGGGAGTACACCTACCTCTACGAGGACGGCGAAGGCTTCCACTTCCTCAATCCGGAGAGCTACGAGCAGATCACGGTGCCCCGGGACGTGATCGGCGAGCAGGCGGTCTACTTGACCGACGGGATGACGGTGACGATCGCCACGCACAACGGCGTGCCGCTCGCGGTCACCTTGCCGCCGCGGGTCGTCCTCGAGGTGGTCGAGACCGAACCCGTCACCAAGGGCCAGACCGCCGCCTCTTCCTACAAGCCGGCCAAGCTCTCGAACGGCGTGCGCACGATGGTCCCACCGCACATCCAGGTCGGGACCCGGATCGTCGTGTCGACCGAGGACGGCTCCTACCTCGAGCGCGCCAAGGACTGAGCCCTTCGGCCGCACCGGCCGCAGCTCCGTGGACCGCGGCCGGCGCCTCTGCTAACCGCTGCCGCAGCGCAGCGACGGAGCCAGCCGGGTGAGCCGCGGCCTCCACCTCTTCAACACGCTCTCCCGCCGCAAGGAACGGTTCGAGCCGATCGACCCGGGCCGGGTGCGGATGTACGTCTGCGGACCCACGGTCTACCAGCGGATCCACGTGGGCAACGCCCGCCCGCTCGTCGTCTTCGACCTGCTGTTCCGGCTCTTGCGCCACCTCTACGGCGTCGAGCGCGTGGTCTATGTCCGCAACATCACGGACGTCGACGACAAGATCATCGATCAGGCGCGCAAGAACGGCGAGCCGATCGAGGCGTTGACCGCGCGCACGATCCGAGACTTCCACGCCGATGCCGCCGCCCTCGGCTGCCTCGAGCCGACCGACGAGCCCCGGGCCACCGACCACCTGGCCGAGATGATCGCGCTGATCGAGACGCTCTTGGCCAAGGGGCACGCCTACGAGGCCGCCGGCCACGTGCTGTTCCACGTGCCGTCGATGCCGTCCTACGGGCGGCTCTCGGGCCGCGACCGCGAGGAGCAGGTGGCCGGTGCGCGGGTCGAGGTCGCCCCTTACAAGAAGGACCCGGCCGACTTCGTCCTGTGGAAGCCGGCGGCCGAGAACGAGCCCGGCTGGCCGAGCCCCTGGGGCCGCGGCCGGCCGGGCTGGCACATCGAATGCTCGGCGATGGCCGAACGCTATCTCGGGCCTCTGCCGTTCGACGTCCACGCCGGTGGCCAGGACCTGATCTTCCCCCACCACGAGAACGAGATCGCTCAGTCCTGCTGCGCCCGCGGTCTCGACCTCATGGCCCGCTTCTGGTTGCACAACGGCTTCGTCCAGATGGCGGGCGAAAAGATGGCGAAGTCGCTCGGCAACGTGGTGCGGGTGGCGGAGGTGCTGGAGCGCTTCCCGGGCGAGGCGGTCAGGCTTTGGCTCTTGTCCGCGCATTATCGCCAGCCGGTCGATTGCACCGAGGAGGCGCTGCTCGAGGCGCGCGATGCGCTGCGCCGCTGGTACCGGGTACTGGCCGACGCCCGGGTCGCGGCCGAGGATCCGGGCGTGGCCGAGGGCAGGGTGGCCGAAGCGCTCGCGGACGATCTCGCCACACCCGCGGCGATCGCCGTGCTGCACGGGCTCGCGACCCGTGCCAACAAGGCCGAGAGCGCGGGCGAGCGCGAAGAGTTCGCCCGGCGCCTCAAGGGCGAGGCGGCACTCCTGGGTCTCCTCGCGGCCGACCCGGTCGCCTGGCTCAAGCACGCGGCACCCGCCGCGGCGCTCTCGGACGCCGAGGTCGAGGAGCGGCTCGAACGCCGCCGGGCGGCCCGCAAGGCCCGGGACTTCGCCACCGCCGACGCGCTCCGGGCCGAGCTCGAGGCGGCCGGCATCGTGCTCAAGGACCGACCCGACGGCCGCACCGATTGGGAGCGGCGCTGAGCGCGGGGCGAGGGATGGCGGGCGAGCGGATCTGGCTCTACGACACCACGTTGCGCGACGGCGCGCAGACCCAGGGTGTGGCCTTCTCCTTGGCCGACAAGCGGTGGATCGCCCGTCAGCTCGACCGGCTCGGAATCGATTGGATCGAGGGCGGCTGGCCGGGGGCGAACCCGACCGACGAGCGCTTCTTCACCGAACCACCGGCCCTCGAGCGGGCGCGGCTCGCAGCCTTCGGCATGACCCGGCGAGCCGGCCGCAGCGCGGCCAACGACCCGGGCCTCGTGGCCGTGCTCGCGACCGGTGCGCCGACGGTGACGCTCGTCGGCAAGGCGAGCGCCCGCCAGGTCGAAGGGGCCTTGGGCGTGAGCCGCGAGGAGAACCTCGCGATGATCGCCGATTCGATCCGCGCCGCGGCGGCCCGGGCCCGCGAGGTCATGTTCGACGCCGAGCATTTCTTCGACGGCTTCGCGGAGGATCCGGGCTATGCGCTGGCCGCCCTCGAGGCGGCCGCCGAAGCGGGAGCGCAATGGCTCGTGCTGTGCGACACCAACGGTGGCACGCTGCCGCACGAGGTCGCGCGGGTCTGCGAGCGGGTGCTCGCCCGCTTCCCGGGCGAGCGGCTCGGCATCCACGCCCACGACGACACCGGCAACGCGGTCGCCAACAGCTTGGCGGCGGTGCGCGCCGGTGTGCGCCAGATCCAGGGCACCTTGAACGGGCTCGGCGAGCGCTGCGGCAACGCGGATCTCGTGACGTTGCTGCCGACCCTCGTCTTGAAGCTGGGCTACGCGACCGGCGTCTCGACCGAGGCGCTCGAGGGCCTGACCCAGCTCTCCCGGACCTTCGACGAGGCCTTGAACCGGACCCCCAACCGTCACCGGCCCTATGTCGGAGCCGCCGCCTTCGCCCACAAAGCCGGGCTTCACGCCTCGGCCGTGCTGCGCGATCCTTCCTATTACGAGCACATCGACCCGGCGCTGGTCGGCAACCAGCGCGACATCCTGGTCTCCGACCAGGCCGGCCGGGCCAATCTCCTCGCCCGGCTGCGTGAGATGGGCCTGCCGGCGGAGCCCGACCCGGAGAAGACCGGTGCCCTCTTGGCCGAGCTCAAGGCGCGCGAGGCCCAGGGCTTCGCCTACGAGGGGGCGTCCGCCTCCTTCGAGCTCCTGGTTCGGCGGACGCTCGACCGGGTCCCCGACTATTTCGAGCTCTTGTCGTTCCGAGTGATCGACGAGCGCCGGCGCAACGCCAAGGGCGAACTCGTCACGCTCTCGGAAGCCACGACCAAGGTCCGGATCGGTGAGCGGCGGTTCTTCACCGTGGCCGAGGGCAACGGCCCGGTGAACGCGCTCGACTCGGCGCTGCGCCAGGCGCTCGCCCCGGTCTATCCCTCGCTCGGCCACATGCAGCTCGTCGACTACAAGGTGCGGATCCTCGCCCCGGAGCGCGGCACCGCGGCGGTCACCCGCGTGCTCATCGAGAGCGCCGACGACGAGGGCCGCGTGTGGCAGACGGTCGGCGTGTCGGGCAACATCATCGACGCCTCCTACATGGCGCTGCACGACGCGATCACCTGGAAGCTCCTGGTCGACGGTGCCGTGCCGCCGGACGGGGCGGGTCGCGGCCGGTGAGCGAGCCGCCGCCGGATGCCGGCCCGGTGGTCGTGCTGGCCCGCCCGCAGCTCGGCGAGAACATCGGCACCGCCGCCCGGGCGATGCGCAATTTCGGCCTGCGCGCGCTGCGCCTCGTGGCCCCCGAATGCGGCTGGCCCTCGGCGAAGGCGGTGGTCGCCGCCTCGGGGGCGCACGACGTCCTCGGCGCGGCGACCCTCCACCGCACGACCGGCGAGGCGGTGGCCGACCTCCAGCACCTCTTCGCCACCACCGCGCGCGCCCGCGAGCTCAAGCTGCCGGTGCTGACGGCCGAGGCGGCAGCCCAGGAGGCCCGTCGGCTGGTGGCCGCCGGCCGCAAGGTGGGGTTCCTGTTCGGCCCCGAGCGGACCGGCCTCGAGAACGAGGAGCTGCTGCTCGCCGACGCGCTCGTCACTATCCCGACCGATCCGCGCTTCGCTTCCTTGAACCTCGCCCAGGCGGTGCTGATCCTGGCCTACGAATGGCACCGGGCGGGCGAGCGGCCGCCGGCCGAGCGCGATCCGGCGGCCGCCGAGCCGCCCGCCGACAAGGCCGAGCTGCAGGGCCTGGTCGACCAGCTCTTGGCCGAACTCGAGGCGGTCGATTTCTTCAAGAGCGCGGACCGGCGAGCGAGCCTCGGCGCGGCCATCCAGGTGATGCTCGGCCGGCGCGGCCTGACCAAGTCCGAGGTCCACTTGCTGCGCGGCATCGTCAAGGAGCTCGCGCACGGCCGCAGGCGGGATTTGACAGGCCGGTCGCCTCCGCTATAAGCCCAGTGGCCGCGATCCGCGGGATCGCGCGGTCGTCGTCGTCCCCATCGTTCCGAGGCCCGATGAGCAAGCGCGCCGCCGCCAAGACCAAGATCTGCCGTCGTCTGGGGGTCAATCTCTGGGGTCGCAGCAAGGACCCGCTCGCCCGGCGCAACTACGCGCCCGGCCAGCACGGCCAGAAGCGCAGGAAGCTCTCCGGCTTCGCCACCCAGCTCATGGCCAAGCAGAAGCTCAAGGGCTATTACGGTGACGTCGGCGAGCGCCAGTTCCGCCGCATGTACGAGCTCGCGAGCCGGATGCGCGGCGACACGGCCGAGAACCTGATCGGCCTGTTGGAGCGGCGGCTCGACATGGTCTGCTACCGGCTCAATTTCGTGCCGACCATCTTCGCCGCGCGCCAGCTCGTCAATCACGGGCACGTCAAGGTCAACGGCAAGCGCGTCAACATCCCCTCCTACCTGGTCGAGGAGGGCGACGTGATCGAGCTCACCGAGCGCGCCAAGACGATCCCGATGATCGTCGAGACCCAGCAGCGGCCCGAGCGCGAGGTGCCCGACTATCTCCAGCTCGACCCGCGCGCCTTGAAGGGGACCTATCTGCGCGTGCCGAAGATCGGCGACGTGCCCTATCCCGTGCAGATGGAGCCCAACCTCGTCATCGAGTACTATTCGCGCTGAGCCGCCGGCGCGGCGCCGCGTCGCAGCTTCGGGGACTCGATCCGCCGCCCGCACGCACGATCTGGTCGGGCATGGCGGATTTCCTCTTGAGCCAAGAGCCTCTGGTCCGCGGGGGTGTCTTCCTCCTCGTACTCGCGGTGATGGCCGCGGCCGAGGTCGCCTCGCCGCGCCGCCGCCGCGAGATCCCGCGGGTCTTGCGCTGGACCAACAATCTGGCGCTCGTCGTCCTCGACACGGCCGTGTTGCGCCTCGTTTTCCCGGTCCTCGCCGTGGGCTTCGCGGCGATCGCGCAGGCGCGCGGCTTCGGTCTGTTCAACACCCTCGAGGCGCCGGCCTGGCTCGCCGTGGCGGCCTCGATCGTGATCCTCGACCTCGTCGTCTACCTCCAGCACGTGCTGTTCCACGCCGTGCCGGGCCTCTGGCGGCTGCACCGGGTCCACCACGCCGACCTCGAGATCGACGTGACCACGGGCCTGCGCTTCCACCCGATCGAGATCCTCCTCTCGATGGCCATCAAGCTCGCTGCCGTGGCGGCTCTCGGCGCACCACCCTTGGCCGTGCTCCTGTTCGAGGTGATCTTGAACGGCATGGCCATGTTCAACCATTCGAACGTGAAGCTGCCCGACCCGCTCGACCGCGCGCTCCGGCTCGTGCTGGTCACGCCCGACATGCACCGCGTCCACCACTCGATCCGGCCGGAAGAGACCAACTCCAACTACGGCTTCAACCTGTCCTGGTGGGATCGGCTGCTCGGCACCTATCGACCCCAGCCGGCGGCCGGCCACGAGGGCATGACGATCGGCATCGAACTTTTCCGCGAGCCGCGCCAGCTGTGGCTCGACCGGATGCTCACCCAGCCGTTCCGTGGCCCGGCCTCGGGTCACGCGTTGGATCCCGGGCCCGATTCTTCGGCCGGAGCGGCCCGCGGAAGCGGCTGAGATCGCGGTCCGCGCGCTCGGCGACGAGGGACCTCGGGTCGCCGAGGCGTTCGGCGCGTCGGGGGCGGGCCAGGGTGAGAAGGAGGATCGGCGCGACCCTTGTGCGAGCGCAGCTGGACAGCAAGCGAGCCGGGCCTACCTTCGAGGGCATGAGCCAGAGCCTCCCGCGGTCCTCGGCACCCGTCCACCACCGCCGCACGCTGCTGGTCGCGGCCCTGCTCGTAGGTTTGCTACCGTCCGCAGGACCGCGGGCGGGCGGCAGCGCCGCACCGGTCGACGTGCGCTACGCGATCGAGGTCGCCGGCATCCGGGTCGCCGAGCTCGCGCTCACCGTCACGCCGGGCGAGGGTGGGGTGGCGAGCCGGCTCGTCATGCAGTCGGTCGGCCTCGCCGCGGCCTGGTCGGGTGCCCGGAGCGAGCTCGCCACGGTCATGCGTCGGCCCGAGGGCGGGCCGCCCGCGCCCCTGCGCTTCGAGGCGGTCCACACCAAACGCGACCGCGAGCGCGAGGTCCGCATCCGCTATGGCGGCGACGGCGCGATCGCCGCGCTCGCCTTGAGGAGTCAGGGGCGACCGCGGCCGCCCGAGGTCCCCGAGGAGCTCCGGGTCGGCACGATCGACCCGCTCACCGCCTTCGAGCGGCTGCGGGACTGGTTGCCACGCGCCGCGACGGGCGAAGCGGAGCGCGAGATCACCCTGCCGGTGTTCGACGGCCGCAAGCGGGTCGACCTCGAAGCCCGCTATGTCGGCCGAACGCCCTCTCCCGACGGGCGTGGCGAGGCGCACGAACTTTCCGTCCGTCTGATCGGCCGCTACGGTTTCGATCCCGACGACCGGTTCATCGAGCTGCCGGACGGCGACCGGCCGGCGCCCCTGCGCGTCCTGGTCGACGCGGCGAACGGCGCGATCCCGCTGCGGATCGACGTCCCCGACCGCCGCACGGGACCGATCATCACGCTTCTGCGCGATTGCCTGTCCGAACGCTGCCCACCACCGGGCTGAGAGGTGCCGGCGGCGGTGCGCGTCCGGGCGCGCTCAGGCGGCGACCACGACGCCCTTCTCGGCCAAGAGCTGCCGAAGCTCGCCGGTTTGCGCCATCTCGGTGACGATGTCGCAGCCGCCCACGAGCTCGCCCTTGACGTAGAGCTGGGGGAAGGTCGGCCAGTTCGAGAAGTCCTTGAGCCCCTGGCGCAGCTCCGGGTCCTCGAGGACGTTGTAGGACTGGAACTTGACCCCCGCGTCGCTCAGGATCTGGACGACCCGAGCGGAAAACCCGCACATCGGGAAGACGGGCGTCCCCTTCATGTAGAGCACCACGTCGTCGGCCGCGAGCTGCTCGCGGATCCGCTCGAACACCGCCTCGCTCATCCTCCGCTCCTCTCCGCCACGCTCCGCGCCGCCGATCCGGAACCTCGCCGCGCCCGCTCTAGCCGGGCAGCCTCGTCTCGAGGGCGAGCGCGTGCAGTTCGCCACCCATCTTCTCGCCGAGGGCCCGATAGACGAGCTGGTGTTGCTGCAGCCGGCTCTTGCCGCGGAACGCCTCGCTCGTGACGATCGCCCGATAATGATCGCCGTCCCCGGCCAGGTCCTGGATCTCGACCCGGGCATCCGGAAGGGCCGCGCGGATCAGTCGCTCGATCTCCGAGGCCGGCATCGGCATGCCCAGCTACCCCTTCGCTCCGCTCGTCTCACCCATCCAGGCGGGCAGCCAGCCCTCGCGCGCTCGCTGCATCGCTCGTAGCGATATGGGCGGGTGGCGGCCGAGCGTCAACGCGTCGCCGCCGAGGGTGCCGATCGCCCGGGCGAGGACACCGGCTGCAGCCGCGGCGGCGAGCAGCTCGGCCGCGTGGTCCGCGGGCACGACCAACAGATAGCGCCCCTGGTCCTCGCCGAACCACCAGCCGGTCTCGGCCTCCGCGGAAGGTGCGGGGTCCACCGTCGCCCCGGTCCCGGCCGACAGGCAGAGTTCGGCGAGGGCCACGGCGAGGCCGCCGTCCGCGAGATCCTGGCAGGCCCGCACGCGCCCGGCCCGCATCTGGTCGGAGACGAACGCACCGTTGCGCCGTTCGACGACGAGATCGACCGGAGGCGGGGCGCCTTCCTCGCGGCCCAGGATCTCGCGCAAGAAGAGCGAGGCGCCGAGCCAGCCGGTGCTCTCGCCCACGAGCAAGAGCCGGTCGCCGGCTCGCGCCGCGTCGGGCCGGACGAGCCGCGCCACGTCCTCGATCAGCCCGAGGCCGCCCACTTGCGGGGTGGGCAGGATCGCCCGACCGTCGGTCTCGTTGTAGAGGGAGACGTTGCCGGAGACGACCGGGAAGTCGAGCGCCCGGCAGGCCTCGGCCATACCCTCGATCGCCGCCACGAGCTGGGCCATGATCGCCGGCCGTTCGGGATTGCCGAAATTGAGGCAGTCGGTGATCGCGAGCGGCCGCGCGCCGACCGCTACGAGGTTGCGCCAGGCCTCGGCGACCGCCTGCATCCCGCCCGTGCGCGGATCGGCCGCGCAGTAACGCGGCGTGCAGTCGGTCGTGAGCGCCAAGGCCTTGCGGGTGCCGTGGACGCGCACGACCGCGGCGCCGAGCCCGGGCGGAAGGATCGTGTCGGCGCCCACGAGCCAATCGTACTGCTCGAAGATCCAGCGCTTGCTCGACAGATCGGGCGAGCCCAAAAGGCGCAACAGCGCCTGCGGCGGGTCGAGCGGCGCGCGGATGGCCTCGGCCACGACGGGCACCGGGCGGGGGAGAGGGGCCGTCGGTCGGTCGTAGACCGGCGAGGCGCCGCTCACCGGGGCGACCGGCAGATCGGCCACCACCTGCCCCCGGTGGCGGATCACCATCCGCCCGGTGTCGGTCACCCGGCCCACCACGGCGACATCCAGGCCCCATTTGCGGCAGACCCGAAAGGCCTCCTCCTCCCGGCCGGCCGCGGCGACCAGGAGCATCCGCTCCTGGCTCTCGGAGAGCATGATCTCGTAGGCCGTCATGCCCGCTTCGCGCAGCGGCACGGCGTCGAGGTCGAGCTCGATCCCGGTGCCGCCACGGGCCGCCATCTCGAAGGAGGAGGAGGTGAGCCCGGCCGCCCCCATGTCCTGGATGGCGACGATGCAGCCGGTCTCCATGAGCTCGAGGCAGGCCTCGATCAAGAGCTTCTCGGTGAACGGATCACCCACCTGGACGGTCGGGCGGAGCGAGCGGTCGGCCTCGGAGAACTCGGCCGAGGCCATGGTGGCGCCGTGGATCCCGTCACGGCCGGTCTTGGCGCCGATGTAGACGACCGGGTTGCCGACCCCGGCGGCGCGCGCGTAGAACACCCGGTCGGCCCGGGCGATCCCGACGCACATCACGTTGACCAGGATGTTGCCGTCGTAGGCGGGGTGGAAGGTGCACTCGCCGCCGACCGTCGGCACGCCCACGCAATTGCCGTAGCCGCCGATCCCGGCGACCACCCCCGAGACCAGATGGCGCATCCGCGGGGCTTTCGGGTCGCCGAAGCGGAGCGCGTCCAAGAGTGCCACCGGCCGCGCGCCCATCGTGAACACGTCGCGCAGGATGCCGCCCACGCCCGTGGCCGCTCCCTGATAGGGCTCGATGAAGGAAGGGTGGTTGTGGCTCTCCATCTTGAAGACCGCGACGAGCCCGTCGCCGATGTCGACCACGCCCGCGTTCTCGCCCGGCCCGCAGACCACCCAGGGTGCGGCGGTCGGGAACTTCTTCAGGTGGATCTTGGAGGACTTGTAGGAGCAGTGCTCCGACCACATGACCGAAAAAATGCCGAGCTCGACCAGGTTCGGCTCGCGGCCGAGGATGCGGACGATTTCGGCATGTTCGGACCGGCTCAATTTGTGCCGGGCGAGGAGCTCGTCGGTGATCGCGAGCGTCAAGGCGAACCTCCTCGGCCGCCGATCGCCGCCAGGACCGACGCGAAGAGCGGCTTGCCGTCCTCGCTGCCGAGGAGCGGGTCCACGGCCCGTTCGGGGTGCGGCATCATCCCGAGGATCCGGCCGCGGGGATCGAGCACGCCAGCGATGTCGGCCACCGACCCGTTCGGGTTGTCGAGATAGCGGAAGGCGATCCGGCCCTCGCCCTCGAGCCGGGCGAGCCCTTCCCGGTCGATCACGTAATTGCCGTCGTGATGCGCGACCGGGATCGTCACGGGTCCCTCGCCATAGGCCGAGGTGAAGGCCGAGTTGCGGTTGGCGACCAGGAGTCGGACCGGCCGGCAGACGAAGCGCAGGCCCGCGTTGCGCACGAGCGCCCCGGGCAACAGACCGGCCTCGGTCAGGATCTGGAAGCCGTTGCAGATGCCGAGCACGTACCCGCCGCGTTCGGCGTGCCGGCGGACCGCGGCCATGATCGGCGCCCGGGCGGCGATCGCCCCGCAGCGCAGATAGTCGCCCCAGGAGAAACCGCCGGGCAGGCCCACGAGGTCGACCGGCGGCAGCTCGGAATCGGCGTGCCAGACGCGAGCCACGGGTCGGCCGAAGCAGGCTTCCATGGCGACCACGAGGTCGCGGTCGCAGTTCGAGCCGGGGAACGTGACGACGGCGGCGCGCAAGGCCCTGGGCTCCGCGGGTCCGGGGGCACCCGCTCAGTAGCCGTCGAGGGCCGGGCCCGCAAGCGAGCGCGCCCCCGTGCCGTTCAGCTCGCGGTCGCCTCGACCGGACCCTCGATCTCGATCCCGTAGCTTTCGATCACCGGGTTGGCGAGGAGCTGCTCGCACATCGCCTCGACCCGCGCGCGCCGCCGACGGATCGCCCGCGTCGAGCTCGAGCTCGATCACCTTGCGCCGGCGCACACCGCGGAC
>JAILZQ010000084.1 GCA_023512415.1 Geminicoccaceae bacterium | reverse complement strand
CCGTCAAGCCCGGCGAGATGATCGTCTTCGTCGGCAAGTCGGGCGCCGGCAAGTCGACCACCATCAACCTGATCTGCCGCTTCTACGAGCCGGACGCCGGCACGATCAAGATCGATGGCGTCGACTATCGGCAAATACCGCTCGGCGAGCTGCGCCGCGAGGCACTCTTCGAGGGTGCGGGCGCCGCAGCCGACCGGCTCGCAGCGCAGGATCGCGGCGCGCGCTGCGGCCACGTCCGCTTCGGACGCGCCCAAGGCGGCCGCGAGTTCGCGATCGGTCTCGCGCAGATAGCCGTCCTCGGCGAGCCAATGGACGAGCTGCTCGGCGAGCCCGGCAACCGTCGGCGAGAGCCTCTGCCGGGCGAGTTGGCCGCGCAGGTGCTCGGCCAGGCTCGGGGGGCGAACGAGCCGGCCTTCGAGCCCCGCCTCGCCTTCCTCGCCCGGGCGGGCCCCACGTCGTTCGACCCGCAGCCGCCGATCGGCTGCGACCGGGGCGCCGGGCGCGGCCCAGCTCTCGTCCTCGCCGCCGCGTCCGGGAGCGAGCGAGGGGCGGCCCGAGAGTTCCGGCTCGCGCTCGACCGGCGGTGCCGCGCGGCGCTCGGTTTCGGCGCGGACGAGGAAGGGGTTTTCCGCGAGCTCTTTGTCGAGGACCGTCTGGAGCTCCAGATTGTTGAGCTGGAGGAGCCGGATCGCCTGCTGGAGCTGCGGCGTGAGGACGAGCCCCTGGCTCTGGCGAACCTCGAGGCGGAGACCCAGGCTCACGGCGCCGCTCCGGCCTCAGAGGGAGAACCGGTCGCCGAGATAGACGCGCCGGACCAACGGGTCGGCGACGATCTCGGCTGGCGTGCCCTCGCGCAGCAGGCGCCCCTCGTGCAAGATGTAGGCCCGGTCGATGATCGCGAGCGTGTCACGGACATTGTGGTCGGTGATCAAGACGCCGATACCACGTTCTTTCAAATGGGCCACGAGCGCACGGATCTCGCCCACGTTGATCGGATCGATCCCGGCCAAGGGCTCGTCGAGCAGCATGTAGCGGGGTCGCGCGGCGAGCGCGCGGGCGATCTCGACCCGGCGGCGCTCGCCGCCGGACAGCGCGAGCGCCGAGGAGCGGCGCAGCCGAGCGAGGCCGAACTCCCCGAGCAGCTCTTCGAGGCGGCGGGCCCGCTCGGCCTTCGACGGTTCGTGCAGCTCGAGCACCGCGAGGAGGTTCTCCTCCACGTTCAAGCCGCGGAATACCGAGGCCTCCTGCGGCAGGTAGCCTACACCCAGCCGGGCCCGCCGGTACATCGGCAGCCGCGTGACGTCGGCGCCGTCCAACAGGACCCGCCCGCTGTCCGGGGCGATCAGTCCGGTCAGGATGTAAAAGGAGGTGGTCTTGCCCGCGCCGTTCGGCCCGAGGAGGCCGACGGCCTCGCCCGGGGTCACGTGCAGGGTCACCGAATCGAGGACGCGCCGGCCCCTGTAGCTCTTCGAGACCGCCTCGCACCCCAGCGCCGCCGCCGGCCACGACGCCGCGGCAGCGCGCTGGACCCGCGCCTCGGTCTCGCGCGTCACCCGCTCCGCGATCTCCGCGACCACCGTCGCCACCACC
Organism: Geminicoccaceae bacterium; assembly: GCA_023512415.1. Taxonomy (GTDB): domain Bacteria; phylum Pseudomonadota; class Alphaproteobacteria; order Geminicoccales; family Geminicoccaceae; genus JANXAZ01. Next base: position 13,480 of record JAILZQ010000084.1, on the reverse strand, counting down.
CGGAAGCTCCCGCCTCAGCGCGCCGGTCGCTCCCGCGGCGGTTCGGCCGCCGTGGGACGACCCTGTGCCTGCCCCTCCTTGGGCACGAACAGGGCCCGCACGCGCTCACCCGGCGAGCCGCCCGCCCTCGCCGCCCGGACCACCGCGGTCCCGGTAGCGAGGTCCAGCTCGAGCTGCCCGCCACGGACAACATTGTCGCCTCTGGTTAAGACCACGTTACCTTCGAGGCGGATCGTGCCGGCTTCCGGGTCGTAGACGCCGCGGTCGCCTTGCGCGGTCTGTCCGGGCTCGACGACCACCACCCGCCCGCTGGCCTCGATCCGCCGGATGCCCTGGCCGGCGCCCGGCCGCTCCTCACCGTAGAACACCTTGAGCTCGTCGGCTCGAAGCGAGCGCTCGCCCTGGGTCGCGTCGACGTTGCCGGAGAACACGGCCAGCCGTTCGGCTTGGCGGACCACGAGGCTGTCGGCGACGATCTCGATCGGTGTGGTCTTGTCCTGACCGGGCAGGATCGGTTGGGCTCGACCGGTCGCCGCAGCCGAGACCAGCGCCGCCCCCAAGACGAGGGCGGCGAGCGGGAACGTTCGGCGCTCAGGCAATGCCGGCCCTCAGACAGTCGTGGAGATGCAGGGCACCGACCGGACGGCCCTCCTCGGTGATGAACAGCACGGTGATCGGTCGGTTCGGATCGTTCATGAGGGCCACCGCCTCGACGGCGAGCGCCCGACCCTCGATCGTCCGTGGGTTCGGCGTCATGATGTCGCGGGCCCGCTGCGCCAGGAGGTCGTCGGTCAGGTGGCGGCGCAGATCGCCGTCGGTGACGATGCCGACGAGCCGGCCCTCGCCGTCGACCACGCCCACGCAACCGAGGCAACCCCGGGTCATCTCGAGGACCGTTTCGCGGGCGCTCGCGTCGAGGCCGACCAGCGGGACTTGTTCACCCCGACGCATGATCTGCTCGACCCGGAGGAGCTGGGCGCCGAGCTTGCCGCCGGGGTGGAAGACGGCGAACTGCCGGGCGCTGAAACCGGACCGCTCGAGCAGGGCCACGGCGAGCGCGTCGCCGAGCGCCAGCATGCAGGTCGTCGAGGTCGTGGGGGCCAAGCCCATCGGGCAGGCCTCGGCGATCTCGGGCAGGACGATCGCCAGGTCGGCCGCTTCGGCGAGCGTGCTCGGCGCGCGGCCGACGATGGCCACGAGCGGGATGGCGAAGCGCCGCGTGTAGAGGGTGAGATCCTTGAGCTCGCTGGTCTCGCCCGAGTTGGAGAGGGCGAGCACCGCGTCTTCGGCCGTGATCATGCCGAGGTCGCCGTGGCTCGCCTCGGCCAGGTGGACGAAGAGCGCGGGCGTGCCGGTGGAGGCGAGGGTCGCGGCGATCTTGCGCGCCACGTGGCCGCTCTTGCCCATGCCGGTCACGACCACCCGACCGGCTACACCGGCCAAGAGGTCCACCGCTGCGGCGAAGCTTTCACCGATCGCGCGCTCGAGGACCACGAGCGCCTCGGCTTCGGTCCGCAGCACACGGCGTGCGGCGTCCAAGGCGCGCCGATCGGCATCCGGATCCCGCCGGCGAGCGGAGGTTTCGGCGCGGCGCCGCGTGAGCAGAGCGCGATTCTCGCGCACGACGTCGTTTCCTCCGCGCGCTTGTGCGGCCGTGGCCGGGCCCCGCCCCGGGAGCGGCGGGAGTATGGGAAGGCCTCCCGACATCGTCAACGCGGCCTGCGGCGGTCGGCTCGCTCAGTGGGCGAACGGATCGAGCGCCCCGAAGCCGGCGAGGTCGAGCTCGACCCGCTTCGGTAAGAAGTCCATGCAAGCCTCGGCGAGGGCTCGTCGCTCCTCGCGCTCGAGCATCGCCTCGAGCCGCTCCTTGAGCGCGTGGAGGTGCACGACGTCGCTGGCGGCGTAGCGGAGCTGCGCTTCACCGAGGTTTTCCGCACCCCAATCCGAGCTCTGCTCGGTTTTCGAAAGCTCCACCCCCAAAAGCTCGCGGCAGAGGTCCTTGAGGCCGTGCCGGTCGGTGTAGGTCCGCGCCAGCTTGCTCGCGATCTTGGTGCACCAGACCGGCGCGCAGGCGATGCCCAGGTGGCGACGGAGCATGGCCAGGTCGAAGCGGGCGAAGTGCAAGAGCTTGAGCCGGGTCGGGTCGGAGAGCAGGGCGGCGAGCCGGGGCGCGGCGCGCTGGCCGCGCTCGATCTGGACGAGATGGACCGTGCCGTCGCCGTCGGTGAGCTGCACGAGGCAGAGCCGGTCGCGCTGCGGGTCGAGGCCCATCGTCTCGGTGTCGACCGCGATCACCGGCCCGAACCCGAGTCCTTCCGGCAGATCCCCGCGATGCAGGACCGGTTTCATCACCGCCCGTGCACCACCGGCCGGTCCCCGGCCACTGCGGTCGGTGGTGCCCAGGAGAGGACTCGAACCTCCACGCCCTTGCGGGCGCTAGCACCTGAAGCTAGTGCGTCTGCCAATTCCGCCACCTGGGCTCCGGACGGCCTCCTTAGGCGGAGCATCGCCGACCGTCAATCGGCCGGTGCCGGTCGTCCGCGACCGGCCGTCCGCCCAACAGATCGGGAGCGCCTCGATGCGCGACAAGGTCGTCACGGTGTTCGGTGGCGCCGGCTTCATCGGCCGCCACGTGGTCAAACGGCTCGCCGCCAAGGGTGCAACCGTCCGGGTGGCGACCCGCTCGCCCGAGACCGCGGGCCACCTCCTGCCGATGGGCGAGGTCGGCCAGATCGTGCTCGCCCGCTTCGCCGACGACGCGCCGACGGTACGCACGCTCGTCGCCGGTGCGTGGGGGGTGGTGAACCTGGTCGGCATCCTGTTCGAGCGACGGGCCGGCGATTTCGAGCGGGTCCAAGCCCGCTTGCCCGGGACGATCGGCCAGGCGGCGGCCGAAGCGGGGGTCGAACGGCTCGTGCACCTGTCGGCGATCGGGGCCGACCCCGCCTCGCCGAGCCTCTACGCGCGCACCAAGGCGGCGGGCGAGGCGGCGGTCCGCGCCGCGTTCCCGAACGCCGTCGTGCTCCGGCCGAGCATCGTCTTCGGCCCCGAGGATTCGTTCTTCAACCGGTTCGCCGCGATGGCCCGGATCGCCCCGGCCCTACCGCTCGTCGGCGGCGGCGCGACCCGCTTCCAGCCGGTCTACGTGGGCGACGTCGCGGACGCGGTGATCGCCGGGCTAGAGCGGCCCGAACTCGCCGGCAAGACGTTCGAGCTCGGCGGACCCCGGGTCTACACCTTCAAAGAGCTGCTCGACTACGTCTTGAAGGTCACCGGCCGTCGGCGTCCGCTCGTGACCCTGCCCTTCGGCCTCGCCCGGCTGCAGGCGCGCTTTCTCGAGCTCCTGCCGAACCCGCCTCTGACCCGCGACCAGGTGGCGCTCCTCGAACGGGACAACGTGGCCGACCCGCAGATGCCCGGCCTCGCCGAGCTCGGGATCCAGCCGACTCCGGTCGAGGCGATCGTGCCCTCCTATCTGCGCGCCTATGCGCGCTGGCAGCCGACCGTGCCGGTCGCGTAACAGTCCTACTACGGGACAAAGCGCCGCTTCTCGAGGTCGCCCGCTTCGAGCATCGGACCGTTCGCGGAAGCGCTCCGCGAGAAAAAGGTTCCACTCCGGGACCTGTTCGGGGGCCGCCGGTTTACAGGACGGACCGGCGTCGGTAGACGCTCCCGGCGCGCACCGCTCCGCGCGCCGCGCCGCTTAGCGCCCGGGGAGGGACGATGCCCGCCAAGATGATGCAGTTCGTGTCGGTCGAGCAGCGCCTTCCCGACAAGCGCAGCGTCGTCGAGCGCACCCACGACTTCGGCGAGATCTATCGCGAGTTCACGCCCGAGCGGGCGCGCGAGCAGGCGGCGCGTTGCGAGCAGTGCGGTATCCCCTTCTGCCAGGTGCACTGCCCGTTGCACAACAACATCCCCGACTGGCTCATGCTCACCGCCGACGGGCGGCTCGAAGAGGCCTACGAGGTCGCCGCCGCGACCAACAACATGCCCGAGATTTGCGGCCGGATTTGCCCGCAGGATCGGCTCTGCGAGGGCAATTGTGTCCTCGAGAAGGGCTTCCGTTCGGTGACCATTGGCGCGGTCGAGCGGTTCGTCGTCGACACCGCCTTCGAGCGCGGCTGGGTGAAGCCGGTGCGCCCCTTGCGCGAGCGCGGGGTCTCGGTCGGCATCGTCGGGGCGGGTCCAGCCGGCCTCGCCGCGGCCGAGCAGCTGCGCAAGCAGGGCTACGAGGTTCACGTCTACGACCGCTACGACCGGGCCGGCGGGCTGTTGATCTACGGCATTCCCGGTTTCAAGCTCGAAAAGCCCGTGGTGCTGCGTCGCATCCGGCACCTCGAGGCGAGCGGGGTGCGCTTCCACCTCGGCGTCGAGATCGGCCGCGACCTCGCCTTCGCCAAGCTCCGCCGGCGCCACGCCGCGGTGTTGATCGCGACCGGGGTCTACAAGGCGCGCGAGGTCGTGCTCCCCGGTTCGAACCTGCCCGGCATCGTCAAGGCTCTCGACTATCTCACCGCCAGCAACCGCAAGGGCCTGGGCGACGTGGTCCCGGCCTTCGAATCCGGCGAGCTCGACGCGGCCGGCAAGCACGTCGTGGTCGTCGGTGGCGGCGACACCGCGATGGACTGCGTGCGCACCGCCGTTCGCCAAGGCGCCAGGAGCGTCCGCTGCCTCTACCGCCGCGACCGGGCCAACATGCCCGGCTCGATGCGCGAGGTGCAGCACGCCGAGGAAGAGGGTGTGGAGTTCGTCTGGCTCGCCGCCCCCGAGGCCTTCGTCGGGGCCGAGCGCGTCGAGGCGGTCCAGGCGCACCGGATGCGGCTCGGGACGCCGGATGCGAGCGGCCGGCAGGCGCCGGAGCCGGTCCCGGGCTCGAGCTTCCGCCTCCCGGCCGATCTCGTGATCGAGGCGTTGGGCTTCGATCCGGAGGATCTGCCGACGCTGTGGGGCGCGCCGGAGCTGCCGACGACCCGCTGGGGGACGATCAAGATCGACTGGTCGACGATGGCGACGTCGATCCCGGGGGTGTTCGCCGCCGGCGACATCGTCCGCGGCGCCTCTCTCGTGGTCTGGGCGATCCGCGACGGCCGGGACGCCGCGGCTGGCATCCATCGTTGGCTCGAAGCCCGAGCGCGCGGCGCGGAGGCTGCGCCTCGTGAGCTCGCGCTCGCATCGTGAGCGGAGGGAAGGACATGAGCGCGACTCACGAATCCGCCGAGGCCTTTCTGCGCGCTTACGAGGGCAGCCTCGCGCAGCTGCGCGCCGCCGGCCTCGACGATCTCGAGCTCGGTCGCGATTCCTGCGGGGTCGGCTGCGTCGTCGCGATCGACGGCAAGCCCCGCCGCGAGGTGGTCGAGAAGGCGATCCAGGCCTTGAAGGCGGTCTGGCACCGGGGCGCCGTCGACGCCGACGGCAAGACCGGCGACGGTGCGGGGATCCACATTCAGATCCCGCACGATTTCTTCCGCGAGCAGGTCAAGGGCCGGCTGCCCGAGAACGGCCGCCTCGCCGTCGGGATGGTCTTCCTGCCGCGCAACAATTTCGCCCAGGCCGAGCTCTGCCGGACGCTCGTCGAGAGCGAGGTCCTCCGCTTCGGCTACAGCGTGCTCGGCTGGCGCCAGGTGCCGGTCGACACCTCGGTGATCGGCGAGAAGGCGCAGGCGACCCAGCCGGACATCGAGCAGATCGTCGTCGGCAACCCGCGCGGCGTCGGCGACGACGAGTTCGAGCGCGATCTCTACATCATCCGCCGACGGGTGGAGAAGCAGGCGCTGGTCGAGAACGTCACCGACTTCTACGTCTGCTCGCTCTCTTGCCGCTCGATCATCTACAAAGGCTTGTTCCTGGCCGAGCAGCTCGACAATTTCTACCCCGACCTCGGCGATCCGAGGTTCGTCTCGAGCTTCGCGATTTTCCACCAGCGCTATTCGACCAACACCTGGCCGGCCTGGCGGCTCGCCCAGCCGTTCCGCGTGATCGCCCACAACGGCGAGATCAACACACTGCGCGGCAACGTGAATTGGATGAAGAGCCACGAGACCCGGCTCTGGTCGTCGGTGTTCGGCGAGTACAACGAGGACGTGAAGCCGATCGTCCAGCCCGGTGGCTCGGACAGCGCAGCCCTCGACAACGTGGTCGAGGTGCTGGTCCGCGCCGGGCGGCTGTTGCCCCTGGTCAAGACCCTGCTGGTGCCGCCCGCTTGGTCGAACCGGATCGCGATGCCGAAAGAGCACCGCGACCTCTTCAACTATTGCAACTGCGTCATGGAGCCTTGGGACGGGCCGGCGGCGCTCGTCGGCTCGGACAGCCGCTGGGTGATCGCCGGGATGGACCGCAACGGCCTGCGGCCGATGCGCTTCGCCCGCACCCGCGACGGCCTGCTCGTTGTCGGCTCCGAGACCGGCATGGTTCCGCTCGACGAGCAGACCATCGTCGAGAAGGGCCGGGTCGGGCCGGGCGAGATGATCGGCGTCGACCTGGTGGCCGGTCGCTTCTACCACGACGAGGAGCTCAAGGACTTCCTCGCCGCCCTGAAGCCCTATTCGAAGTGGGTCGAGCACATCACCCGGCTCGACCGGATCGTCGCCGAACGACCGCGTCGGTTCACCACCTTCGAGCGCGCCGAGCTGCGCCGCCGCCAGGCTCTCTTCGATCTGTCGATCGAGGACATGGAGCTCGTCCTCTCACCCATGGTGCTGGACGCCAAAGAGCCGGTCGGCTCGATGGGCGACGACACCCCGCTCGCGGTGCTCTCCAAGCGCTACCGCGGCCTGCACCACTTCTTCCGCCAGCAGTTCAGCCAGGTCACCAACCCGCCGATCGATCCCTTGCGCGAATGGCGGGTGATGAGCCTCAAGACCCGCTTCGGCAATCTCGGCAACATCGCCGACGAGGATCCGAGCCAGACCCGGATCCTCGAGCTCGAGAGCCCGGTCCTGCTGACCGCCGAGTACGACGCGCTCGTGGCCTATTTCGGCGACGACCTCCGCGTCGTCGACTGCACCTTCGCCGCCGAGGGCGAGAGCCTCAAGGATGCGCTCGAGCGGATCCGCCGCGAGGCCGAGGAGGCGGTCCGCGAAGGTGCCCGCGACATCGTCTTGACCGACGAGCGGGTGAGCCCCGAGCGCGCGCCGATCCCGATGATCCTCGCCGCCGGCGCGGTCCACAGCCACCTCGTCCGCCAGGGGCTGCGTTCGTTCAGCTCGATCACCGTGCGCTCGGCCGAATGCCTCGACGTGCACTACGTCGCGGTGCTGATCGGGGTCGGGACCACCGCGGTCAATCCTTATCTCGCCGAGGCGGCGATCGCCGACCGCCACGCCCGCGGCCTGTTCCCCGGCTTCTCGCTCGAGGAGTGCCTCGCCCGCTACAAGGAGGCCCTCAACCAGGGCCTCCTCAAGATCATGTCGAAGATGGGCATCTCGATCGTCTCGAGCTATCGCGGTGGCTACAATTTCGAGGCGGTGGGCTTGTCGCGCTCGCTCTGCCGCGAATATTTCCCGGGACTGATCACCCGCATCTCCGGCATCGGCCTCACCGGGATCACCAACAAGGTCCTGGCGATGCATCGCCGGGCGATGGGCGAGGACGAGCCGCCGCTCTCGATCGGCGGCTTCTACCGCTATCGCCGCGGCGGCGAAGCGCACGCCCTCGAGGGCCGGCTCGTCCACCAGCTCCAGCACGCGGTCGCGACCGATTCCTACCAAGCGTACAAAAAATACGCCGAGATGGTCTACGGCCAAGAACCGATCGCGATCCGCGATCTGCTCGACTTCAACCGCAAGCTGCCGCCGGTGCGGCTCGAGGAGGTCGAGAGCATCACCGAGATCCGCAAGCGCTTCGTCACCCCGGGCATGTCCTTGGGCGCTCTCTCGCCCGAGGCCCACGAGTGCTTGACGATCGCGATGAACCGGATCGGTGCCAAGTCGGACTCGGGCGAGGGCGGCGAAGGCCGCGAGCGGTACCAGCCGCGCCCCAACGGCGACAATCCCAACTCGCCGATCAAGCAGGTCGCCTCGGGGCGGTTCGGCGTCACCGCCGAATATCTGAACGCCGCCAAGGAGCTCGAGATCAAGATCGCCCAAGGCGCCAAGCCCGGCGAGGGCGGTCAGCTCCCCGGCTTCAAGGTCACCGTCGAGATCGCCCGGCTGCGGCACGCCACACCCGGTGTGACGTTGATCAGCCCGCCGCCGCACCACGACATCTATTCGATCGAGGATCTGGCGCAACTCATCTACGACTTGAAGCAGATCAACCCGGACGCCAAGGTCTGCGTCAAGCTCGTCTCGGAATCGGGGATCGGCACGATCGCCGCCGGTGTCGCCAAGGCCAAGGCCGACGTCATCTTGATCTCGGGTCACGTGGGCGGCACCGGGGCCTCGCCTTTGACCTCCATCAAATATGCCGGCACCCCCTGGGAGCTCGGCCTTTCCGAGGCCAACCAGCTCTTGACCTTGAACCGCCTGCGCCACCGCGTGGTTCTGCGCACCGACGGTGGGATCAAGACGGGCAGCGACGTGGTCGTCGCGGCCCTTCTGGGAGCGGAGGAATACGGCATCGGCACGGCGGCCCTCGTGGCGATGGGCTGCATCATGGTCCGCCAGTGCCATTCCAACACCTGCCCCGTGGGTGTCTGCACACAACGACCGGATCTGCGGGCCAAGTTCGAGGGCACGCCCGAGAAGGTCGTGAACCTCATGAGCTTCATCGCCGAGGAGGTGCGCGAGATCCTGGCGTCGCTCGGGCTGCGCTCGCTCCGCGAAGCGATCGGGCGGACCGACCTGTTGAAGCAGGTGAGCCGCGGTTCAGCCGACCTCGACGATCTCGACCTCAACCCGATCCTGGTCCGGGTCGACGGCGGTCCCCACCCGCCCTACTGCGTGCTCGACGGTCGCAACGAGGTGCCCGACACGCTCGATGCCCAGATGGTGAAGGACGCCCGGCCGATGCTCGAGGACGGGGAGAAGATGCAGCTCCAGTACAACGTCCGGAACGTCCATCGGGCGGTCGGCACCCGCATGTCGGCGCACATCACGCGTCGCTACGGAATGGATCGGCTGCAGCCGGGCCATTTGACCGTCCGGCTCCGCGGCTCGGCCGGCCAGTCGCTCGGCGCTTGGGCGGTCCAAGGGCTCAAGCTCGAGGTCTTCGGCGACGCCAACGACTATGTCGGCAAGGGGCTCTCCGGCGGCACGATCGTCGTCCGGCCGCTCGTCTCTTCACCGCTGGTCGCGAGCGAGAACACGATCATCGGCAACACCTGCCTCTACGGTGCCACGGCCGGGCGGCTGTTCGCGGCCGGCCGGGCGGGCGAGCGTTTCGCCGTGCGCAACAGCGGTGCCGTGACCGTGGTCGAGGGCTGCGGCGACAATGGCTGCGAGTACATGACGGGCGGTGTGGCCGTGATCCTGGGCCCGATCGGCGACAATTTCGCCGCCGGGATGAGCGGTGGCATGGCCTATGTCTGGGATCCGCTCGATCGTCTGCCGGCGCGGATCAACGAGGACATGGTGATCTACCATCGCCTCGAAGTCGACCATTACGTGATGGAGCTCCGCGCGTTGATCGAAGAGCACGTCCGCGAGACCGGCAGCGAGCTCGGCCGGCGCCTGCTGCACGATTTCGAGGACGAGCTGCCGCGCTTCTGGCAGGTCGTGCCCAAGGAGATCCTCGACAAGCTCGCCGTGGCCACGCGCCGCGCAGCGGTGGCGGCACGGATCGCCTGAGGAACACCTCTCAGCTCGTCGGCCGTGCCTCGCCCAGCGCCTCGCGGAGCCGGGCCAGACGTGGCGGCTCCTCGACCACGAACGGGAGAGGCCGCGTCTCGCGGATGGCCTCGAGACCGAGCTTGGCCGCCAAGAGCGCGTTGCCCGCGCCCTGGCCCGCGCGAGCCGACAGGATCGAGAGGATCGAGGCGCCGGCATGCTCGAGCGTCGCTTGGCTCACGACGTCGGCGATCCCGGCGAGCGCAGCGTTGCGCAGGCACCTGCGGAACAGGGCGAGGCTCGCGGCCGGCCCGGGCGCCATGCCGTAGAGCCGAGCGATCGCCCTCAACAAAAACGTCGTCCGCCAGAGGACGACCAGACCGTCGAGGAGCCCGACCGGGCTCAGCGCGGTCAACAAGCCGATGTCGCGCGCGCTCTCGAGCACGAGCCGATAGGCGCGCCGATCGAGCGGGGCGAGCACGGTGCGCTCGAACAGGACGAGCCGCTCGCCATCGGCCAAGGCGTCGCTCGCGCGGTCGTGGAACCGAGCGAGTTCGGCACGCGCGGCGGAGGCCGGGGCGAGTTCGCGTCCGACCGCGTCGAGGAGCTTCGGCGCCTCGCCGTGCAGCTCCGAGCCGACCAGCCGGGCGGCCGCCTCACGCAGCCGCGCCCGGCGGGTGAGCCGGCTCAGCTCGGCGAGCTCGCGGCCCACGAGCACGCTCGTGCTGCCGGCGACGACGGCGAGCAGGAGCGCGAACGGCCATCCCAGCCACGGACTTTCGGCGACGAGCCCGCGGACGTAGACCACGGCTTGGAGCAGCAGGAGGCCGAGGAGGCCGCCCCCGAGCAGCCCGACGAGCCAGCGGCGCGAGCTCGGCGCGGGCTCGACCGGCTCGGCTTCGGCTGCCCGTTCGATCGGCTTCGGCTCCGCCTCGGCCACGATCCCGGCGGTGGCCGGATCGAGCTCGAACGGTCGCGGCGGCCGCCGTTTCTCGCTCATCCGGGTCTCATCGGAGCTTGTCGCCGATCAGGAACTCGAGCGCCTGGTCGAGCCGGACGTGCTGGCCCGGAACGCCGGGCCGGAGCCGGCGCGGCGCGAAGGCGCGGAAACGGAACCGGCCGCTCGTCCAATCCTCGGGCTCGGGAAGCTCGGGCGGGATCTCGCCCGGGAAGAGCACGGTCTCGCGCCCGTCCTCGGCGAGCCGGCCGCGTACGCAGGAGAGGAGCTGGCCGTCGTGCTCGGTGCGCACGACGTCGGTCGAGCGCAGCGCCGCGATCGCCAGGAACTCGGGGACGAGCCCTTCGAAGCGGGCGGCGCGGCCGGCCGGGGCGACCAGGATCTCGAGGAGCTGCTTCAAGGCGGCGTGCTGGCTCGGGGCGACGTGGTCGGCTTTGCTCGCGGCGAACAGGACCCGGTCGATCCGCGGCGCGAACAACCGCGCCAAGAGCCCGCTGCTGCCGTAGCGGAAGGTGCCGGCGATCCGTTCGAGCGCGCGTTGGGTGTCGGCGAAATGGGCGGGTCCGAGATTGAGGGCGGTGAGCAGGTCGACGAGCACGATCTGCCGGTCGAAGCCTCGGACATGGTCCTCCCAGAATCGCCGCACGACCTCCGCGCGGTAACGCTCGAAAGCTTCGACGACCGCGGCGCGCAAGCTCCCGGACCGCGTCGGGGCCGGCGGGAGCGGGGCGAACCGCAGCGCCGGATGGTCCTCGAGTTCGCCCGGGTGGACGAAGCGGCCCGGCACGACGAAGGCGAGCTGCAACCGCTCTTGGCAGGCGACCAGATAGGCCCGGTAGGCTCGCACGAGCGCGTCGATCGCTTCGGCGTCGGCCGGCCCGGTTTGGTCGAGGCTCCGCGCGAGCTCGAGCCATTCCCGAGCGACCGCGGCCCGGGGCGGCGTCTCGGCAAGCGCGAACGCCTCTTCGGCGAAGCTTTCGAACGAGCTTTCGAGGAGCGGCAGGTCGAGGAGCCATTCGCCCGGGTAGTCGACGATCTCCAGGACGAGCTCCTGGATCGGTTGGAGCGGTCGCAGGATGGGGTTGGTGGTGGCGAAGCGGATCGCGAGGGCGAGTCGGAACAGCCGCTCGGTCGGGCGTGGCCAGGTCGGCGGATCGCTCGCGAGCGCCGTGAGGTAGCGCTCGTAAGGGAACGCTTCCACGCCGCGGACCGGCAGGAGCCGCGCGCCCCGATAGCGGCCTTCGTGGACGGCGGCGAGGAACGGCAGCCCGCGACCGTCGAGGAGGTGGTGGACGAGGGCGGTCGTGAACACCGTCTTGCCGCTGCGCCGCAGCCCGGTGACGGCGAGCCGGAGGTGGCGATCGAGGGCGCGATCGGCGATCTGGCCGAGATCGTCCAGGAGGCTCGCGAGCCAGGAGCTCTCGGCAGCCGCTCGCGCCGTTCGGGCCTCCGCCACCGCCGCTCGAGGCCCCTACGCGCCGAACTCGAGCCCGCCCGCGACGAGTGCGGCCGTGACCGAGAGACCGGTCGCCCGGTTCATCCGGAAGCGCCGGATGCAGTCTTTCGGATCGTCGAGGTCGAGCCCGCGGAGCTGGCGGGCCAGGCTCCAGACCACGAGCGGCAGCACGAGCCAGAACCCCGGCCCCTTGCCCGCGGCCAGGGCGGCAGCGGCGAGCAGGAGCAGCATCGCCCCGTAGAACGCGATCAACCAGGGCAGGGTCCGCTCGCCGAAGAGGAGCGCGGTCGAGCGCACACCCACGATGCGGTCGTCCTCCTTGTCCTGGTGCGCGTAGATCGTGTCGTAGCCGAGCGTCCAGGCGACCCCGGCCGAGTAGAGGAGCACCATCGCGAGATCGGCCTTGCCGGTGACCGCGACGTAGCCCACGAGCACGCCCCAATTGAAGGTGATCCCGAGCACCGCTTGCGGCCACCAGGTCACGCGCTTCATGAGCGGATAGACGAGGATCAGCGGCACGCTCGCGAAGCCGACCAGGATCGCCGGCAGCGGGAGTTGGACGAGGACGAGCAGGCCCACGAGACACTGGACGGCCACGAACCCGATCGCCTCGCCGAGGCCGAGCCGTCCGGCGGCGAGCGGCCGGTTGGCGGTGCGCGCCACCTTGCGGTCGAATTCGCGGTCCAACAGATCGTTGATCGTGCAGCCCGCGCCGCGCATCGCGATCGCCCCGACCGCGAACAGGAAGGCGAGCCAGGGGTCGGGCGGGGCCGCCGCGAGGGCTTGCCCCCACCAACAGGGCAGGAGCAAGAGCCAGGTGCCGATCGGCCGATCCCAACGCGCGAGCATGCCGAGGTCACGCAGCCGCGGCGGCAGCCGGCCGACCCATCCGAGCTGCTGATCGGCGACGCTGACCCGGCTCGCTTGCCCGCTCATGGCGCCGCTTCTAGCGTCGGTCGGCGGGAAGGCAAAGCGATGGGTGAGCTGAGCCGCACGCCGCGCTTGTACCTCGAGGCCCCGCTCGTCGCGGGTGCCGCGGTCGAGCTCGGCATCGCGCGGGTCCACCAGCTGCGCCACGTGCTGCGTCTGACGCCGGGCGCGGCGGTGCGTCTGTTCAACGCGCGGAGTGGGGAGTGGCGCGCCGAGCTCGCCCGGCTCGACCGGCACGGCGGTGCAGCCCGAATTGTCGAGTGTCTGCGGCCGCCCGAACCCGAGGCCGGGCCGCGGCTCGCGGTCGCGCCGATCCGCGCCAATCGTCTCGACTGGGCGATCGAGAAGGCGGTCGAGCTCGGCGTCGGGGCCCTCGACCTCGTGCTCACGCGGCGCACCGTGGTCCGGCCCGCCCGGGTCGACCGGCTC
>JAILZQ010000083.1 GCA_023512415.1 Geminicoccaceae bacterium | reverse complement strand
ACGCTCGGCCGCCACTTCGCGCAGACTCCCCCGAGCGCCGGTCAGGGTCCGGGCGAGCCGCTCGTGGCTCCGCGGGCAGAGAACCGGAACGCGCCCCGTGGCCTCGCTCAGGAACAGCAACAGCTCCGGGCCGCGCCCGTCGGCCGGGGCCGGCAAGAGCACGCGCGGTCGGTCGAGCACCTCGAGCAGGGCCGCCCGGCGCACCTCGAGCGGGGTCGGGTCGAGCCCGTAGGACGCGTCGAGGAGGAGCGTGGCGGCCCTCGGTGGCGGGTCGAGCGCCCAGACTTCGGACCGGTCGAAGAGATCGCCCGTGTAGAGGAGCCCCTCGCCGATCGCGAGGTGGAGCCAGACTCCGCCCGGCGCGTGCCCCGCCCGACCCGTCGCGACCTGCACGCCCTCGATCTCGACGGTGCCCGAGAGCGGCAGCGTCCCGCCCGGCGGGAGGGTGCGCAGCGCGCGGAGCTCCGCCGTCGCCCGAACGGGCGGGTGGCCGAGCTCGCCGAGCCGGTCGAGTGCCCCCGCATGGTCGACGTGGCCGTGGGTCATGGTCGACGTGGCCGTGGGTGAGGAGGACCGCATCGACCGGCCCGACACCGCCGAGCGGCGGCTCGGCCCCCGGCTCGGGCCCGCGCCCGAGGTCGAGCAAGAGCCGCACGCCCCCGGTCTCGACCAGCACCGCCGCCGGTCCCTTGGCGAACAGTCCGGAAAGGATGGCGATGCGCACGCCCGGGCTCCCTACGTTGACCGCCGCGGCCGTGAGCGTCTAGCGAGACCGGGTGGCGACGGGGAGGCGGAGCGGTGAGCGAAGTCTGTGCGATCGTGGGGTGCGGGTTGATCGGGCGGGCCTGGGCGATCGACTTCGCCCGCGCCGGCTGGCAGGTGCGCCTGTTCGACCCGGCCGAGGGGGCCGTCGAGGCAGCGCTCGCGACGATCGAGACGCTCTTGGCCGACCTCGTCGACAACGGGCTGCTTTCGCCGGAAGCCCGAAGCGAGGCCGCTGCCCGCCTCGAGCCCGCGGCGAGCCTCGACGTAGCCCTCGCCGGGGCGGGCTGGGTGCAGGAGAACGCCCCCGAACGGCTCGAGCTCAAACGAGAACTTTGGCGGGAGCTCGACCGGCTCGCCGATCCCGAGGCGGTCCTCGCCTCCTCGACCTCGGCCCTTCTTCCCTCGCGCTTCACCGAGGATCTGCCGGGCCGCGAGCGCTGCCTCGTCGCCCATCCCTTGAACCCGCCTTACCTGATCCGGGCGGTCGAGCTCTGCCCCGCGCCCTGGACGAGCATGGAGACGCTGTTGCGCGCCGAGACGGTGATGCGCGGGCTCGGCCATTCGGTCATCCGGCTCGCCCGCGAGATCGAGGGCTTCGTCATGAACCGGCTGCAGGCGGCTTTGGTCGAAGAGGCGATGAAGCTCGTGGCGGCCGGGATCTGCACGGCCGAAGAGGTCGACATCGGGCTCAAGGACGGGCTCGCCTTGCGCTGGTGCTTCGCCGGGCCCTTCGAAGTGGGCGATCTCAACGCCCCGGGCGGCATCCGCGACTACGTCACCCGCTATCGGAGCGTGTTCGA
Organism: Geminicoccaceae bacterium; assembly: GCA_023512415.1. Lineage (GTDB taxonomy): Bacteria > Pseudomonadota > Alphaproteobacteria > Geminicoccales > Geminicoccaceae > JANXAZ01. The sequence goes on along the minus strand of JAILZQ010000083.1, from coordinate 13,897 downwards.
TTCGGTGCTCGCCTCGGCCCTGCCGCGGCCCGACTGGACTGGCCCGGTGCTCGACGAGATCGAGGCGAGCCGACGGCTACGGCTTCTGGCCGAAGAGATCGCGCATCGCCAGCGCTGGCGCGACCGGCGGCTCATGGCCCTCGTCCGCCACAAGAAGGAGGCGAGCGAGACGATCGGGGATTGAGCCCGGACCGCTTGCGCGCCCGCGGCGGCCCCGGTAGCAGCGGAACCGAGAGCCGGGCCGGCCGCACGGCCCGCGAGGTTCGGGGAGGATCGAGAAGATGGCCGCGCTCACCCGTCGCGCCGCACTCGCCACGACCACTTCCGCGCTCGCCGCACCCTGGATCCTGCCGCGCTCGGCGCTCGGCCAACAGAAGCCGGCCCGGATCCGGCTCGGCATCTCGACCTTCCTTTCGGGTCCGGCCTCGGTTTTCGGCGTTCCCGGTCGCAACGCCGCCGATCTGTTGATCGCCCAGCTCAACGCCCGGGGCGGGATCGCGGGCGTGCCGGTCGAGGCCCTGGTGATCGACGAGGCGCCGGGGGTGAATTTCCTCTTGGGCGAATGTCGCCGCCTCGCCCAGAACGAGAACGTCGACGTGATGCTGGCCTCGATCTCTTCGGGGAGTTGCCTCGCGGTCGCCCCGCTCGCCGAGGAGCTCAAGCTCCCGAACATCATGTGGGACTGCGGCACCCAGCGGATCTTCGAGGAGGGCAGCTGGCGCTGGTCGGTCAGGACCCAGGCCAACGCCGTGCCGGAGATCGTGGCGCCTCTGCTCTATCTCTTGAAGATCCGCCCCGAGGTGCAGACCGTGGCGGTGGTCAACCAGGATTATGCCTGGGGTCGCGATTCCTGGGCGATCTGGAAGAGCGCCATGGAGGCGATCAAGCCCGGGATCAAGGTGGTGGCCGAGCTCTTCCCCAAGTTCGGGGCCACCGACTTCTCGACCGAGATCACCCGGCTGCAGGCCCTGCGCCCGGACGTCGTCTTCTCGACGAGCTGGGGTGGCGAGCTCGACACCTTCGTCCGCCAGGCGGCCGAACGGCGGCTCTTCGAGCGCTCGTTGTTCGTCCTGCCGCTCGCCGAATCGAGCCTCGAGCGGGTCGGCAAGACCTTGCCCGAAGGCGTGATCGTGGGCGCCCGCGGCGACCACTGGTTCCTCCACCCGACCGCCAAGGACACCGAGCGGCTCAAAGGCTTCGTCACCGAGTACCGCAAGCGCTTCGGCCTCTACCCGATCTACCCGACCTTCCACATGGCCCAGGCGCTGTTCGCCCTCGAGGCCGCCTACGGCAAGGCGATCGCCGCCAACGGCGGGGCCTGGCCGTCGCGCGAGCAGCTCATGGACACACTCCGCGGCCTCGAGTTCGACCATCTGACGGGGCGGATGAAGATCCGCGAGGACGGCCAGGGCCTCGAGCCCATGCTGATCGGCCTCTCCAAGCACGTGCCCGAGTACCCGTTCCCGGTGCTCGACCGGATGGTGCTGTTCCCGCCCGAACTCGTCATGAACCCGATGGGAACCAAGGGGCTCGAGTGGGTGAAGACCTTGAGCATGGAGACCGTCGCCAAGACCCCCGCCCCGATCCCCTACAAGGCCTGAGGATCCGCGACCGGGCGGACCCCGCCGCCTGCCCGGTCCCCTTCCCGCGCATGGGCCTTCTCCTCCTCCTGGCCACCCTCGACGGGCTCGCCTACGCCGCCCAGCTCTTCATGGTGGCCGTGGGTCTCACCCTCGTCTTCGGCGTGCTCAAGATCCTGAACGTCGCCCACGGCAGCCTGTTCGCGATCGGCGCCTATCTGGCCTCGACCCTCGTGGGGCTCGCGGGCGCACCGGAGCTCTCGCTTCTGGCCCTCGCGCTCGCCGCAATGGCGACCGGCGCGGTCATGGGCCCCTTGATCGAGCGCGGGCTCCTCGCCCGGATCTACGAGAAAGAGCACGTCCTCCAGCTGCTCGTCACCTTCGCCCTGTTCATGATCTTGGAAGACGTGCAGAAGCTCGTCTGGGGCGTGCAGCCGCTCTTCGAAGACGCACCGGTGCGTCTTCTCGGCCAAGTCGAGGTGGGCGGTATCTTCTACACGGCCTACCAGCTCCTCCTCCTGCCGGGTGTGGCGGCCGTGGCGCTCGTGGCGCTGACCTGGTTCTTGCGCCGCACGCTGCTCGGCCGGACGATCGTCGCGGTCACCCACGACCGCGAGGCGGCGACCGCGATCGGCATCGACGTCCGCCGCGTTCATCTCGTCACCTTCACGATCGGCGCCGGGCTCGCCGCCCTGGGTGGCGCGCTCGCCGCCCCCACGACGAGCCTCGTGCCCGGGATCGGCGTCCAGATGATCGTGCTCTCCTTCGCGGTGGTCGCCACCGCCGGGCTCGGCCAGATCGAGGGGGCCGCGGTCACCGCGCTGTTGATCGGCCTCGCCCGTTCCTTGGCCGTCTACTTCGCGCCCGAGCTCGAGGTCGTGATCCCCTATCTGTTGATGGTCGCGGTGCTCCTGGTCCGCCCGGCCGGGCTCTTCGGCCGCACCGTGCTGCAGCGGGTCTGATGCGCGGCACCCTCACCGTCGGGGCCGGCGTCGTCCTGCTCCTGCTCCTCGCCCTCTTCCAGCCCTGGCTGCGCTTCGTCTCGACGATCGCGCTGTCGACCGGGCTCGCCGTGCTCGGCATCATGCTGCTGTTGCGCGCGGGCCAAGTGAGCTTCGGCCACGCCCTCTACGTCGCGGCCGGCGCCTACACCGTAGCCTTCCTGCGACCCTATCTCGGCGAGGCGCTCCTTCTCCTCCTCGCCGGCGCGGCGGTTGCGACCGGGCTCGGCCTCTTGGTCGGCCTCTTCGTCACCCGCTACCGCGACATCTTCTTCGGCATGCTCAACCTCGCCTTCTCGATGGTCGCCTGGTCGCTGCTCGAGAAGCTCTACAGCTTGACCCGCGGCACCGACGGGATCCGGGTCGTCCGCCCGAGTCTCCTCGGCCTCGGCCTCGACGGGCCCGCTTGGGACTGGGCGCTCTTCCTTTTGGCGCTGGTCGCGGCGCTGCTCGCAGGCGGCCTGGTCGCCCGCTATCTGGGCTCGCCCGCGGGCTCGGCCCTGGGTGCCATCAAGACCCGTGAGACGCGGCTCGAGTTCGCCGGCATCTCCGCCCGCCGTGTCCTCCTCCAGGCCTATCTCGCTTCGGCCGCGCTCGCCGGGGTGGGCGGGGCGATCACCGCCCTCGCCACCCTCCACGTGACCCCGCTCCTGGCCTATTGGACCCATTCGGGCGAGCTCGTCTTCGTGGCGATCCTGGGCGGCACGGGCCACGTGCTCGGGCCCTTCTTGGGCGCCGTGGTCTTCGAGCTCGTCCGCGTCCACGCCGCGGCCGCCTTCCCCGACGCCTGGCAGATGATCTTGGGCTTCGTCCTGCTCGTGATCATCCTCTCGGCCGCACGCGGCCTCGCGGGTCTGCTCGACGATCTCGCGCGGCGGCTCGGGGGGCGGGGGTGAGCGCCCCCCTGCTCGCGGCCCGGGGCCTTTCCCTCGCCTTCGGCGGGGTCCGCGCGGCCGACGGCGTCGACCTCGAGGTGGCCGAAGGCGAGATCCTGGCGATCATCGGCCCGAACGGTGCCGGCAAGACCACCTTCATCAACATGGTCACGGGCTATCTGCGGCCGCAGGCCGGCTCGATCCGCTTCACGGGCAGGGAGATCGCCGGGCTGCCGCCGCGCCGGATCGTCCGGCTCGGGATCGCCCGGAGCTTCCAGATCCCGCAGCTCTTCACCGAGCACACGGTGCTCGAGAACGTGGCCCTCCACTTGGCTGCCCGCTCCGGCTTCTGGGCCGCCTTCGGCCCGCTCCTTTCGGCCGAGCGGCGGGCGGAGGCCATGGCGCTCCTGGCCGGCCTCGATCTCGCCGCCGTGGCCCATGCCCGGTCCGACCAGCTCGACGAGGGGGCCAGGAAGCTCGTCGACATCGCCATGGCCCTGGCGCTCCGCCCGCGCCTTTTGCTCATGGACGAGCCGACCTCGGGCGTGGCGGCGGCGGAGAAGCACGCGATCATGGATCGGCTCGTGGCGGCGCTCCGCCGCGAAGGCGTCACCGCCGTCTTCGTCGAGCACGACATGGAGGTGGTCGCCCGCCATGCCGACCGCGTCGCGGTCTGGAGCCAGGGCCGGATCCTGGCCGAAGGGCCGCCCGCCGCGGTGCTCGCGGATCCAGTCGTCCGCCGCGAGGTGATCGGCGTCGAGGGGGCGCCGTGCTGAGCCTCGCGCGGGTCGAGGTGGCGATCCAGGGCGCGCGGATCCTGCGCGGCGTCGAGCTCGTCGTGCCCGAAGGTGGCCGCGTGGCCCTGGTCGGCCGCAACGGCGCGGGCAAGACCACGACGCTGCGGGCGATCATGGGCCTCGTTCCGCTCTCCGGGGGGACGATCCGCTTCGACGGCCGGGACCTCGCGCGCGTCTCGCCCCATCGGCGCACCGCCCTCGGGATCGGCTACGCGCCCGAGGACCGCCGTCTCTTCCCGAGCTTCACGGTCGAGGAGAACGTGCGGCTGCCGGCCGAGGTCCTGGGCCTGCCTCGGGGCGAGGTCCGCGCCCGCCTCGAGCGGGTGTGGGAGCTGCTTCCCGAGCTCCTCGAGCTGCGCGATCGCCGGGCCGGGGCGCTCTCCGGCGGCCAGGGCAAGATGGCGGCGCTTGCCCGCGCGCTCGTGACCGGCACCCGGCTCCTGCTGCTCGACGAGCCGTTCCAGGGCCTCGCCCCCGCACTCGCCCGCCGCTACGGCGAGATCCTGGCTCGGCTGGTGGCGCGCGAGCGCGCGATGGCGCTCCTCGTGAGCGAGAGCAACCCCGAACTCCTGCGCCCCTTCGTCGACCGCGTCGCGACCATCGAGCGCGGCGAGATCACGAACGAGACCACCGCGCCCGCCTCGACCGGCTAGACGACCGCGACCCGGATCGCCCCCACCCCTTCGATCGCCGCCTCCATCACCTGCCCGCGCTGCACGGGACCGACCCCGGCGGGCGTGCCGGTGAGGACCACGTCGCCCGGGGCGAGGGTGAAATATCGCGAGAGCGTGGCGACGATCTCCGGCACTTTCCAGATCATCTGGGCGAGATCGCCGGATTGACGGAGCGCGCCGTCGACGGCGAGGGTGATCGCCCCGCGGCTCGGATGGCCGATCGCGGCGGCCGGTACGAGCTCGCCCACCGGGGCCGAGCGGGCGAAGGCCTTGGCGATCTCCCAGGGCCGCTGCAGCTTCTTGGCCTCGTCCTGGAGGTCGCGGCGGGTCATGTCGATCGCGACCGCATAGCCCCACACGCACGCGAGCGCCCCCTCGACCGGGACGTCCTCTCCGCCGCGGGCGAGGGCCACGAGGAGCTCGACCTCGTGGTGGACGTTGTTGGACCGCCGCGGATAGGGGAATTGGCCCGAGGGGTCGAGATCGTCCGGGTTCTTCTGGAAGAAGAAGGGCGGCTCGCGGTTCGGGTCGCCGCCCATCTCGACCGCGTGCGCCGCGTAGTTGCGGCCGATGCAGTAGACCCGGCGGACCGGGAAGAGACCGCCGCCGCGGACCGGGATCGCGGGCGTGGGCGGCGGATCGATCACGTAGCGCATCGCGTGGCTCCCTCGACCTTTCCCCGGGCATAGCAGCCGTCCCGCGCCTCGGGCAGGGGCCCGGCGGTTGACGGCGCCGGCCGGCGGGTGTTCGAAGATCGCGTGGATGCACCAGGGAGGTCCCGTTGAGCCGCAACGAGGGCTGGTCGATCCCGCCGATCATCCGACCCCGGCCCGAGGCCTGGGCTTTCGACCTCGACCGCGCGCTTCAAGCGGTGCTGGAGCTGCGCGCCGAGATCCCGGCCGACGCCTTCACCGCCAACATTCTCGGCACCGAGCGGGAGGGTAGCGCGGTGCTCCTCGAGGGCGGCCGCCACGCGCTCACGATCGGCTATCTCGTCACCGAGGCCGAGCGGGTGTGGCTCACCTCGGCGGAGGGCCGGGTGGTCGAGGCGCACCCTCTGGGTTACGACTTCGTCACCGGCTTCGGCCTGCTCCTCCTGCTCGGCCGGCTCCCGGTTCCGGGGCTGCCCCTCGGCAGCGCCGAGCCCTTGCGACCCGGGGATCCCGTCATCGTCGCCGCCTGCGGCGGTCGGGACGCCGCGGTCCAGGCCCGGGTCATCGGCAAGCGCGAGTTCGCCGGCTATTGGGAGTACGTCCTCGACGAGGCGCTGTTCACGGCACCCGCCCACCCGCACTGGGGTGGCACGGCCTGCATCGGCCCGGACGGCCGGCTCGTGGGCATCGGCTCGCTCTTGATCGAGGCCGAGGCGGGCCCCAAAGAGACCGCGGCTGCCAACATGGTCGTGCCGATCGATCTGTTCGTGCCGATCCGCGACCAGATCGCCCGCACGGGCCGGGTCGACCGGCCGCCGCGCCCCTGGCTCGGGCTCTACGTGGTCGAGGCCGGTGACCGGCTCGTGGTGACCGGGGTGGCGCCGGGCGGCCCGGCCGATCGGGCGGGCATCGAGCGCGGGGATCTCGTGGTCGCGGTGGCCGGCCGGGCGGTCGTCGACCTCGCCGACCTCTGGCGCCAGGTCTGGGCGCTCGGCGAGGCGGGCGTGCCGGTGCCGCTCGTCACCGTGCGCGACGGCCGGCGGATCGACCGGACCCTGCGCTCGATCGACCGGGCGAGCCTGCTGCGCCGGCCACGCCTGCACTGAGCCGCTCGGCCGCTCAAGACGCCAGGCGGAGCCCGAGCCGGTCCTGCACCGCTTTGACCGCCACGGCGAGCGCGATCACCGGCCGGCGCAGGGCGTGGAGGGGCATCGGCCGCAACCGTGTCACCGGGAAGTCGAGCTCGGCGTCGGGCACGCCCGAAGCCTTGTCGGCGAGCACCCGGCCCATCGCCGTCGCCATGGCCACCCCGCGGCCGTTGTACCCGCCTGCCGCCACGAGCCCCGGCTCGGGCTCGACCAGGAACGGCAGATGGTCCTCGGTGAGCGCCACGAACCCGCCCCAGGCCCGCTCCCAGCGGAGATCGTCGGGGAGCTGGGGGAACATCCGCTGCGCGAGCCGCCGCAGCCGGGCCTGGGCCGCCCGGATCCCCCGCTCGCCGTAGGCGCCACGGCCGCCGATCACCAGCCGGCCGGCCGGATCGAGGCGGAAATAGACGAGGAGCCGGCGGGTGTCGGACGCCGCCTCGCCGCCCGGCAGGATCGAGCGGCGGACATTGTCGGACAGCGGTGCGCTCGCGACCTGGACCGAGGTCACCGGGACGAGCGCCTGCGCGAGCCCGCCCACGAGACCGTCGGTGTAGCCGTTGGTGCACACGAGCACCGTCCGGGCGCGGACCGCACCCCGCCCGGTGGCGACGCGCCAGCCCGCGCCCACCCGCTCGAGCCGGCGCGCCGTCGTCCGCCCGTGGATCCGCGCACCGGCCCGGATCGCCGCGGCGGCGAGCCCGCGGGCGTAGGCGAGCGGCTGCAGGCTGCCGCCCCGCCGGTCCAAGAGCCCGCCCTCGTAGAGCCCGGTGCCGAGGGCGATGCTCACCGCACCGCGGTCGAGCCACTCGACCGGCGCGCCGCGCCGCTCCCACTGCCGTACCCGCGCCCGCTGCAACCGCACGCCGGCCTCGTCCGGTGCCGGCTGGATCCACCCCGCCCGGACCGCGTCGCAGGCGATCCCGTGGCGGGCGACGAGATCGAACACGAGGTCGGGTGCGGCGGCCGAGAGACGCACGGCGCGCCGGCCGAAGGTCGGCCCCATGATGCGCTCGACCTCGTCCGGATCCTCCTTGAAACCGGGGATCACCTGCCCGCCGTTGCGCCCCGAGGCCCCCCAGCCCGGCTCGCGCGCTTCGAGCAGCACGACCGAGACCTTGCGCTCGGCCAGGTGCAGGGCGGCCGAGAGCCCGGTGTAGCCGCCGCCGACGATCACGACCTCGGCCTCCACCTCGCCCTCGAGCGGCGGGCAGGCCGGGCCCGCCGGTGCGGTCGCGGTCCACAAACTGTCGGCGAGCGGCGGCCTCTCGTCTTCGATCATGCGGCGCCCGAGCGTCTGGTATCCCCGCGCTTCGGCTCGCGGGGCCGATGCCCGCACCCTATCGAGGAGGCCGGGGCTGACAAGACGCGAGAGGGGAGGTCCCGCTCCATGCGCACGACGATCCTGGCCGGTGCCGGGACGCTCGCCCTGGTCTTGGCCGGCGGACCGTCCGACGCCCAGCAGAAGCTCGCCTTCACCTCCTTCGGCGGTTCCTACCAGGAAGCCCAGCGCAAGGCGTTGCTCGAGCCCGTGGCCAAGGAGCTCGGCATCACCTGGGCCGAGGACACCTTGACCGGCATCGCCGAGGTGCGTGCCCAGGTCCGCGCCGGGGCGGTCAGCTGGGACATCGTCGATCTCGGTCTCGCCGACTGCGCCGCTGCCCAGAGCGAGGGGCTGCTCGAGCCGCTCGATTATTCGCTGATCTCGACCGAAGGCTTCGACAAGATGGCCTTCGACACGCACTGGATCGGCATCATCTACTATTCGACGGTTCTCGGGTACTCCACCGAGAAGTACAAGGACAAACCGCCCCGCGGCTGGAAGGACTTCTGGGACGTGAAAGGCTTCCCGGGTGCCCGCGCGCTGCGCGACTACCCGACCCCGAACCTCGAGATCGCGCTCCTGGTGGACGGCGTGCCCAAGGACCAGGTTTACCAGCTGCTGTCGACCGAGGAGGGAGTGGCCCGCGCCTTCAAGAAGCTCGATGCGATCAAGCCGCACATCACGGTGTGGTGGAAGTCGGGGGCGCAGTCGGCGCAGCTCGCCAAGGACGGCGAGGTCGATATGCTGTCGATCTGGAACGGCCGGCTCGACACGGTGATCAAGGACGGCGCCAAGTTCGCCTACGCTTACGACGACGGCATCCTGTCGCTCGATTGCCTGGCGATCATCAAGGGCAGCAAGAACAAGGATCTGGCGATGAAGGCGCTCGCCCGCATGGTCGCCCCCGACCTGCAGGCCAACATGCCACTCTACATCAATTACGGGCCGACCACGAGCAAGGCTTTCGAGACCGGCAAGATCACACCGGAGATGGCGAGGATCAGCCCGTCGAGCCCGGAGAACGCGGCCAAGCAGTTCGTGATCGACGCCCGCTTCTGGGCGGCCAACCGGCAGAAGATGCAGGAGCGCTGGGACAGCTGGAAGACCCGCTGAGCGCTCCTTCGCTTCCGGCATGGATCGTCGCGCGCCGGTCGGGATCCGCTTCGAGGCGGTCTCCAAGCATTACGGCGGGGTGCGGGCCCTCGACCGCGTCTCGCTCGAGGTCGAGCCGGGCGAGTTCTTGACGCTGCTCGGCCCCTCGGGCTCGGGCAAGACCACGCTGCTCATGGTCCTCGCGGGCTTCAGCCGGCCGACGAGCGGCCGGGTGCTCGTAGGAGGCGAGGACGTCACCCGCACCCCGCCGCACCGCCGCGACTTCGGCGTGGTCTTCCAGAGCTACGCCCTCTTCCCGCACATGACGGTCGCCCAGAACGTCGCCTACCCCTTGCGCATGCGCGGCCGGCCGCGCGCCGAGATCGCCCGGAAGGTGGCCGATGCGCTCGCCCTCGTCCGGCTCGAAGGGCTCGGCGAGCGCCGCCCCGACGAACTCTCGGGCGGTCAGAAGCAACGCGTCGCACTCGCCCGGGCGGTCGTCTTCGAGCCGCGCGTCCTGCTCATGGACGAGCCGCTCTCGGCCCTCGACAAGAAACTCCGCGAAGCGATGCAGATCGAGATCCGCCGGCTGCACGAACGGCTCGGCATCACCACGATCTACGTCACCCACGACCAGGCGGAGGCCATGGTCCTGGCCGATCGCATCGCAGTGCTGCGGGACGGGGCGCTCCAGCAGGTGGGACCGCCCGAGGCGATCTACCGCCGGCCGGCCAACGCCTGGGTGGCGGAGTTCATCGGCCTGACCAACTTCATCGCCGGCGAGGTCGCCGGCCGGCAGGACGGGCGCCTGGTGGTGCGCACCGGGGTCGGCACGTTCACCTGCCAGGGCGATGTCCCGGGTGGGCCGGTGCTGATCTGCGTGCGGCCAGAAGCGCTGCACATCGGCGCCACGCTGCCGAACCGGCTGCGGGCCGTGGTGCGCGAGCGCGTCTTCCTGGGCAACCTGCTGGACTACCGCATGGAGGGCGCCGACGGGCTGCGGCTGCGCGTCCAGGCCGACCCCTCCCAGGCCTACGTGCCCGGCGTCTCCGTGGACTTGGCGTTCGCGCCCGACGAGGCCTGGGTCGTGCCGGCTGCGGGGGGCTAGCGGGATGGCCCGCGCGGCGACCACGGTCCTCCCCCCGCTCCGCCGGCCGGCGCGGCGCCGCGACGGCTGGAACGGCCTGCTCATGGCGCCGACGCTCCTCTTCCTGCTGGCCTTCTTCGTCGTGCCCTACGCCAACATGGTCTACATGAGCGTCCTGTACAAGCCGCCCGACGGCCCCTACCTGCGGGTCTTCACGCTGGACAACTACGCGCAGGCCCTGGGGGATCTCTTCTACTGGCGGATCCTGGCCAACACGTTCTGGTACGCCCTGCTCACCACTGCCGTGACCCTGGTGCTCGGCTACCCCGTGGCGTACTACATCGCGCGGGCGCCCACGCGGCGGCGCGGCTGGCTGCTGATGCTGCTCATCTCGCCGCTGCTGGTGGGCGTGGTCGTGCGGAGCTTCGGCTGGATGATCATCCTGGGGCGGGTGGGGCTGATCAACACCTTCGTGCGCTGGCTGGGCGGGCCCGAGCTGCCGTTGATGTACAACGTCTTCGGCATCATCGTGGGCCTGGTGCACGTCTACCTGCCGTTCATGGCCCTGTCGATCGCCGGCGCCCTGCAGAACATCCCGCCCGACCTGGAGCGGGCGGCGCGCTCGCTGGGCGCCTCGCCGTGGGTGACGTTCCGCCGGATCACCTGGCCGCTGTCGTTGCCGGGGGTGTTCGCGGGCACCCTGCTGGTGTACGTGCTGGCGGTCAGTTCCTACGTAATCCCGATCCTCCTGGGCGGCAACAACGTCCTGGTCATGCCCATCATCATCGTGCAGAAGCTGCTGGACGCCTTCAACTGGCCGTTGGGCTCGGCCCTGTCCATGGTGCTGTTCGGCCTCACGGCCCTGGGGGTCTGGGCGTACGTCAAGCTCATGAACCGGGTGCTCCGATGGACGGCACCGTAGCCCTCCCGGCGGCCGCGCGACAGACGTCACGCCCGCCCGCCGGCCGCGCCTGGCTGCTGCCGGCGGTGGTGGCCGCGGTCTACGTCTTCCTCCTGGCGCCGATCGCCATCGTGGTGCTGGCGGCGTTCAACAGCGGCGACTACCTGCGCTTCCCGCCGGAGGGGTTCTCACTGCGGTGGTTCGTCAAGGCCGCGCAGCACCAGCCCTTCGTCCGCGCCTTCGAGTACAGCCTGCGGCTGGCGGTGCTGGCCACCCTGGCCAGCACCGTGCTGGGGACGATGGCGGCGCTGTTCGTCGTGCGCTACGCGCGGCGGGCGCGGGACCTGCTGCGCCTGCTGCTGGTGGCGCCGCTGCAGTTCCCGGCCATCCTCACCGGCATCGCCCTGCTGATCTTCTTCTACGCCACGGGGCTCGGCACGCGCGGCATGCGGGCGCTGCTCGTCGGCCACACGCTGGTGGCGCTCCCGTACGTCTTCCTCACGGTGTCCACGGTCCTGGTGGGGTTCGACCGGTCGCTGGAGGAGGCCGCACGGTCTCTGGGCGCGGGTCCGCTGGTGACGTTCTGGCGCATCACCCTGCCGCTGATCAAGGGTGGCCTGATCTCGGGCGCCCTGTTCGCGTTCATCACCTCGTTCGACCAGTTCCCGATCTCGCTGCTGCTCATCAGCGTGGGGAACACCACCCTGCCCATCCAGCTGTTCGACTACCTGCGATTCTCCTTCGATCCGGCCGCTGCGGCGGTGTCCACGGTCAGCATCGTGCTCAGCGTGGTCATCGTCGTCCTGATCGAACGGCTGGTGGGGCTGGAGTCCATCTACTGGGGCGGGCCGCGGTAGTGGGACGGCGCACCCCCTCCCGTGCCCCGACCCGGGGCGAGCCGCCGCCCGGCGCGCCGGACGCGCGCACGGGACACCCCAGGGCACCGGCGACGGATGGAGCGCGCGCCGGCACCGGCAGCCGCGCGGCCCACGCCGGCCGGGCCGTGCCCCATCGCCGTCCACGATGCCCATGACCACGCGCTACCGCATTGCCGTCGACATCGGCGGCACGTTCACCGACCTGGTCCTGCACGACGCGGCCACCGGACGGCTCGTGATCCACAAGGTCCTGACCACGCCCGACGATCCGGCCGAAGGGGCCCTGCGCGGCCTCGACGAGCTCTGCGCGCAGGCAGGCGTGTCCCTGGCCGACGTGGGCCTGCTGGTGCACGGCACCACGCTGGTCACCAACGCCATCATCGAACGCCGGGGCGCACCGACGGGGCTGGTGTGCACCCGCGGCTTCCGCGACGTGCTGGAGATCGGGCGCGAGCAGCGCTACGACATCTACGACCTGTTCCTGCGCTACCCCGACCCGCTGGTCCCGCGCCGCTGGCGCCTGGAAGTCGACGAGCGGTGCAGTCGCGACGGCACCGTGCTGCGCCCGCTGGATCTGGAGCAGGTGCGCGCGGCGGTCCGGACGCTGGTCGCCCAGGGCGTGCGGGCGCTGGCCGTGGTCTTCCTCCACGCGTACCGCAACCCCGCCCACGAGCAGGCGGCGCGGGAGCTGGTCCGGGCCGAGTTCCCCGACCTCGCGATCTCCATCAGCAGCGACGTGGCCCCCGAGATCCGCGAGTACGAGCGCACGTGCACCACCGTGGCCAACGCCTACGTGCAGCCCCTGGTGGCGCGCTACCTGGACCGGCTCCAGGGAGCGGTCGCCGCGCGCGGCTTTTGCGGCCGCTTCTTCCTGATGCAGTCCTCGGGCGGCCTGCTGGCCCCCGACGCCGCGCGGCGCTACCCGATCCGGCTGCTGGAGTCCGGGCCTGCGGGCGGCGCGCTGGTGGCGGCGTTCTTCGGCGCGCGCGCGGGGCGCCCGGCGCAGGTGGCGTTCGACATGGGCGGCACCACCGCCAAGATCGCGCTGGTGCGCGGCGGGCGGCCCGACGTGCGGTCCATGATCGAGGTCGCCCGCGTGCACCGGTTCGCGCGCGGGTCGGGCATCCCCATCACGATCCCCGTGGTGGACATGCTCGAGATCGGCGCAGGCGGCGGTTCCCTCGTGCGCGTCGATGCCCTGGGCCTGCTGAAGGTCGGGCCCGACAGCGCCGGCGCCGTGCCCGGACCGGCGTGCTACGGCTTCGGCGGCACCGAGGCCACCGTCACCGACGCCTGCCTGACGCTGGGGTACTTCGACCCGCACTACTTCCTCGGCGGCGCCATGGCCCTGGACGCGGCGGCGGCCCAGGCTGCCCTGGCCCGCGCGGGCGCGCCGCTGGGGCTCGACGCCGTCCAGACCGCCTGGGGCGTCTACAGCATCGCGTGCGAAGCCATGGCAGCCGCCGCCCGGGTGCACATCATCGAGCGCGGTGAGGATCCCCGTCGGTTCGCGCTGATGGCGTTCGGCGGCGCGGGGCCCGCGCACGCGGCACGCGTGGCGCGCATCCTGGGGATGCGCGAGGTCGTGATCCCACCGGCCCCCGGCGTGGCATCGGCGATCGGCTTCCTCGTGGCGCCCGCCAGCGTGGAGGTGGCCCGCTCGCTCCCCGGCGAGCTCCAGGTCCTCGACTGGCCAGCGGTGGACGCGCTGCTGGCCGACCTGGAGACGCAGGGCCGGCAGGTCCTAGCCGAGGCGGGCGTGGCCGCGGCGCACGTCCAGGTCGAGCGCCGCGTCGAGATGCGCTTCGTCGGCCAGTTCCACGACATCACCGTCCCGCTGCCGGCGGGGGCGCTGGCGGCGGGCGGCGCCGCTGCCCTGCAGCGGCGGTT